>JAUNSP010000002.1:6447-52717 GCA_030539155.1 Clostridia bacterium
AGGCGTACGTGGGTACGTCGAAGTTTATTTGATTTCGAGTAACGACGTAAGATGCCCGAATTTTCTCTATTCAAATTTTAAGCAAGAATTAGTATATTACTAGGCACTCGAAAATCAAATAAGATGAAGGCGTACGTGGGTACGTCGAAGTTTATTTGATTTCGAGTAACGACGTAAGATGCTGATTATTGCTTAAAATTTTTGATAAAAGAATTACGGTGAAGTATACAACTCCCAAACTCTCTTATTGCCGCAATATGTGCTGCAGTTCCATATCCTTTATGCTTTTCAAATCCATACACAGGGTAAACCTCTGCCCATTGTCTCATAATCCTATCCCTTGTAACTTTAGCAATAATCGATGCCGCCGCTATACAATAACATTTTTCATCACCCTTAATAATCGAATCATATGGAATGCCACATGTATCAATCTTTTGCAATGCATCAACTAAAATTAAGTTCGGTTTTACCTCTAATCCTTTTACACTCTCTGTTAAACCTTTTTTTGTAGCTTCCAATATGTTTATTTCATCAATCACATTTTGGGAAATAATAGACACAGAATAGCTTATTGCCTCCTTAATAATCTGTTCATATATTAATTCTCTCTTTTTCTCTGATATTTTTTTTGAATCATTGACACCTTCAATAAACGAATCTCTTGGCATTATAACCGCAGCTACTACGACAGGCCCTGCTAGTGGTCCCCTTCCAGCCTCATCTATTCCACAAATATAGTCAAATCCATTATTATATATTTTTTCTTCCATTTCTTTTAAAACTTTTAATCGCGCTTCCTCTTTTTCTTTCACAAATACTACAACCCTTTCACCTATTTATTTGCTAATTTTTGTAATTCAGATAATCTATAATATAAATTATTATTATACACAAATCCCTCTGTATAGATTACCTCACCATTCGCATAATTAACAATAATACTATTTTCATCGTCTAATTGCACAGTATCCAATTCCATTGCTACTAGATCTTCGCTACTCAAAATATAGTAACCATTAAAATTTTCTTCTGTTTCTGAAATAACACCCCTATCAATTATCTGTTTTATATCATCTTCGGCGATACTTTCAGATATATTTTTACCTAATAAAGTAACTCCTTCTTTTTTTAATATAATTTCATCACTTACCAACTTAGATTTTCCCTGTATAAGCAACATATCCGTTATTACACTATCTAATTTCTTGTCTGCTATAATTCTTCTAGTAATACAACTAATCATAAAAAAAGCTATTACCATTACTATAATAATTATAACTAGTATCTTATATGTCATACCTCTTTCACTTTTCATAAAATCCGCCCCTTCTATTATACTTCATATGATAACATATAAATCTTAAAATTGCAAGGTTTGTGTATTACTATAATATTTTTGTAAAATTTCACATTTTTTTCACAAAGATATTGTATTATATACTTAAAATAAGATATGATATATGTATATCATTTAGGAGGGGTTTTTATGAATGAAAATTTAAATAATAATGAAAATAAGGATTTAGGAACAGCAAATTCTCAAAGAACATACACTGCTGTTTCTATGAAGCAAAAGAGAAAAATAAATTTTGCAAGAAACATTCTTACACCTTTTGCTTTTGGAATTTTAGGTTGTATGACAGTACTTGGCATATGTATTCACAATCCGACATTGCAAAATTCACTAAAAGATACATTTTCAAATAATGTAGCTTCTAATACTATACTGAATAATAGTAAGAATATTTCCTTGCCAGATTATTCTTCTACTGCGATTAGTGTAGCTAATAAAGTATTGCCATCTATTGTTGGAATAAAGGTCGAATATCAAGTAAATGCCTTCTTCTATGGAACTTCCACATCAAATGCAGAAGGTTCAGGCATTATTCTAAGTGAAGATGGATATATATTAACAAATAATCATATTGTTAATACATCATCAAACTCTTCATACTACGATATAGAGAAGGCCAATAAAATAACTGTTTTTCTATACAATGATGAAACAGAATATGAAGCTAAAATTGTAGGTAAGGATTCTCAAACAGATTTAGCTATAATAAAAATAGATAAATCTGGTCTTACAGCTGCTACTCTTGGTGACTCTGATAGTCTTCAAGTAGGAGAATTTGCAATGGCAATTGGTAATCCATTAGGTATGCAGAGTAGTGTCACATCAGGTATAATAAGTGCTCTAAATAGAACTGTAACTGATACTAATGGTACAGAATATACTTTAATACAAACTGATGCTGCAATAAATTCTGGAAATAGTGGAGGTGCATTGGTTAATTGTAATGGAGAAGTAGTTGGGTTAAACACTTTAAAACTATCTGGAACAGGTATTGAAGGTATGGGCTTTGCCATTCCTATAAATGCTACACTTGATGTAACTGATGAACTTATTACCTACAATAAAGTTCGTAGACCTTTTATTGGAATTGGCGGAATCAATATAACTGAAGAACTTTCTAAACAAAATAATCTTAAGGTTGGTATTTATGTAAAAACTTTAGAGGATTTCTCATCCGCTGAAAAAGCTGGTGTCAAAGTTGGTGACATCATTACTGCTATAAATGGCGAAGAAGTTAAGACAATGGATAAATTAAATGAAATAAAAAATAACCATGAAATTGGTGATAAGATTACATTAACGATTTTTAGAGAAAATGAAGAATTAAAAATAGATGTTGTTTTAGGTGAAGCTCCTAGTGACAAATAGTGAATAAAAGTGGCATGTTTCAATGCACTATAAAGCGGACAAGTTTATAATGAAATAATCATTATATTTTGTCCGCTTTGTCTTTTCGTTTTAATACATAAATTTTTGTGGATTTACTGCCGTTCCATTTACCCTTACTTCAAAGTGTAAATGAGAACCCGTAGAACGTCCTGTTGATCCCATCTTCGCTATTAACTCGCCTGCTTTAACATTTTCTCCTACTTTTACACATAATTTACTACAATGTGCATAATAGGTTTCTACATTATTTCCATGGGCTACTTTTACAACATTTCCATAACCGCCACTATATGATGCAAATATTACTTTTCCATCTGCTGCCGCATATATAGGCGTTCCAACAGGAGATGCTATATCTAAACCTTTATGTGCTTTCTTCCTAATGCTCTCCTTGCTACCAAACCTAGATGTAATATTTCCTGATGTTGGTTTACTTGCTAAATATATTCCATTTACAGTTGCCTTTTCTTTCTTTTCATCTTCCTCTATTTTTACTCTTATTTCGTTGTCTATAGTCGCTTTGGCAACTTCTTTATCAGAATTTTCAATGTTTTCTATATCAGTTGTATAAATTTCTTTTATGGCAATATCTAATTCCATATCTTCTTCATATTTTTCTTTAACCTCTGATACAACTTCTTCTGCTTCTTCTAAAGTATTTATATAAGTTGGTTCTTGACCTCCAACACTAACTTCATATATTTTATATGTCACTTCAGCCGTTTGTTTAACATATTCAACTATTTCATCCTCATTAGTTTCGTTTTCACTAACTAATTCAAATTTATAGTCTGGCATTGCCTCTATTTCAACAATTGCGGCTTCGTTATTTTCTGTATTTAAAACTTCTTCATTAATTATTTTTTTAAAATTCTTTGCGCTCTTTACATATCCAACCTCTTCTCCTGCGATAGTTACTTTATATGCTGGTTGAAACTTTATCAATAATATCGCGATAATTATAAATAATGCTATTATCATTACAGTGATAAATTTAAGACTCTCTTTTGTATAATATATTATTCTTTTTTTATCTAAAATATATATTCACACTCCTTTTTTATTTGCGCGACTAATATACCTATTATACTACATATTTTATACAATTTCAAGTAATATATACCCTAAAATCCCCATTTTTACGTTATTTCGGGTGGTTCTGTTCCAAAATATTACATTTAAGTCTAAAATTTACTCTCTTTTACTCTTTTTTACTCCTCTTTTCGACATTTTTTGTCCAAAAATATCAATTAATTAAATTTTTTAGTAGTTTTATATAATTATAAGTATTATAATTCATACAATTAAAATAATTATTAATTTAACTTTATTGATAAAAGCTTACTTATTCCGTTTTCCTCCATAGTTATTCCATATACGGTATTTGCCGCTTCCATCGTGCCCTTTCTATGGGTAATCACTAAAAATTGTGTTTCATCACTAAACTTTTTTAAATATTCTGCAAATCTATATACGTTCACATCATCTAGTGCCGCTTCAATTTCATCTAGTACACAAAACGGCGCAGGATTTATCTTAAGAATAGCAAATAATAACGCAATTGCTGTAAATGCTTTCTCCCCTCCAGATAATAACATCATATTTTGTAGCTTTTTACCCGTAGGTTGAGCTTGAATATCTATACCACATTCTAAAATATTTTCTTCATCTTGTAATATTAATTCGGCCCTTCCCCCTCCAAACAGTTCAATAAATACTTCATTGAAATTCTTATTTATCTCTTGAAATTTTTCACTAAATTGTTTTTTCATAACCGATGTCATTTCCTTAATAATATTCCTTAATTTTGTGGCAGAGTTTTCTAAGTCTAGTCTTTGCTCACACATAAATTCATATCTTTCTTTTGTTTTTCTATACTCCTCTATTGAATCAACATTTATACTTCCTAAATCTCTTATATCAGCCCTCAACTTATTTACAACCTTGCCTGCCTCTATAATATTATTTGGTTTTTTATAACCCTCAATATTATTAGGAGTCAGTTCATATTCATTCCATAAATAATTCACAGCCTCTTCTATATTATCTTCTATTTTAACCCTTTTAACATCCAATTTCATTAACTGTGAATTTATCTCCTCAACTACCTTAAATTGTTCTAAAATTTGATTTTCTAGTAAATCCTTTGATTTATCCTTTTCAACTCTAAGTTTCTTAAGCTCCTCTATTCTTATAGAACTATTCTTTACTTCCTCATCAACTGTTAAAATTTCTTTCTTTAATTTCTGTATATTTTGAGTTAATTCTATATTATCCTTTTCAATATTTTCAATTTGAACAGCTTTATTCTTTATGGCATTTTGACAATTATCAATTTCCTGTATAATCATCTGTAAAAATTCTTCAATAGAAGTTTGACTTTCATCAAAAGAAGACACTGATATTTTTAAATTCGTTATATCAAAATTTAAATCATCTATATACTTTTGCTCATCCTTATTAAAATTTGAAAACTCTTCTATTACTATTCTTAAATTATCTATTTTGTTTGTAAATTCTTTTATTTGTTTTTCTTGCCTCTGCCTCAATTCTATATTTTCCTTTTTATTGCTTTCAATTAAAGATAACTCTTCTTTGTATTTATTTAATTTTATCTCAATTTTTTGAATTTGCTCATTTATTGATACCATCTTTTGATTTTCAGTTGCAAAGACGATATTCTTTTCTTGTAATTCCCTTTCAAATTCTTCAACAAGTGCAATTTTCTCAATTATTGATTTCTCATAATTAGATTTCTCACTTTTAACCTTTTGCACCTTTTGACTTAACTCCTCCATTTGAAGTTTTAAATTTTCAATTTCTTTACTTCTTCCTAAAATGTTTAAAGTTTTAGGTGCAACAGAACCTCCTGTTATCGCCCCTGATGGATTAATAATATCCCCATTTAAAGTTACAACCCTAAATGAGTAGTTGTTTTTCTTTGAAATCATTATAGCCGCATCCATATCTTGAACAATTACCGTTCTTCCCAATAAATTTTCAATTATTGATTGATATTTTCTATCACATTTAACTAAGTTCGATGCAATACCTATAATACCTTCAATACCACTAGCATTATATTTTTCAATTTTTTTACCTCTTACTGAAGAAATCGGTAAGAAACTAGCCCTACCAAGCTTATTCTTTCTCAAATGTTCAACTAATTTTTTTGCATCCTCCTCTGTATCTGTCACTATATTCTGTATAGATGCACCCAAACACATTTCTATTGCCGTTTGATATTTGTCATCTACTTCTATTAAATTAGCTAGAACACCGTTTACGCCCCTCTTTAATGAAGGATTTTTATCACACTCAATAAGGAGTTCCTTTACACTTTTAATATACCCTTCCTTTTCCTTCTCTGTTTCAACAAGAAAATTGTGACGAGACTGTTTCATCCTAAACTCATTTAATAGTGAATTTATTTCATTATCAAATTCCTTCATTTTTGTTTCAATTTCTTGTCTTTCCTTTTTAGCTCCTTCTAATTTTCCCTCTAATTTATTCTTTTGAGCTTCAATCTCATAAAATCCCGTACTCATCCCTTGCTTAGTTATTCTTGCTGCATCCAATTCTGAAATAGTATTTTGAATCTCTTGATTAATAACCTTTTGTCTCTTACCGTAATTTTCAAAATTAGCATCTTGAGTTGCAATCTGCGAAGATAAATCATATTTTTTTTCTGTTAAATCTTCAATTTGTTTTTTGTTGTCCTCAATTTCAATTTCCTTTGAGGATAATTTTTCTGTTAAAGCTCTCAATTCTTCTTCTTTTTCTTTTAATTCTTTCTCAAACTTTTCCTTGTTTAAAAATAAGCTATTTTTCTTTTCTATCTTCTGATTTTTATCGCTTTGTAAATTTTCTATTTTTTCTTTTAATTCATCTATTTCATTAATATAGCTTTCTTTATTTTCCCTATTATTCTCAATTCTTTGTGTTGAAATAGCTACTTCAGAATTTATTTTTTCTATCTTATTAGAACTTTCTGAACCAATATTTTGCATTCTTTCTATGTCTTCAATAATGTTATCAAGTTCAAGTTTTAGTGATTCTTTTTTACTCTTTATTTCCTCGATTTTCTCATTTTCCGAGTCAACCTGATTTTTAAGAATTCCCTGGTCTTCTAATACCTTTTTTAATTTTTCCTTATAACTTTCAATATTATACACAAATAAACCCACTTCAACATTTTTTAATTCCTGTTTAAGATCAAGAAATTTCTTTGCCTTTTCAGATTGAATTTTTAATGGATCTAGTAGCCCCTCTATTTCAATTAAGATATCATTTATTCTAAATAGATTTAACTTTGTCTGTTCAAGCTTTTTCTCTGATTCAACTTTTCTAACTCTATACTTCACAATTCCAGCAGCCTCTTCAAAAATGTGCCTTCTATCCTCTGATTTATTACTTAAAATATCATTAATTTTTCCTTGTCCTATTATAGAGTATCCATCTTTTCCGATTCCAGTATCCATAAATAACTCTAAAATATCCTTTAATCTACAAGGAACTTTATTAATAAAATAACCTGTCTCACCACTTCTATATATTTTTCTAGTAACCTTAACCTCAGAATATTCTATTGGTAATTTTCCATCACTATTATCTATGATAATTGAAGCCTCTGCAAATCCTAATGACTTTCTATTTTGCGTCCCAGCAAAAATAATATCTTCAGATTTTGCCCCCCTAAGAGACTTCATACTCTGTTCTCCAAGAACCCACCTAATACTATCTGAAATATTACTCTTTCCTGAGCCATTTGGCCCTATTACTGTTGTTATACCTGGTTTAAATTCTAGAATTGTCTTATCGGCAAACGATTTAAAGCCCTGCATTTCTAGCCCTTTTAAATACACTTTTTTTCACCCATTTCTATAAATTTTTAATCTAAATTTTCTTTTTTCTACATCAACTATAATATCACACAAATATACAAAAAGCAAGAAAATTTTCAACTTTTTTAACCTTTACTATTGTACTTTTTTTTAAAAAATGTTATGATTTATTTAGATAGTTTTATCAAAAATATAAGAACGAAGGAAAATGTGATATGAAAAAAGATAGGTTAGATTTTTATAGTCCAATTAATTTAAAATCATACAATTTGAATGAAATAATAAGATATCAATTATCAATAATGGATAATGTCGATATTTTCACCAGAAGACATTGCGAAAATGTAGGAAATCTTGTATGTAGAATTTGTGAGTATATGAAATTTAAAAAATATTTTATTGTATATGCGACAACATGTGCGTATATACATGATATAGGTAAAATATTTTTACCAAAAGAGATATTAGAAAATATTGAAAATTTATCTGATGAACAACTTGAAGTATTTAAAACTCATACAACACTAGGTTATAAGGCGTGTATAAAAGATCCAAGGTTACGCCAATATGCCGATGCTATTTTATGCCATCATGAATCACTAGATGGTACACGGATATCCTGCTGGCCTTATAAAGAAAGATATTCCTCTAGTTTCTCAAATAATCCGCGTTGCAGACGAATATGATTTATTGGTTAGCAAGAGAAGGTATTCTACCCATATAAATATCAATGCAACACTTCAGGATATGTTAGAGGATACAAAACCTTTTGAAGAAACTACAAAATTTAAAGCTTTAAATGTTTTGGTAAAGGACTCTAAAGTAGGAAAAATTAATTCTAAAATTTTGAGAGCATTATTCAAAGTAGTTATTGACGATACATTATACGAAATTACTGGACTATCTGAATATTTGAAGGCCCTTAAAATTAAATTAAAAAGACTAGATACTATCGCATCTTATAATAATAAAATGCTTTCAGCCAAAACAAATAAACAAATAGAATATTATAAAGAAGGAATGCTTCTTTTATTACATAAAAATGAAACCCTAGATAATATCATGGATGTTCATAAAGATTATAAAGAAGCTTACAGTGATGTTGAACTCAAAATTAAAAGATTATACGAAGAAATAAGAATTATAAAAAATTTAAAATAACAAGATGTGGAGAAATCACATATACACCAATATTTCTACCCATAAAAATCAAAAAGGAGACTTTCATACTAACGAAAGTCTCCTTTTTGATTTTTTAACTATTTCATAATAAATTTTTTACATCTAGCTATTGGCAATTTCAAAATGAACCTCTTTTCCTTTAATCTGTTTGTCTTTCATTCCTACCAATATATCATTCACAAATTCCGCTGGAACATCCATAAAAGAAAAATTATCTAATATCTTTATCTTTCCTATTTCATTCCCAGATACAGCTGTATTCGCTGCTACACTCCCAACTATATCCTTTGCCATTATTTTATCTCTCTTACCTAAATTAATGAAAAATTTAACCATTTCCCCAGCTCTAAATTGGGGTGTTTTTTGTTCAGGCATATCTACCTTCTTTTTCGTAACCATTGAAATTAAGGCTAATGCAACCTCTTCAATTTCATTTTGTTTTAATAATTCATTTAAAATTTCTTCACTATGAAATTCTTTTTTATCAATTACCTTTTGAATTTCAGTTACGCATTTCTTTTCTTTGATTTTATTAATTTCTGAAATGGTTGGTATTTTCCCTTCCTTTAAGATTGTTTTTGCATATTTTTGTATACTTAAAATCTTATTTCTTTCTTTTCCTACAACAAATGTATAAGCTTTTCCAATATTTCCATTTCTTCCTGTTCTTCCAATCCTATGCACATAATATTCCTCTTCTTGTGGAACATCATAATTAATAACAAGTTCTAAGTCCTCCACATCAATACCCCTTGCTACTACATCAGTTGCTGCCAATATTTGAAATTCCCCTGCTTTAAACCTTTTCATAATTCTCTCTCTTTGAGCCTGTTTAATATCACCGTGTAAATTCTCGGCCCTATATCCCTTTGATTTCAGTACTTCAATTAAATTGTCAACTTTCTTTTTTGTATTACAGAATACTACTGCCTTTTTAGGATTTATAACCTCTACTAGTCTCATTAAAACTTCGTCTTTGTTTGCCTGTTTTACATTTATAGAAATCTGCTCTATTTTATCAACTGTTAGTTCTTTAGATTTTATTTTAATATTAACAGGATTACTTAAATATTTATCCGCTATTTGCAGAATTCTCTTATTCATTGTTGCTGAAAATAATACCGTTTGTCTCTCTTCAGGAACATCTTGTAGTATTGTCTCAATATCCTCTTCAAAACCCATATTTAACATCTCATCTGCCTCATCTAAAATCACCATCTTAACATCATTCAATTTTAAGGTTTTCCTTCTCATATGATCCATTACTCTACCAGGAGTCCCTATAACTATCTGAACTCCCCTTTTTAAATCTTTTATTTGTCTCTCAATTGATTCCCCTCCATAAATAGCTGTACATTTAACATTTTCAACATATTTATAAAATCTTTTTACTTCATTTGCAACTTGCAATGCTAATTCCCTTGTTGGACAAAGTACAATTGCCTGAACTTTTTTGCTACCCTTGTCTATATTTTGCAATATTGGTAATCCATAAGCTGCTGTTTTTCCTGTCCCAGTTTTTGATTGTCCTATTATATCTTTTCCTTCCAATATACAAGGTATCGCCTTTTCTTGTATTTGAGTTGCCTCAATATAACCATTATCTCTTAAGCCTCTCTTTATATCATCCTGTAAATCTAATTCTTCAAATTTCACTTTTTCACTCCTTCTTTTTACCGTATTTCTTTAATTTTAAATTGATTCAACTCTTTAAAACAAAAATTATAGCGAGCTAAATTCCATATTAAAATTTAGCTCACTATGGTCATCTTTATATATGTTAACATAAAATTCCACTTTTGTCAAGTAAAAATAGCAAAATTATGTAAAACTTGGTTACAGGTTAAGGATTTTATACTCTTCCAAAATATCCTGTATATTTGTCACCATTTTAGCCCCCTGTTTTATTAAATTATTAGTCCCCCTTGATGTCTCTAAATTAATATTCCCTGGAACAGCAAAAATATTTTTTCCCTGCTCTAAACCACAATCAATTGTAATAATCGTACCACTTTTTTCCCTAGCCTCAGATACTATTACTCCATGTGAAATTCCACTTATTATTCTATTCCTTGCAGGAAAATTATTTTTTAACGGTCTCTCTGTGACTGGATATTCAGAAATTACCGCCCCACCCTTCTCTATTATATCGTAGAATAAATCCTTATTTTCTGGGGGATATATTTCCATTAATCCACTACCTAATACCGCTATTGTCTTTCCTTTATTTTCAATACAACTCCTATGTGCAATTGAATCTATACCTGACGCCATTCCACTTACAATATTTACATTTCTCTTGGCAAGTTCACCAGAGATAGCCTCTGTTACAACCTTACCGTATTGTGTATTAAATCTACTCCCTATTATTGCTAAGCAAAAATCATTCAAAATTGCTTTATTCCCTTTAACATAAAGACTTATGGGGTAATCATATATATGTTTTAAAATTTTGGGATAATATTTATTCTCAAAGGTTATTAATTCAATTTTTTCTCTCTCAAGTATTTTCATATAATTATCTATATTTTTTTTGTTTTGCTTATCTAATATTTCATTAGCCAGTTTATCTCCAATACCTTCTATTTTTAACAAATCATTTTTTTGAAGACCCCATATTACTTTTGGACTTTTATATATTTCTAATAAAGCTCTTTTTTTTATTGGTCCCAATCCTTTTATTGTTGAAAACCATACCCAATACATTATATCTTTTATAAAATTTCACCTCATATAAAATTATACTATGGTTTTGTGTCTTTATTGTGAAATAGAATTAATCAATTAACAACATATTTTTATTATCCTTATTATTAATTGCAACATATATAGAGAAAAGATTATCTTACAATCTTTTCTCTAGGCTCTCTAAAACATCTTGGTAATACTTTGGAAGTGATGCTTCCAGTTCCATTATTTTATTTTGAGTTGGATGTTTAAATTTCAGTCTTTTTGCATGTAACATCTGTCCTTTTACACCAAATTCATTCTTACCATTAGAATAAACTTCATCTCCTATAACTGGATGACCTATTTCTGCCATGTGTACCCTTATTTGGTGTGTCCTACCTGTATCTATTTTTATCTCCAAAAGTGTATATTTCTCATAACGTTTAATGACCTTAAAATGTGTAATAGCCTCTCTTCCATCTTTTCTAACATCCATCTTTTTCCTATCCTTCGTGCTTCTTCCTATTGGCATTTTAATTGTTGCTTCATTTTCAGGTATATTCCCTCTAACTAATGCTATATAAATCTTTTCAATTTCTCTATTTTTTATCTGCTCACTTATATTAATATGTGCCCTATCATTTTTTGCAATAATTAATAATCCTGAAGTATCTTTATCCAATCTATGTACTATTCCTGGTCTAATCTCTCCACCAATACCTGACAACGAGTCTTTACATATAGCCATAATAGCATTAACTAAAGTTCCATCTTCATTTCCACTCGCAGGGTGAACAACTAACCCCTTTGGTTTGTTTACAACTATTATGTCTCCATCTTCGTAGACTATATCAAGTGGTATATTCTGTGCCTTTAGTTCCACTTGTTTAGGTTCTACATCCTCGATAATTATCTCATCATTAATTTTCAATTTATATGATGTTTTTACCATTGTATTATTAACTAAAATATTGCCCTCATCAAGTAATCTCTGAACTGTAACCCTAGACATACCTTCAATTTTTTTACTTATATATACATCCACTCTTTTTCCATCTTCATCAACGATTAACTTTTTCACTTTTATACACCTCTATTTTACTTTAAATAAATTCTCCTCTTTCGCCTTTTTCATTTGTATTATTAATGTATAAATAAATATCGCAAATCCAATTACTATGCATATATCAGATAAATTAAACACTGGAAAGTTAAATAATTCTACCTTAATGTAATCCACTACACCAAATCTAAAAATTCTATCTATTAAATTACTCGCCCCTCCAGATATTATGAATATAAGAGCCAACGTCGTCATTTTGTCAATTTTATTTTTTTGTAATATCATAAATCTAATTATTATTCCCAATATAATAGAATTTGATATTATAACTGTGATTAGATTTTTATTTATCAAACTAAACGCTATCCCGGTATTTTTTACGTATACCAAACTTAAAAAATTGGGTATTAACGCCACATCCATTGTATTATTTGTAATTATAAATTTTATAATCTGGTCAATAATTACAATAATAGCTATTAATAGTTTTGTTTTTGATATTTTCATTATTGCACCCCTTGATTTACCCTATAATATATTACGAATTTATCATCTTTATAAATCTTTTTATAATTATCATCTTTTGATAAAAATAAATTTAACTTTGAATTATTCTTTTGCATTACATGAGTTATTCCATATTTTTCAAAAATCTCCTCATAATATAATTTCAAAGATGTTGTATCCATATAATCTGAAAAAATATCTCTTTCAAGGTAACTTCCATCTTCCATCTCCATCTTATTAAACTCTGGTGCATACAAATCTGCCCTTGAATCTATAAAAACTGGTATTCCTTGCAATAGTAGGTAACTTCCATAATTATATTCATTGAAAATTTTCATACTTTCTAAATCTATATTTTCTTTTATAAAATTTGCAGCTTCAACTGGATAATTTGTTACATCAACATATTTATCTTTTATTTTTGGAATAAATATACTTACACTTCCTAGTACTATAAATAGAATTATTATTATTCTACTAAAAAGTGTCGCCGCCTGTTTTATAAAATGCTCAGTGCCTTTTGGGTCATACTTTTCAAATAAATCTGAAATTATCACATTTATTGTATACGCGCCAATCAATACAAACATTGAAGCTTGTCTCCTAGACATAAGTGTTAATAATAATAATCCACCTACCATAAATAAATCCTTTAATCTTATCTTACTCTTTGAAAAAATTAAAAGTGCTAATATTCCTGTTACAACATATAAAATCGGTTTATTATTTATAATTGTTAAAGGTAAATGTTCACTTATACTCTTCGTTGTATTTCCCTGCATTGTTTTTACAAGATATGTATATGGAGTATCTCCAAGGGGTGTTAAAAATCCAGTTAATACACATATTAACATTATTAATATTAAATATTTTGTAGCTATATTTTTTTCTATAACTAGTTTATAAGGATTCTTTCTCTTTTCATCCATTTTTTCTTTAGACTTTATTTTAATGTCATTAATTGCTTCATTTTGTTTCTTTAATAATCCAATTTTTTCTTCTTTACCAGATTTACGACTTAATCTTTTTATTTTAGATTCATTGATCTTTATACATAGGTTAGCAAATAGTTGACATTCCCTTATAAGCGCTATCAAATATTCCGCAATATATGGCAAGTATAATATAAAATAAAATGGAAATACCGCTAAATGTATATTTGATATTATGATAGGTATTATTATTAACCCTACTGCGTATCTTTTCTTTTTAGTTCTCAAAAACATCTCTATATAATATATGGTTAGTGCAAATAATATAAATGTTACTAATTGAGCCCTTGCCGCTATATATGGTTTTAATAAGAATAATACCCCAAACGTTATTAGTGCTGATACTAAATTATTTTTTGATATTTTTGATTGTGTTAAATAAATAGTTACTCCTAATATTATGGTAAACAGTATAGTTGTTATATATATTCCAGTATATCCACCTATACTAAAAATCAAATACGTAAATACATCGTATGCCCAATGCGGGTATGTATATGCCAAATTTTCATGCCATGAATAGTGATCTTGCATATCTATTCCGTTTTTTAAAATATCCTCACCAATTTTAATTGTATAAAATGTATCATTTTGAAGTGTTATAGGTGCTATAGCTATACTGAATAATATTATACCTATTATAATTGTTGTATTAAATATAATTATATTCTTTTTATTTAATTTACTTATCAATTCTTTCATTTTTTCCTTCTCTCCTTTTAAAAATCTATCTACTTACATTCTAACATCAATATAAAAAAAAAGCAAGAACTATTCTTACTTTTTTATATAAAAAGGTTACAGGTTAAGGGTTTTAGAAAAGATTATCCACTAAATATGTTGATATATATAAATTATTTATTACATTCCTTATTTCAATACAAAATCCAAGAAATCCTAAAAAACTTTCTACAAACATACGGTTGCTCAAAAGTTTTTAAGGATTTCTAACATTTTTCCTTTCAAACCCGTCATTACATAAATAATTTAGATATATCAACATATTTGACACTTATGTGAATAAAACCCTTAACCTGTAACATAAAAAGGGCTACGCCCTAAACTAATGTATAGAGTTATATAAATTTTTGGATTTCCTATAGCCTACCCATCAATTTGTTTTGCAACTTCTTCTGCAAAATTTTCTTCTCTCTTTTCTAAACCTTCACCCTTTTCAAATCTAACGAATCTAACAATTTTTGCACCTTTTTCTTCAACTAATTTTCCAACTTTAATATCAGGATTCTTTACAAAAGATTGTTCAATTAAACAAATTTCTCCGTAGAATTTTCCAATTCTTCCTTGTACCATTTTTTCAGCTATCGCTGCTGGTTTTCCCTCATTCATAGCTTGTGCTTTTAATATTTCCATCTCTTTTTCAACTCTATCAGCTGGAACTGATTCTCTATCTAAAAATTCTGGTTTTGCCGCTGCTATTTGCATACAAACATCCTTAGCAAGTTCTGATGTTCCATTTTCTAATTCAACTAAAACACCTATTTTTCCTTCCCCATGGATATACTTTTGTACTAAACCTTCAGTTTCAAATCTTTCAAATCTTCTTATCGACATATTTTCCCCAATTGTTGCTATTTTATTTGTTAAAACTTCTTCAACTGTTTTGTCTGCTTCAACTATTGATTTTTGAGCTAACAATTCCTCTACGTTTGCAGGGTTTTTCTCTACTACTTGTCTTGCTACGTCTGATACAAATGCTTTAAATTCCTCATTCTTTCCAACAAAATCCGTTTCTGCATTTATTTCAACTACCGCTCCTACTTTTCCATCGTCTGAGATATATGCATCAACTAATCCTTCTGAAGCTATTCTGCTAGATTTTTTAGCTGCCTTTGCAATTCCTCTTTCACGTAAAAGCTCCATTGCCCTCTCCATATCTCCATCTGTTTCAGTTAATACCTTTTTACAGTCCATCATACCTGCACCTGTTTTTTCTCTTAAATCTTTAACTTGTGTCGCTGTTATCATTTTAATCCCTCCTTATAAATTCTAAAAAATTATTCTCAAGTTTTCTATAATACTTGAAAAACACTATGTTACAATTGATAACTGCCCCATATTTTTATTCTACTTCTTCTGATACTACTTCTTCTACATCTTTTTTTGTAACAATATCTTCGGCTATATTTTCAACATCTTCTTGAGTTTCTGGCATTATTTCCCCTTCTCTTCCTTCTATAACTGCATTTGCCATAACGTCCACTACTAATTTTACTGCTCTTACTGCATCATCATTTCCAGGAATAGCATAATTAACATCCTCTGGATTACAGTTTGTATCTATTAAACCTATTACAGGAATATTTAATTTCTTTGCTTCTAATATTCCAATTCTTTCTTTTTTAGAATCAACTATAAACATTACATCTGGTAATGTTTCCATTTCTTTAATTCCACCAAGATTTCTCTCAAGTTTTTCCATTTCTTTCTTTAATAATATTACTTCTTTTTTTGGTAAAACTTCAAAAGTTCCATCTTCTTGCATTCTCTCTAAATCTTTAAGTCTTGCTACTCTTTTTCTAATTGTATCAAAGTTTGTTAACATTCCACCTAACCATCTTTGATTAATGTAGAACATTCCACATTTTTCTGCAGCTTCCTTAGTACATTCTTGTGCTTGCTTTTTAGTTCCCACAAATAGAACTGTTTTTCCTTGTTCTGCTTCTCCCTTTAAAAATGTATACGCGTCATCTAATTTTTTAGAAGCCTTTTGTAAATCGATTATATGGATACCTCCCCTGGCTTGATATATGTATTCAGCCATTCTAGGGTCCCATCTTCTTGTTTGATGTCCAAAATGAACACCAGCCTCAAGCAATTGTTTCATTGCAACTACTGACATTTTAATTCCTCCTTTTTTGTTTCTACTTCCGCTAACTTCATAATTTAGAACTACCTTTAAAAGCACATTTTCTAAACTCCATCAACGTGTTTATTTGAACATTTCCTATTATATCAGAAAAACGAAAAAAATGCAAGCATTTTTTTCGTTTTTTACTAAAACCCTGTTACAGTTAAAGGTTATATTAGACATAAGTGAAATATGTTGATAATTTTTTCTAAAATAAAGTAGCGAGTAGCCACACGTTGGAGTTTATATATTTTTTTTATTAATCGACGAGTTCTTGAAGTTGAAAAGTAGTAGAAAGCCTTAAATAGTTTTGAGCAACCGAACGTTTGTAGAAACTATTTTAGGCTTTCTAAAACTTTGAAACGAAGGGGAGGAAGTTAATAAAAAAATATATAAACTCCAATCAAGATGTGGCGGATTAATACATATATAGCAACGAGTGTGGCGGATTAATGCATATATCAATGATTTCTCACATTTTAGGTATAAAAACCATTAACCTGTAACATAGTTTTGAAATCAAAAGTAGGTATAAAACCATTTAAATTTCTCTTTTTATTTTCATTGCAAGTTCTTTATTTATTCCCTTTACATTCATTATTTCCTCTATCTTTGCCTCCTTAATCTTTGCAACACTCCCAAAATGTTTTATAAGCTGTTTTTTCTTTACCTCGCCTATTCCCTTAATGGAATCTAATTCGGATTTTGTTATCTCTTTGTCCCTTAATTTTTTATGATACCCAATCGCAGTATTATGAACAGTGTCTTGAAATAATGTTATAAAATTCATTAACTTTTCTGAAACCTCATACTCTTTTCTATTTGAATCAATTAAAGCCCTGGTTTTATGCTTGTCATCTTTAACCATACCATATACTGGTATATCAAATCCATACCTTATTATAATCTCTTTTATAGCATTTATCTGTGTAATCCCACCATCTGCTAAAATCAAGTCAGGTAATCGACCAAAATTTCCATCTTCCCCATCTTTAATATAATGCTCCATCCTCCTTATTATGGTTTCCTGCATACATGCCACATCATTTTGACCCAACACAGTTTTTATCTTGAACAGCTTTGACCTATTCTTTCTTATCTCACCATCTTGTGCAACACACATTGCAGACACTAAATACTGCCCTGAAATATTTGATATATCATAGGTTTCAATTTTTCTTGGCAAATTTTCTAAAATTAATTTATGTTTTAATTCCTCTAAAACATTTATTTTTTCCTTATATTTGTTATCAAGTGTTATTTTTGCATTATTCTCAACCATTTCAATTAATCTCACTTTTTCGCCTTTTTTTGGAACCTTGATTTCAATTTTTTTATTATTTTTCTTCGATAATAATTCTTGCAAAATTTCCTTATCTTCAATATTTTCCCTTAACATTATTTTGTTAGGTGAAACTACGCTACCGAGATAATACTGTTTTACAAATTCACTTAAGATTTGTCTATTATCTTCATCCTTCAAATCCTTAAAAAAGTATGATTCTCTACCTAACATTTTTCGATTTCTTATAAAGAAAACTTCAATACATACCTCATAATCATTTTTTGCAATTCCTATAACATCAATTTCATTTTCCGCTAAATTCGAAACTTTCTGCTTTTCGGTAACAACTTCTATTGCCTTAATTTTATCCCTTATATATGCTGCCTTTTCATAGTCCATTTTGTTTGATGCCTCTACCATTTGTTTATTTAATTCCTTTAAAAGTTTACTTACCTTGCCATCTAATATATCTATTATTTGGTTTATTTGCATTTTATAGTCTTCCTTTGAAATATATTTCATACATGGCGCCATACATTTCTTTATTTGATAATTAAGACATGCCCTATCTTTATATTTAAAATTTTTACATTGTCTTATCTTGAATTTTTCTTTTATAAAATTCACCATTTGCCTTGCCATGGTAACGTTTGTATATGGTCCAAAATACTTAGCGCCATCTTTTAATACCTTCCTCGTAATATAAACAGATGGATAGTCATCTTTTACATTTATTTTTATATATGGAAATGTTTTATCATCCTTTAATAATACATTAAATTTTGGCATAAACTTTTTTATTAAATTACATTCTAAAATAAGAGCCTCAGCCTCATTATCCACCACAATATACTCAAAGTGATGTATCAATGATATCATATTTTCTATTCTCTTCGTTTTAATACTTTTTCTAAAATATGATTTCACCCTATTTTTTAACGAAATAGCTTTTCCAACATAAATCACCTTATCATTCTTATCTTTCATAATATATATACCAGGACTATCTGGCAATTTTTTTAACTCTTCTTTTATATTAAACATAATAATTACCTCATTTATTATTTTAACACCTTTTCACACAGAAAGCAAGAAATATACATATATTTCTTGCCCTTAAACTTTACTTTGAAATTACCTTTACAATTTGACTTTCTAGTTCCTTTATCTTGTCGTTTAATAATTCAATTTGTTTGTCATTTACATCCCCTGTAATGTCTTCCATTACTATTTTTTCCATATCTTCCATTTCTTCCTTTAAGGTTCTTAATCTATCAATAATTTCTAATCTCAAATAATTAAATTTATTTTCTCTATCCATATTGTCTACTAACTTCATACCTTCTTCTAGTAAATATGTTTCACCGTATTCTGGTATTGAAACAGGTATCTTTGTTGTTTCAAGGATTTTGGATTTTAATTCAATTTGTCCTTCTGGTTCCCCATGTACTAAAAATATATTTTTAGGTTTTCCTCTAAAAGAGTAAACAAAGTTTAATAACCACTCTTGATCAGCATGCCCTGAATACCCCTCAATATACTCAATTCTAGCATTTACAGCAATTTCCTCTCCAAAAATTTTCACAATCTTTGCACCATCAACAATCTTTCTACCAAGTGTTCCCGGTGCTTGATATCCTACAAATAAAATTGTACTATTTGGATTCCATAAATTATGTTTCAAGTGATGTTTTATCCTTCCTACTTCGCACATTCCGCTTGCAGATATTATTATTGAAGGCTCATTACTTTGATTAAGTAGTCTAGATTCTTCCACACTTTTAACTAATTTTAACCCCTTAAACTCAAGCGGGTTATCCCCTCTCTTAATAATTTTTTGGGTTTCTTCATCAAATAATTCCATATTATTTCTAAAAATCTCTGTGGCAGATATTGCAAGTGGGCTATCTACATATACTGGAACATTCATTATTTTATTATATTTCTCTAAAAATTGTTGGTCTTTTCCTTTTTTATTTTTTAAGTTATTTAATTCATATAATATTTCCTGTGTTCTTCCCACCGCAAATGATGGAATTACTACCGTTCCATTCTTTTCTAACGTTTCATATACAATATTTAAAAATGCCTCTGCTTTATTTTCATTCTTCATATGGTGTCTTCCACCATATGTAGATTCCATTATTAAATAATCAGCATTTTCTATCATTGTAGGCTCTGATAATAGAGGAATATCATTATTACCCAAATCCCCCGTAAATACAGCTTTATTTCTTTTATTATCAACATATTCCCACACTTCTATTATACTCGAACCAAGCATATGACCTGCATCATTAAACCTTATATGCAAGTTTGGTGTTATATCTATTATTTCATCATATTTTACTGGTTCAAAAACTTCTAAACATTTTATTGCATCCTCTGCTGTATATAATGGAGGCAACTCTTGTAAGCCTTGCCTTTTTCTTTTTTTATTCTTCCATTCAATTTCAGTTTCTTGAATATGCCCACTATCAGGTAACATTATTGAACATAAATCACATGTTGCCTTTGTTGCATAAATTTTATTTCTAAATCCCTCATTATATAACTTGGGAATTCTTCCTGAATGGTCTATATGAGCATGTGTTAATATTACAAAGTCAATCTGCTTTGCATCAAACGCAAAGGGGGATGAATTCTCCCATTCATCCTGTGCCTTTCCTTGATACATTCCACAATCAACTAAAAACTTTTTTCCATCTGCTTCTACTAAAAAATTTGAACCCGTTACTGTTTTTGTTGCCCCTAAAAAGGTTATTTTCATACTATATACTTCCTTTCACTTTTATAGTCAAAAATTTAAAATTTATAAAGTAGCCACAGCGGTTTTATGAATTATCTCTGTGAGCTTTAGTCAAACAAAAAACATATACTTAATAAAACCTCTAACCTATGACTACAATTTAATTATATCGAACTCTGCTGTATAGTTTTGATTTCCATACGCATATATTATATTTAAATTACCATCCTTATCCAAAAAGAAATTATCTATATTTTCTATTTTATAGTATGGATTTTGTATATTCCTCGTGTAAATCTCATATCCAGACTCTTTTAAGGCTATTGCTTCTTGATTTTTTTTAATTATTGTATCCCCGCAATTTTTGCTCAATGTCCTTTTCTTGGATTGATTTTTTCTCCATAAGATTTTTAAAATTTACTTCTTCTAAAGTTTCCAAATCCATATTATATGTTTGAATTATCATTCTTTGTGAATTATTATCCTCCTTTAAGGTGGATTTAAGTATTACTGATAAAATATTTTCATTAATATACGCCATATAATCTAATGTATAAATATTATATGCACCTTCTTTTTGCATTATCACATTTGCTTTTTCTACAAATAATTCTTGAGTCTGATTATTAAATTTTCTTGCTGCATCACAGTTTATATTTATTATTGGAAAATTTAAATTTAAATTGTATTTGTTCTCTATAACCTCTTTTTTACTAAGTGCTGTATATACCAATGCCTCATTTCCTACTGTTTTCTGAATATTTTCATTCGTATAATCTTTATTATCTAACTTATTCTCAAATATTGCTTCAAACCCCTGAGTTTCACTAACGTTCCCATCTCCATCATTTTGCTGTGATTGCTGATTTTGCTCTTCTTTCTTAGTTTGATATTTATATATTTGAGAATATGTTAAAAATAAAATTCCAAAAAATAATATTACTCCTAAAATTATGAAAATAATTTTTTTCTTCATGTCGTACCTTCCTTTTTATTATACTGCATCAAATAAGAACGCTCCCATATATACCTCAATACATGGTGCTAATACTACAAGTACAAAGAATATTAAAACTGCACCTACTATTAAATAAATAATTTCTGGCAATACCTTCATTATCTTATCCATAGTAGCATTAATATCTATTTCAATATACTCCAGTAACTTCTCTAACATCTGAATTAAGTCCGTTTGCATTCCTATTTTTAACATCTCTATCATCATAGGTGTTGGTAATCCAGATTTTTCAAATGGTTCTATCCACGAACCTCCCATATAAATATTATTGATAGCTGTTTCTATAATTGATATCATTACATAGTTTTTCGAAACACTTTTACTTACCTCTAATGCCTCTTGAATTCTCATTCCATTTTTAAGATTAAGTAACATTGCTTTCATTAATCTTAAGAATTCAATAGAAAAAACTAATCTTCCAAACAAAGGAAATTTATATTTTATGTAATGAAAATTATATTTTCCCTTTGGAGTATTTATATAAAATACTACTATTGCAACGATTCCTATTATTATTAATACAGGTATATACCAAATTCTCGACATAACTTTCAGAAAGTTTGAAAACCATAAACTCGCCGCTGGTAATGTCGCTGTTGTCCCTAGTGAGTCATATACATTTTGTATAGCAGGTATTGCAACCAATGTTCCTACAACTAGTAAAACTATAATCGCCGCTAGCATTATCATATTTGGCACAAATATCTTTTTCAATTTTTTCATAAGAACTGTATTTTCGTCTAGATATTTTAACGCTTGTTCTAAAGATTTTTCTAAAGAACCTGATAGTTCCCCTACCTTTATCATATTAATATATAAAAATGGAAAAATATTTGAATAATACTCCATAGTTGTATATATATATTCTCCAGATTCAATTCCCTCTAAAATTTCTTCCAATATACCTTTAAATGATTCATTCTCAGTACTTTTAATAACTGTTGACAAAGCATGTATATTATTAAAATTTGCCTTCTTTAGTAAATAAAAGTTTTGTGTAAAAACACTTATGTCTCTTACCGTTATTTTTTCTTGTTTTGATATAGACATTCTAAGTTTTTCCTTAAATGACATTGTAGATTTAGCATTATTTTGAAATATATTTGTAGAACTTGCACTCTCCATTATCTCTGCTATATTATTTTCATTTCTATTTTTAGTTTTTTTCTTCTTTTTTGAAGCAAACCTTACTTGTTCTATATGAATAGGTAATATTTCATTATTTTTTAATTGTCTTATTAAATTTTGTTTGCTGGTAGCTTCAACCCTATTTTTTATAAGTAGACCACTTTTAGTTACAGCTCTGTATTGATACTCTGGCATTATTCTCACCCCTTATGCTTTAATATTTTTTTGTTCTCTCTTAATCCTCAATTGCATTATCGTTCTATTTAATACTTCAATATTCTTCTCTTCTATTTGAGCTTTAGCTTGTTCTAATGATAACTTTTCATCCACAAATAGATTTGCAATTGAATTTATTAAACTTATACTTCCTTTTTCTGAATTACTTTGTACAGCATCTTCTATCTCTGATATACTCATTTTATCTTTCCTTATTATTCCCGCTATTATATTGTCTACAACCATAACCTCTGGAACTAATACTAGCTCATCGTTTCTTCCTGGCAAAATTCTTTGAGACACAACTAATTTTAATAATGAACCTATTAAATGTTTTATCATTGCCTGATCCCTTGGTTCATAGAAATTTATCATTCTATCTATAGTTTCAGCGCATGATTTTGTATGTAGTGTTCCTATTACTAGATGCCCTGACTCTGCGGTTTCAATAGCAGCATCCATTGTTTCCTTATCACGAATCTCTCCTACCACTAATATATCACAATCTTCCCTCAAACAATTTATAACACCATTACTATATGTTAGACAGTCTTTTCCTTCTCCAACTTCCTTTTGTACAATTATTGATTTTCCGGACGTATGTTTAAACTCAATAGGACTCTCTAATGTAAGTATTTTTTTATTTTGATTTTCATTTATATGTTGAATAAGAGCATTTAATGTTGTTGTCTTTCCTGAACAAGTTTTTCCCGTTACTAGGATTAACCCCTGTGGTTGATAAGTCATCCTTCTAACAATATCAGGTACACCCAAATCTTCATACTTAGGTAATGTATTTTTTATAAGTCTTAAAGTAAATACAGGCATATCGCTTGAAAATGATATATTAACCCTTAAACGCATTCCTTTATATACATATGATGTATCTAATTTTCTAGTAGTTCTATACACCTTATCTTTGTCCAAATTTCCCATCACAAGAAAATCATATATCTCATTTAAATCTTCTGCTGATAGTGGATTCACATCCTCTATTAACTCTAATCTTTTTCTTATCCTTAAAATAGGTTTGTTTTCATAGATAAAATGGATATCTGAAGCATCTTTATCTATAGCCATTTGAATTATTCTATTAACATTCATACTTTACTTATATATTGGACCTTGCCAATACATCCTCCTTTTCCCATATTGTCTTTAATCTGTTTTAGCTTTAGTTTATACAAAATCGCTCATATCTCACCGTTCAACTAATATATCGCAAGCTTATTGTTCAATTCTTCAAGTGTTATTACTCCATCCAAAATTTTTTCAATTCCATCAATAATTAATGGTTTATATTTTCTTTTCAATGCATCCCTTCTGATTTCTATGCTCGAAGCACCTCTTGTAATTAATTCTTTTGTTTCATCATCTAGTGTTAATATCTCAAAAATTCCAATCCTATCAAAATATCCTGTATTATTACATTTTTCACATCCCACAGCAGTATAAGTTTTTTTACCTTTAAAATCTATTGTCCTTCCATATTTATTCATTATCTTTTCCATAACTTGTTTTTCTTCTTCATTATAATCCCTCTCTACAGCACAATGTTTACAAACTTTTCTTACCAATCTCTGTGATACCGCTGTTGCAAGAGTACTAGAAATATCATAATCTGACACCCCAACTTTTCTTAATCTTGTTATAACCTCTATTGCATCTATTGTATGTATTGTAGATAATACATAGTGACCAGTCTGTCCTGCTTGCACTGCTATTTCAGCGGTCTCCCTATCACGAATCTCTCCTACAAGAATAATGTCTGGATCTTGTCTCAATACCGTTCTTAATGAATCCGAAAAACTAATCTTTGAATCTATTTCAACTTGATTTAATCCCTTCATTCTTATCTCAACAGGATCCTCAATGGTAATTATATTTATATCTGGTTTATCTAGATATTTTATAATACTATATAACGAAGTTGTTTTTCCTTCTCCAGTCGGCGCAGCAAGTACCGTTATACTATTTCTCTTATTAAAAGCCTCTTTTAACAATTTATCCTCTTTTGGAAATCCTAATTCAAATATATCTCTAACATTTGAATTTTTCTTTAGCAATCTTAAAACAAATTTTTCTCCATAAATATTTCTTTGTGATGATACACGAATATTGTAATCAGGATACATTATTATTCTACCATCTTGTGATTCTTGCTTCTCTTGGAACATATTAGAAATAGCTTTTACCCTTCCAATTATTTGTGATTGCTTTGTTTTATCAATCTGTGCAACTGTAGTTAAATATCCATCTATTCTATACCTTATTCTAAGTACCTTTTCCATTGGCTCAATATGTATATCACTAGCCCTTTTTTCTATTGCAGTTTTTATAATACTATCTACAAGTCCTGTTATATCCTTTGTATCTATATTTATATTATCTGACGCAGTTCCCTCTAATAAATTAAATAGTTCATTTAAAACTGTTTCGAAAGTGATATATTTTTCCATTACCAAACCTTTATTTAGTAATAATAATCTAACTTTTTCTACAGACCTTTTATCTGTTGTATCAGAAAAGCATACCTTTACTTTCCCCGCTGAAATATCGAAAGGTAGTGCTTTCGTACCCTTTATTATATCTAAAGTTATATATTCAGTAGGAGTTATTGTTATATCTTCCTTTTTCAACAATATTGATTTTTCCTCTAATATTTCACCTATAGCTTTTATTAACTTTTCTGGTGGGCACGCATTTAGGATATACAAAATATCCCCTAATTTTTTATTTGGATGATTTTTTTTATACTCCAATGCATCATTTATACTTTTTTCCGTTACTAAACCTCTTTTAGCAAGTTCAATTCCAATTGGTTGTTTCATAATTTCACTTCCTCCTTCTAATTTTATTATATAATATTTTATTATAATTTTCTATATATTTTTTTAATTACATAAATATACCATTTTATCTGTTGTTATATTCAAATTAATAATATTTTAAAACATATTCCATATTTTTGGAACCATGTACTTGATCTCCTTCACCAAATGTAATATATACCCCCAGTATTTCCTTATGTGTATTTAAAACCGTTTGTGTAATCTTTGAAAATCTACACTCTACAACGTAAGAACATATTTTAACCTCATTCCTATATATCCCCTTATTTTCGCTATCATAAGTATATGTTGTCCCATCTTCCAATGTAAACGTTGTTTGATTTGAAAATGAACTACCACTTGGAGCAACTATAGTGGTTTTCACCTGCTTTATATCCTTTAATAACTGCGCATTAAAATTATTAAATTCCACCATGTCGTTTCCCTCATCCTTTAATTTACTATAGTTCGTAGAAAAATTAAAATTTATTTGAATTAATATCGATGTTACTATGGTTACTGTAAGTACATATATAACCAAAGACATAAGTGTTATTCCATCTTGTTTTTTTACCATACCCTATCTCACCTTTTCCTATATTTCCTTAACCTTTAACTTCTTAACTTCGAAACTCTCTGTTGAACCATCTAACAAATATTCTATCCTCAAAGTGACTCTCTTTACATATCCTAAGTGTAATTCTTCAATCTGCATCGTTATATCAAAAGAAGTTGGTATATGATAGTTTGCCCTAAAAGTATTTACTAAATTTCCATTAGTATTATCTACCGATTCATACGCACATTTATCTATTCCTTCTAGCATCTGTACCATATATATCGATGCATTTGAATTGTATTCAACCTCTCTTATGTTGTTTAAAGTTTTTGCAAGTAGAGTCGATAAAATTGCAATCGCCATTATTATTATCATTATCGCTATCGATATATCAATTCCAGTGTATCCCCTATTATTCTCCATCCTTACCTCACCTACACAATATAAAAATATTTAATAGTATTATAGCAGCTATATTTGAATAACATACCATAAAAGCCGTATTTTGCATTATTTTTTTGTTTTTCATCTTTTGAATTACATATATTACTATCTTCTGCGATACTGTAAGTATTACAGTCATGACTAATAAATATATAACATATTTATATACATAGTGACTTCCTACTATATATAAATATATCATATATAAAACTGAAATTATTATATTAAAATATACTACTGGTTTATTAATCTTTTTTGTTTCTTTGCAAATTCCTGCAATTAGTAGTATTCCCACCATATATAAAACCATAAAACCAAAATATATTAATCCCTCAACCGTTAAATTATATATATCTAAATTCATAGATAATGCAGAAACGACAAATAAAGTACCTGTAAGCACTTCAAAAATTAAATATCTAATTCTTATTTTTTGTCCACAATATCTACATTTACCCTTTAAGAAAATATAACTTAATACAGGGATTAAATCTAGAAATTCTAACCTATGATTACAATTAGGACAGTATGAGCGAGTATACATAATATCTTGTTTTAGTGGTAATCTATATACTGCAAGAGTTAAAAAGCTTCCAAACACTGTACCAATCATAAATATCAAAAGATATATAATTACGTTCATATTTGTTTCCTTTCTTTTTCTTAATTTAAAATTAAGAGGTTACTCTTAAAATTTTTAACAGTAACCTCTGTTTTTTTTGTTAAATTACTATTCAAAGTCTCCATCAACATTTGCAGTAAGATCAGCATTAAGATTATCTAACATTGTACTTTCGTTTGTTGCTGCTGCCTCATACTCAGTTTTTGCGTCTTTAGCTTTGTTGAATATTCCATTCTCTCCTAATGTTAAGTTAATAGCGATTCCTGCTAATATTAACATTACAACGATTGTAATAACTAAAGCTACTAAAGTAATACCTTTATTGTTTTTTAACATGTAAATTCACCTCTTCCTTTTTTTAAGTTTATATATATATTTATAAAAATATATAACTAAATTTTATTTGGTACTTTTATTTTCATAAAGCGTACCTTCTGTATTTTTCTCCGATGTTTGATTATCGGTTACTTGCTTAACATTGTTATATCCTTGTTCTTTAACTTCTTGGACCTTTTCTGCATTGGTATCTTGTGGAGTTTCCTCTTCGTACTCTGCAAAAGGGTCAACCTTTCCCGGATTATAACTTTGCGTTTGCTTATATAAACTTAAGTCTGAACCATCAATTGTATATACTATATTTGTTTTTTCCAAACTTTTTATTTCTGCTATTTCATCTAATTCTGCTTGTATATCCTCTGGTATTTCGTATGAGGTTTCTACAGGTATTATTTTATTTGACGCAACACTTTCATAAAATATTATTCCTAAAACAAGTACTATAACTACCGCACACAAAGCTGTTATTATTATTTCTTTCATCACATCTTTCATCTTACCCATCGCCTCCATTTCTTTATCTAGTAGTCGTATTATTTACATTTTCTTTATTTTTTGAATTATTAGTTGTATTTGCCTTATCAGTTTCATTAGCTGATGCGTTACTATTGTCTTGTTCATTATTTTCTGTATTTTCATTACTTTCTTCATTTTGCGTCTTTTCCTTGTTTGCTTCTGTTTCTACACTGGTAGATGATGATGTGTTTGCTTCTAATAATGAAGCCTCATCTATTACTACATTGTTTACTTCAAATGTTGCTTCACCCTTTGTTAGTTTGAAATTTTCTATTGTAAATCCTAAATCCATATCTTCTTCCAGATTATATATAAAATCTATAATAGAAACATAACTTCCTTTAATATTAAAGTTTAACTTACATGTTGCTGCTTTTTCTGATTCTTGAAGATTTTTTTGTGATATTTCAAATTTAACATTCACGCCTTGTTTCGTAGCATAATTTCCAATTCTTGTCCACAAAAATTCTATTTCAAATTTTTCTTTATTATTTGCTGCTAATATTTGCTCGTTATCAGTTAAATTAACATAGTCTAAGTAATCTTGTTTAGCCTTTATTAATTTTTTCGCCTCATCATTTAAACCCGCCATCGCCTTTGGATGATCCTCATCTATTAATTTATTAGTTTCTTTAATATTTGTATCTAACTGTTTGCTTGCTTGACTTATTTCTTTAAATCCAGCAATCCTTATAACGCCTATTTTTAATGATTTAAAAGTCATTTGATATATACATATTAAAAATAAAATTATTGCAATTAATATTAATAATGGTTTCAATATCTTTTTCATGGCAATTCTCCTTCTATAGTTACTTCTATAACTTCACCTTGTTTTACACCTGCACTTGAAATTACTGTATTTGTTCTTAAGATACCATCAGTTTTTAATTTTGCCTTCAAATATCCTAGATACTCATATTTTTTTGATTTAGCATTTATTTTTGCCTTATATACGGTATTGTTTTCTGAAGTAACTTCTGTATTAATATCTATTGAAGTTATCGTAACCTCTTGTGGTATTATAGACATGATCTCGTTTAAAAGTATTGATATTGCATTTTTCTTCCTAGTTTTGTCCATATACTCATTTTCAATTTTTTCTAATTGTTGTTTGTTTTTTTCATATTCACTAGTTTTACTTTGAACATCACTAATATTCTTTTGTAATTGACTTATTTTAGTTGTTGTATTCTCTTTTACTTCATTTATTTTTGTCTGTTTATTGTTTATTTGTCTAATAGCATTTGCAGACATACATCCGTAAATAAGTGCAAAGCACGCTAATACTGATAATACTCTTGTCATCCAAATACTTACATCTTTGTTTCCAAAGATTTTTTCGATAAAAGTTCTTCCTTTTATGAATGTATCGTTTCCTCTTTTATCCTTTTGAGACTTATCACCTTTTCCCCCTAATTTTAATTCAATTCTATCTACTGGGAAAGTTAGTACTTCTCTTATCTTTTTAAAAGTATCCTGTTTCTTGAAATTCATCTCCTTGATTCCAAAACCTAATCCTTGCATTGCTATTGCTACTGCTGAATTTACTTCTATAAAATCCTTCATGTTCACTTTCATTTTTTCATTTAGAAAGAATGGTCTTAATATTTCACATTTTAAATCTAAGAAATTTTCTTGGAAAAATAAATCTATATTATTTATAACCACACCAGTTCCTGTAATATATATTTTTTCAAAATTTTCTTTATAGTCATCCATTTCTTGTTTTACTTCTTCAATCATTTTGGAAAGCTCTAAAGTAATTTGTTCTAAATATATATTATTTTCTTCTTCCTGTAATTCCTGACTTTCTGATATATACATAGTTATATTCTTAAGTATTTCATACGCCTTTAAAAACGAATTTTCCCTCATATTCATGTCTTCTAATGTTTTACCTAAGTTGTTTTGCATTCTTTTAACACTATATATACTACCATTTATAATTGTAGTCAATGTTGTATCACTTTCTAAATTTAATATCATTATATTTTCTTTTTCTTTAATTTCCGCTATATTTACTATTCCTATTGGTAATGGTACTATTCCTGATATCTTTTGTTCTCCGAATTGTTGTAATATTTTATTTATCTCAAGTTTATTAATGTATGTTAAAATTGTTCTAAGCTTATCTTTTTCATTAAGCATGTTCGTTAAAGCATATCTAGATACCAAAGAATTTATGTTAAATCCTTTTTCTGAACAATAAGATTCAAATTCTGTATTAACAGCTTTTTTTAAATCAACTTTATTTAGCAAACTAAACATTTTAAAATACTTATACTCTTCTTTTGATGAATTTACGTATACAGGTATTTTGTAACTAAATGTTTCTTTTATAATTTGCTGTATTGTATCTTGTATGTTATCAGAAAATTTCACACCAAAAGAATCAATTTTAATCGTATCACGTTCTTTAATGACTTTAGCATATTTAATTAAATTTTCCTCTATATATATACCTAAACAACTAGCCATTTTTTTCTCCTTTTTTCTTCGTTACTCTCTTCTCTTTTTTAATTCTACTTTTTTTTTTTACAAAAGTCAACACTTTTTTTTAATGTTATACAATTGTTATATTTTTGTTACATTTTTGTAATAAAAAACAAAAAAATAGAGGTAAAAACCCCTATTTTATAACATTTATAGCAATTATTGTTATTCCAAATATAATCCTATATATTGCAAAACCTTTAAAACTTCCCTTCTTTAAATACTGTAATAAAAATTTAATAACAAGAATCCCTGATATAAAACTTACAAATACTCCTACAAAAAATGATAGATTAAACACAAAGTCTTTAAATTTGTATAATGTCGCCCCAAGTACTATTGGTGCAGAAAGCATGAATGAATATTTTGCTGCCGCCTCTCTTTCAACACCCAAGCCCCTGGCTGTTGTCATCGTTATACCTGACCTAGATACTCCAGGAATAAATGCTAACGCTTGTGAAACCCCTATTAAAAAAGTTTGTTTAAACTTTAAATTTTGATAATCTATATTTGATTTTGAAAATTTATCTACAAAATATAATATTACCCCCATTATAATTAATGCTATTGCAATTATAATAGGCGAATCTATTTCTAAAGTCTTATCTAATATAAAACCTATAATGGCCCCTGGTATTGTTGCCATAACTAAATACCAAAACATCGTTGATTCTCTTGTTTTCTCCTTATGTACTACTTGATTATATGTAGCCTTTAATAAATTTACCCAATCCTTAAAAAAGAATATTCCTATTGCAAGTAAGGTCCCTCCATGTAGTGCTACATCGAATGCCTCAAAAGCCTCCTCAAATCCTAGATTATTTACCCAGCCTAATATCCATGGTATTATTGCTAAATGTGCTGAACTGGATATTGGTAGTAATTCTGTTATTCCCTGTATTAATCCTAAAACTATTGCTTGATATATTTGCATAATCTTTTCCTCCCTATAGCTCTCTAAATATATTGTATAATGTATCCTTTATAAACTCTGCTGATGTAAGTGGTGCAACTTTTCCTGGTAATGAAAGTGCCCATATTGTTTTTATTCCCATATTTCTTGCCGATGTTCTATCAACTCCCCCTGGATTTGACGCTAAATCTATAATTAAACATTCCTCATTTACAAGTTTTAATCTTTCATTGTCTAATATCATATACGGTATTGTATTTATAATTATATCGTAGTCACCTAAATTTTGTTCTAATTGTGTCAACTTAATTGGTTTATATCCATATGCCTTTATCCATGCCAAATCGACATTTTTTCGTGCTTCGCATGATACTTCGACCCCAAAGCCCTTTAACATATTTGCAAGAATTTTTCCAGTTCTTCCATACCCCATTATTAGAACTTTACTTCCATGAAGTGTTTTTGTTGTTTCTTCCATTGCTATTTGTATTGCCCCTTCAGCGGTTGAAATAGTATTTAATATAGTCAGTTCCTCTCTCTTTAATAAATCAATTATTTTAACTTTCTCTCTATCAACTAAATTATAAAAATTCCCTTTAACATTTCCAGCTATAAACGTTTTATCGTTTAAATATTTTGCTAAAGTTTCTAATTTTATACTTTCTTCACTAAAAGGTGTATTTATATCTACGTTGTTGCTTGAAAGTGGTATAGGCCCTATTACGATATCCACATTTGAAATAGCATCTTGCAAGGTCCCACTTTTAATTATATTTTCACCCTTAAACAGCGAATCCGCTTTTTCTAATCCATACGTATAAACTTTAAAACCATCTTGTTTTAACATTTCTATCAATTTAACTATTCTTAAATCTCCCCCAATTATAGCAACCTTATTTAACAATATTAACACTCCCTTTCCATTATCTGTTTTATATATTTTTCTTTTTCGTCCTCTTCTACGATTGGTTCTATTTTTTCCCTTTTTGTCTCTTTTCTATATTTTAATTTCCCAACTAATTCATATGTATTTTCTAGATGTTCTTGAGAATCTTTTTCCATCATAGTTAAGTTTGATTTCTTCTCTTCTGTAATCTTTATTATTACTCTATCTCTAATTTTCATAAATATAGGATTTTCCTTTATTATCTTAGCAATATCAGAATTGATCTCTATTGCTACATTTATATAATTTACAGCTTTTGTATCCTCACCTTTTAGCAAAGCAATCCTTGCTAAATAATAATATGCCTTTGCCTCAACATCTATTCCATTTATCGCTTCTAAAAAATATTTTTCTGCTTCAACAAAATCATTTGATAAAAGTGCTATTTGTGCTAAACTATATTTTACATTATAAAGACATGAATTTATACTTGCGGCTTGCTCGTAAAACCCCTTTGCCCTTTGAAAATCATTTATTTTAGTATACGCCATACCTAAACTATAATATAGTTCATATTCTAAAGGATTGTATTTTAACGCATCCATATAAATGTTTATTGCTTCTTTATACTTTTCATCTTCGTATAGCATCTCCCCTAATAGAAGTGATGCATCTTTATATTCTGGTTTCTTATTTAAAATTTCTCTCAAACACTCTTGTGCTTTTTCATTATATTCAAGTTGTCTATTTAATTTGGCAATTTTATAAAATATGTCATAGTCCTCTGGTCTTATCTTTAACGCTCGATAATATTCTTCCAATGCCGTACCCTTATCACCTTGTATTTCGTAATATTTCGCAAATAGTTTATGTCCATAATAACTATTTGGATATTTTGTTATCATTTGTAAGTACGCTTGCTTTTCTTCTATCTTTTTATTTTGATTTTTATATATATAAGCTTTTATGATATATATCATTTCAGAAAAATTCATCAATTTTTTTTCTAAGATTATTATGCCAATGGGAACTATAATTGATAGCAAATATAACAATATCTTCACACATATGTATAGTTTCGTCCCAAATGTTAAACTCATAAAACTAATAAAAATCCCTATTGCCTGAATTAACAATATATATATATAGTTTGTATCATTTTTCTTTATAATTTCAAAGAAAATAATAATAAATAGAACAAATGCTGCTATATTAAATATTATGCTTTCTATAATCATTTTATATTTTTCTTACCTCCGGTTCTCAAATTTTAATTTATAATTATCTAATGTTTCTTGTATTAATTCTTCGGCCTTTTGCCTTCCTAATATTTTTTCAATCATTGTTTGTTTTCCTTCTAGTTGCTTATACACTTCAAAAAAGTGCATTATCTCTGCTGAAATATGATTTGGAAGTTCCGTTATATCTTTATAACAATTTAAAAACGGGTCCCTTTTTGCTATTGCAATTACTTTTTCATCAGCCTCATTTTCATCGATCATTTTTATTACCCCTATCGGGTAGCACTCAACTAGTGCCAATGACGCTATATTTTCTTGACATAGTACCAATACGTCTAATGGATCATTATCTCCTGCGTAGGTTCTAGGGATAAATCCATAATTTGCAGGGTAGTGTGTTGCCGTATATAAGACTCTATCTAATTTAAGCATTCCTGTTTCTTTATCTAGTTCGTACTTATTTTTTCCTCCCTTTGTTATTTCAATTACTGCTACAAAATTATCTTTCTTTATTCTATCCGCCCTTATATCATGCCATATATTCAAAGTCGCATCACCGCTTTCTCCTATGATTTTCTCTATAATATCATACCTAACCTTAAAAAGCAATAAATTTTTTCAAAATTTATCCTATAAATGTTACAAGTTAATGGTTTTAGAAAAAATGACTCTAAAACAAAGTAGAAAGTAGCGACACGTTGGTGTTTATATATTTTTTTATTAATCGACGAGTTCTTGAAGTTGAAAAGTAGTAGAAAGCCTTGAATAGTTTTGAGCAACCGAACGTTTGCAGAAACTATTTTAGGCTTTCTAAAACTTTGAAACGAAGGGGAGGAGGTTAAAAAAAATATATAAACACCAATCGAGATGTGGCGGATTAATACATATATATGCCACATTTTAGGCGTTAAAAACCTTAACCTGTAACCTATAAATTAAGTTGTTCTAAATCAAACTTATTTTGTATTAATTTTTTTAGTGGTTCATTTTCGCTCTTTTCTAATTTTGGATCTTCTTGTTCAATTTTTAACGCTATCTCCTGTACCCTTTTTAGAATTTGAACATCTTCGAATAAATTTGCAATCTTAAATTCTGGGATTCCATGTTGTTTAGTTCCAAAAAAGTCCCCTGTTCCCCTTAATTCTAAATCCTTCTCTGCTATTACAAATCCATCATTTGTAGATGTCATAGTTTGCATTCTTTTTCTCACAATCTCTGATTTACTATTATACTTTAATATACAGTACGATTGATATTCCCCTCTCCCAACTCTTCCTCTTAATTGATGAAGTGCCGCTAATCCAAATCTTTCTGCATTCTCTACTACCATAATACTAGCATTTGGAACATTTACTCCTACTTCTATCACAGTTGTAGAGATAAGTATATCTATCTTGCCTTCCTTAAATTTTTGCATTATTTCATCTTTTTCTTTTGGTTTTAATTTTCCATATATATACTCAACCCTATATCCTTTAAAAGTTTCATTTTTATATTCCTCCGCAAGTTCTAATACTGCATTTGCCTCTATCTCCTCAGTTTCTTCTACTAATGGACATACAATATAGGCCTGTCTACCCTGGTCTATTTGTTTCTTTATAAATATATTTATTCTTTCATTTAAGCTACTCGTTACAGCGTAAGTTTCTATTTTTCTCCTATTAGGAGGTAATTCGTTAATAATTGATATATCTAAATCTCCATATAAGATTAGTGCTAACGTTCTAGGTATAGGTGTTGCTGTCATTACTAATACATCTGGATTTTTGCCTTTGGATGCAATTATTTGTCTCTGTCTTACTCCGAATCTATGTTGCTCATCTGTTACTACTAATCCTAAATCTCTAAATCTAACATTTTCCTCAAGTAGAGCATGTGTACCTATCAATACATTAATCTCCCCATTTTCAAGTCTGCTCAAAATTTCTTCCTTTTTCTTTTTTGTTACAGAACTTACTAGTAATTCACACCTTACTCCATATTTATTTAAAGTTTGATTAAAACTTTCTAAATGTTGATTTGCAAGTATTGCTGTCGGCGCCATTATTGCTACTTGATATCCACTTTTTACCGCCTTGTATGTTGCTATTATTGATACTATCGTTTTCCCTGAACCTACATCTCCCTGTAATAATCTATTCATAATTTTTTGTGATTCCATGTCGTCATTTATTTCTCTTAAAACATTTTTTTGTGCATCAGTTAATTCGAACGGCAAATCCTTTATAATAGTATCCATTCCCACATCCTTTTTTAAACTTATACCTATTTTGTCTTTTACATACTTGTTTTTTAGGGTTAAGAGCGCCAATTGTAGTCCTAATATTTCCTCGAAAACTAGTCTTTCCCTAGCCTTTTTAAATTCTTCGAAATCATCAGGGAAGTGAATTTTATATGACGCTTCATCTTTACCCATTAATTTTTCTCTATCTAATATATAATTTGGCATATTCTCTTCCAATTCATATTCCACTGTTTTTAACCCATTTTGTATAATTTGTCTTATCGTATTTTGTGATAAATTATATGTTAACGGATAGATAGGTATAATTTTTCCAGTATTTTTATTAATTCCAGTTTGATCAAAAACAGGTGAATTCATTTCATATCTACCATTTTTATTTGTAACTTTTCCATAAAATTTATATTTTACACCAATTCTAAATATATTTTTCAAATATGATTGATTAAACCAAGTTATATTACAAGATGCAGTTTCATCTCTTACAGTTAACTTATACAAACACAATCTACCTCTTTTTATTTCTGTCACTTTGGTAAGTACTACTGCTTCTATTAAGCACTCTTCCCCGTCCTTTATACCCATTATTGGCTTAGGCACACTCCTATCTTCATAAGTCCTTGGGTAATATGAAATTAAATCATCCAAAGTGTAAATTCCTAATTTATTTAAAAGTGAAGCTCTATTAGGCCCCACTCCTTTTACGTATTTAACATCATTTTTTAGATCCATCAAATCTTCCCTTTCTGTTAATAAAGCGGACAAATCTTCTATTTTTTAATTTGTCCGCTTTTATATAATAGGAAAGGATAACTTTCCTATTATATACTATCATCTGTTCTTTCCTCATTATTGTTTTTTTCTTTATTTTCCTCATTTTTATCTTGTTGCTCTTTAGGTTGTTTTTTATTTACTGTAAGTGTAATTGATTGCCCTTTCTCAAGTTCCTCTCCCGCACTTATACTTTGTTTTAAAACTACGCCATCAGCTTTCATAGAATTTTCTACATATTTTATAGTTACTTTCAATCCTGCACCTTGTAATTTCTGTAAAGCTTCACTTTCTACTAAACCTACTACATTATCAACTCTTATTTTTTCTACTATTGGCTCAGAATGAATTGTACATACATCTGTTATTTTTCCATATTTTCCGTTCTCCCCCCGTTGACCATGCTGCATTTTTTTCTTTGTCAGGTTTTTGTAAATATATCCTTTCTTCAATATTTGTGCAATACTCATTTGCTATGCAATTTGAATCCAAACATACAGTTACCTTCTCGTGTCCCTCACATCTTGATGGCAACGTTCCCTTTACAAAGAATTCTGAATATACCCTCTTACATGATGATGTTGCAACACATCCAGAATCCATACATATTGATGCTGAAACTACATTTTCTGGTTTTTCAAATTGTGCTTTAGATAGCCCACTATGAATATTCCTCATAACCGCTGCCCATATATGTGATGCAGGATTTCCACTATATGAGATTTTCTCTTTTTGATCATACCCATACCAACTTGCTGCAGTATAATATGGTGTAAATCCGCATAACCATCTATCAAAGTTATCATCAGTTGTACCCGTTTTAGCTGCTACGTCCATTCCTGATATAGCGCAATTTTTTGCTGTTCCACCTGCCCCTACAACTGGTGCAGTTAAAATACTCTTCATTATAAAAGCATTTTCTTTCGACATTACCTGTCTTGTTTCAATTTCTGGTTCAAGAATAATATTACCATGTCTATCTTCAACTTTCGTATAGAAGGATGGAGTTATATATGTTCCATCATTTGCTATCGTAGCATACGCTGCTGCTGTTTCAAGTGGTGATATAGATGCGCTTCCTAATGCTAATGAAAGATTTGCATCAATTGTATCATTTAAACTCGTTATTCCTAATTGTTTCAAAAATTTTATTGAATTTTCAGGTCCTAGATTAGACATCATTTTTACATTCATTATATTTGATGATACTTCTATAGCTTTTCTTACGGGTGCTAATCCCATATATCCCGTAGAGTTTTTAGGTGGATATTTTCCAAAGGTAGTTGGAGAATCATCATATACTGTTCCCGCTGTAATTACACCCTCCTCCAGTGCTGGTGCAACTACACCTATTGGTTTCATCGTTGAACCTATTTGTCTTATAGATTGAGTTGCCCTATTTAATCCTGTGGCATTTACATCAGTCCCTAGCCCTCCAACTGTTCCTACTACTTTACCTGTTTTATGATCTATTATAACCATTGCTGCCTGTGAGTGTTCATACTCACCTGTCTCCTCATTTTTTGTTTTCCTTGATTTTACAATATATTTTCCCTTTTTAAATTCTTCCTCCATAGCTGTTTGAATTTTAGTGTCTTGCGTTGTATATATTTTTATTCCTTTTCCATAGAGATTTAACTTTGCCATTTCGTACGATAAATCTTTTTCTTTCATCAATTGCTCTATAACCTGATTTATTGCCGCTGCAGTATGGTACGAATATGTATTTGAAGTATTTACCACTCCCTTAGTAAATATTATCCCGCTTTCAACTTGATTACTTGCCTCATCAAATTGACTTTGGTCAATATATCCCAATTCTAGCATTTTTTTGAGAACAGTTTTTGTCCTTTTCTTTATTTTTTCAGTATTATCTGACTCTTTGTTAAATGGATTGTATGCATTAGGTGAATGATTTATCCCTGCTAAAAATGCACTCTCCGCCAAATCCAACTCACTTGCTGCTTTGCTAAAATAAAACTGTGATGCAACTTCAACTCCATAGGTCTGTTGACCCATAAATATTACATTTAAATATAATTCTAGTATTTGATCTTTTGAAATCATTCTTTCAATTTGATATGCCCTAGACATTTCCCTTACTTTTCTAGTTATTCCTGCTAACCCTTTATTCTCTTTTTCGTTCATCATGTTTTTAATTAATTGTTGTGTAATCGTACTTCCTCCGAAAGAAGAACTTCCTCTATTAAATATAAAACTAGCTGTTGCCGCCGTTGTTCTTTTGATATCTACACCATTATGTTTATAAAACCTTTCATCTTCTATAGCAACAAAAGCCTTAGGCAAATACTCAGATATTTCTGACATGGTAACTACAACTCTTCTCTCATCACCTGTTAATTCAGCTATTAGATTCCCATCCTTATCATAGGCAACTGAATTTATATTCTGAATTTTCAAATCATCTTCAGTCATTGACCACTCATCACTGAAAAAAATAGCTGCAAAAACTCCTAATACTATTAATACCAATATAGCTATCACAATTAGTATAGTTCTTATTATCTTCTTTTTCTTTAAATTCCTTGTTTTTTTGTTATTACCAGTATTTGGATTGTTTTTCTTTAATTTATCCTTTACTTTCCCTTTTTTACCTCTATTTATCATTGTTAGTCCTCCTAAATTTATTTTATTAATATATTATATAACATTTGTTCATTTTTTTAAAGTGTTTTTTTTAAATTTCTTTATTTTTTCGTTACAGGTTAAGGTTTTTATTAGACATAAGTGTCAAATATGTTGATATATCTAAATTATTTATGTAATGACGGGTTTGAAAGGAAAAATGTTAGAAATCCTTAAAAACTTTTGAGCAACCGTATGTTTGTAGAAAGTTTTTTAGGATTTCTTGGATTTTGTATTGAAACAAGGAATGTAATAAATAATTTAGATATATCAACATATTTAGTGAATAATTTTTTTTAAACCCCTTAACCTGTAACATTTTTTAAAACATTCACCTTTTGTTTCATACTTATCATATAATGTATGGAAGGGGGAAATAAATTATGTATAAATGTAAAAAATGTTGTAATTCATATAATTACGATTGTAATTTATTTGAAAAATCTTGTAACAATGTAGAACCAATTTCCGACTATAATTGTAATTGTTCTTGTGGTTTTGATAACGAATATTCAGCTTTTCCAGCAAACTATATGTATGGTCAAAGTTACGTTCCATTCCAACAATTAAACAATACTTTTCGTCCTGAAATTGGTTTAGAAAAGGGGACTATTTTTCCTGAATTAGTTAGTCCTTATGCTCCTTGTCAATCTGTTGAGGAGATTAATTATTTAAAAAATTCAAATAAAATTGGAGAGGGGTGTAATGGTTAATATGAATTGTGAAAATGTTTCTCGTCAAGAGCTACTCGATGAAATTCGTAGTCTAGAATTTTCTATTGTTGACTTAGCTCTTTATTTAGATACTCATCCAGAGGATGAAAAAGCACTTTGTTTACACAATAATTATTGTAATAAATTAAGACAATTAAAAGATAATTATCAAAAGATATACGGTCCTTTAACTATTAAATTCCCTTGTAATAAGTGGAGATGGTTAGAAGAACCATGGCCTTGGGAAAGGGGGAATTATTAATATGTGGACTTATAATAAAATACTTCAATATCCTATAAAAATAAAAAATACCAATCCTTTACTTGCGAAATTTATTATATCTCAGTATGGTGGTCCTGATGGTGAACTTGCAGCTTCTTTGAGATATCTATCACAAAAGTTTAGTATGCCTGATCAAAAATCAAAGGCAATCCTAAATGATATTCGGAACTGAAGAATTAGCGCATTTAGAGATGGTTGGTTCTATTGTTCATCAATTAACTGATGGCGTTTGCCCTGCAGAGTTAGAAAGGGTTGGATTAGGAGCTTACTATACTGATCATGGTGTAGGAGTTTATCCTCAAGCTGCCGCTGGCTTTCCTTTTACTGCCGCTGTTTTAGCAGTGAAAGGTGACCCAATTGCAGATTTACAAGAAGATTTAGCAGCTGAACAAAAAGCTCGTGCAACTTATGAAAAATTAATTGACCTATGTGCCGATGATCCTGATGTCATTGAACCTCTAAAATTCTTAAGGGAGAGAGAAATCGTTCACTTCCAAAGATTTGGTGAAGCATTGAGGGGTGTTCAAGATAAATTAGCGGAAAAAAATTTCTACCATATGAATAATTGTATGATGAATGGTTGTACGGGAAACAGTCCTGTTATGGATACTCCTTGTGAAAAATGTAATACAACTCTAAATCAATCATCACAAAACATCCCAAGGAACTAATAAATTTTATCTAATATAATTTTTAGGTCAAATCCCTTTTTATATAATAGGAAAGGAGAACTTTCCTATTATATAAAAAAAAGGACAAATGTATGATTTTCTAATATATCATATATCTGTCTCAAATTTTTTCATATTATTCTATTGAACCATGTTCTTTATTGCCTTTTTTCTTATTCTTTGTATTGCATTATCTATTGATTTTACCGGAGCATCTAATCTTTGTGCCATTTTAACATAACTTTCTCCATTTACGTAACCACTTAATACTTTTTTTTCAAATTTACTTAAGTTGTCCTCAATTGCTCTTTCAACGTCTTCATAATATTCTTTTTTCGTTAAAGTTTCTAAAGGGTCCTCAATTGTTTTCGAATTAAATACCTCTATTAAAGGTGTATCCTCATCTTCATCATACGCTGATGTATTTAATGATACATATGAATTAAGTGGTATATGTTTTTGTCTATTTGACGTTTTTATTGCAGTTATTAATTGCCTCTCAATACACATATTTGCAAAAGACTTAAATGAATTTTGTTTATCCCCATCAAAGTCTTTTATTGCCTTGTATAGTCCTATTAATCCCTCTTGTACTATATCTTCCTTTTCTGCTCCTATTATATAATATTTACACACTTTTAGGTTGACCAATTTTCTGTATTTTTCTATTAAATATTCTAATACATCTGCCTCCCCCATCTTTATCTTTTTTATTAATTCTTCATCTGGTACATCCTTATATTTTTCAATACAAAAATACATACTATTATTATCCATTTTCATCTCCTATTCTCTACTCTAAATCATAAAGCGTGTCCTTTACTAACACATTTGTTTTTTCCTTAAACTATATTATAAGTCATGAAATCCACTTATGTCAAGACTTTTTTCGATTTTTTTCTTTTTTTTGTATTATAATATGTTTTTCTCCAATATTTTACAAATTTCGACAAACTTCGACAAATCTTGCAAGGTTATTATTTACAAAATTTAGAGAAAATTATTACCAAATCATTTTATATGAACGGATACAAAACTTTTAGTCTTCTTTTTTTGTCACATTTTTGTAATATAATTGTCATATTATTGTAACACAAAGATGCAAAAAATATGATATAATAGAAAAAAAGAAGAACTAAGGAGAATGTTATGAATATAGAAAAAAAATTAAAAAAAGATGGAATAGAAATTATATCACCCTTAAAATACTCAACTATACAAAATTTGGCGGATTCCATTTCGACAAATTTGTGTAATACGTTTCCTGAATTAAAGTTGGATTATTCTACAATTTATGATAAATTGTCAAGTCTATCTATGTATTATATTACAATGCCTGAAGGTATGTCTGAAGCAAATTACCTTTATAGAAATTCATCTATCTATTTTAAATATGGTTTAGAAGAGGAGCATCTTGAAAAATTTGCAACACACGAATGTTTACATTTTTTACAAACCATAACGGACGATAAAGGTCATCTTTTAAAGTTGGGCCTTTGCGACCTTTCTGGTTATAAGGTTTATGGTCTAGCATTAAACGAAGCAGCTGTTCAATATATGACATCTCAACTATTAAAAGAGCACAATGATACTGTTAAATATTACGGAATCTCATTTAACACATGCAGCCCACTTATCTATCCATTATTGTGTTGTCTAATTTCTCAAATGGCATATATTACAAGTGAATATATATTATTTAATAGTACATTTTTTTCTACGGAAAATTTCAAGAAAAAGTTCTCTGAATTATGCGGTAGTGAGAAAGTTTACAGAAAAATAGAAGAAAATTTTAATACAATTTTTTATACAGAAGAAAAAATAATTCAATTATCTAATAAATTGAGTGATGATAACTTAAAGGGAAAAAAGAATATCCTTCTAAAAATTGAAAAATTAAAGCAATATATCACTTCTACTTTTTTAGAAACCCAAAATTTAATATATTCTTCATACTTTAATAATTCCTTTGAATCATTATTCAATAAAGACTCCATATCAAATTTTAGGAATAAATTGTACCGATTTAAGAATTACTTAGGTACTGTCGAAGGAGATAATAGTTTTGACAATTATTATCTTGATATGATGATAAAACTTGATGATAGAGATAATGTATTACAAAACTCTACATATTTAACAACTATAAAATCAAGACATCCTCTTCTAATTATTCTTGATAAGTTACGAAATTTATTTACTAGAAAATCAATGGAAAATGAGGACTTATAACTATTTTAACTCTCTCTCATTTCTGTTGAAATTTAGAATTTTTTACATAAACAAAACGGGCAAATATTTACTATTTTTTACTAAATATTTGTCCGTGTATTTGTTTGTATTTGAATTTTTTTTCTTCATTTCCTTAACTGTTAGTCTTATTTAATGCATCAACAATATCTAATACAATATCAGTTTCATTTCCAGCTTGATCTTTAATCTTCACAGTATATGACATGTTCGATATAAAAGTCTTTGTTAAATTCAACTTATCCTCTGATAAATTCCAACCTTCTAAATTTTGCAATGCTTCATTACTATTTATTTGTACATTTACTTCTCCATTAACATTTGTTTTTATAAGATTTAAAACTGCTGGCGCATTATCAACAAAAATATCTGTTGAAATCTCTGTTCTTACATTTTTATTCAAAAATGTATCCTCTATGCAGTTTTCTTCTATTTCTAATATAATTTCTCCTTCATAAGGTACTTGTTGCAATGTTAAACTATATATAAGGAAGGTATTTTGTTGATCTTTTAAATCAAGTGTAACACTTTCACTTTTGATATATTCATCTCCAACTTTAATTTTTATATCTTCTTTTAATAGTTTTGTATTTTCACAAATATTCGATTCTTGCAATTTTAAATCTATCGTTATATCATTCTTAATTAAATTTATATACTTTTCTTGTATATTTTGCATTTTTATCAAAGGGGGAATGGTATCTTTAATATCTATATTTATAACTTCCTTATCATAACTATATGAGTATTTACCATACACTATATCAATAAGTATAATCGTAATTACTAAAATACATATCACTACTAATAATAAATTTTTTATTAATTTCCTCAAAACTACCTCCTCATTAAATTATTTGTTCAGCATATACATTTAATCCTATTTTACCTATTTGTCTTGTTTGTAAATCACCTTTATATATTACTTCCATTTTATACTTATCTTCTTTTTTATTTGTATCTAATTGTATAAAATCTGTTTTTCCTTCATTTAATGATATCTCTTCTTCTCCTTTGTATAGTCTTATTTGTATATCTTTTAACGTGTTTTGTATTTCAATTTTATACTTCATGCTAACTTGGCTTATCTGTTCCTCTCTAAAATTTCGTACACTAAAATAATATATATTTTCCATCTTTTCATTTGTTATATTCACATTCTCCCCATAATTTATTAGAAAAATAGGGGTTGCTATTTCCCCTACTCCTCTACCAAATACCTTTTTATGATATTTCGAAAATGTGAATTTACTATTACAAATAAATATTATTAATATAAAAGATATCAACAAAATAAATATTATATATCTCCTTATTTCTTTCATAAATTCTCCATTTCTCTATTTTACTTTTTTTCTCTTTAACAATATTATATAAATTATTAAAAGTGACATTATTATATATCTACTATTCATTATTAATAATCCGCAAGGTTTTTGAATGAAATATAACCTTTCCCTCTATATGTATATCGTCTACTTTTTCTACATCTTTAGCATTATTAAAATCACCTTTAGTTATATATAAATCCCCTTGCTTTTCTATAATTCTATGAGTTATAAAATACTTATCATTAATTTTATATGTAATAATGTCACCTATTTGATAGTCATCATATTTTTTTATTAATATTGCATCACCCATAAATAATTCTGGTTGCATACTTCCAGAATTTACAAGAAATACGCCCATATTAAAAAACTTTATATTCTTTTTTAAAACAACTTTTTTATATAATGCACTAGCCACAAATAATATTAATAATACTGCTATAATTAAACTTAAAATTTTTATCACTTTTTTCAAAATTAATCATTCTCTCTTTTATATTCTTTAAACTGGCATTAACTGGGTTCCTGATATTACAATATCAAAGGTATAATTTTGTATTAGTTCACCCTCACTCGTATCTGTCATATCACTTGAATTTATTTGCGACTGATTTGAACCAGTTTCAAAATCCCAGACCCAACCAATAGTTAAAACTTTTATTTTTTCCGGATCATTCGCTGCTATTTCTCCCTTTAGTACATTTTCCAATCCCTCTAAAGTTTCAATCATAACACCATTATACATAAATTTTAGATTAGTTGGTTTACTTGCTTCATTATCAAATTCTACCTTATAACCAACCCCTGTTTCACTTTCACTCGCATCAATTATTATATCAAAACCTCCTGATGTACCTGGTGCTATTTTCTCATCTACCAATGTTTCAGGAGATGCTGTTTGTGAAAGTGTAAACGTTCCCAAGCAGTCCTCCGCTCCATTTACTCTAAATTTCCATTTTGCGACACTACCTTTAGTATGTCCATCCACTTCACTTATATATTTTGAAAAAGTATTAATTGCTATAAAAGACATTAAGATTAAAATAATTAACCCCACCATTGACATTGCTTTTTTTATTTTTTTATTTCTCAATTTCATAAAATCCTCCTATTTTTTATTTTTATTCCTCCAACCATCCATATGCAAATTCATGCAAAATTCCCTTCTCCTCCATTTTTTTATTTACCAGTTCTTGGTAATTTTATTACTTCTGTTTCCTGTACTTCTTGTGTTTCGTATATTTCTTGTG
>JAUNSP010000002.1:52727-66080 GCA_030539155.1 Clostridia bacterium
TATATTTGGTTGTTCTATTTTAAAATTATCTATTTCTACTTCCTTTAATTCATTATATGTTACATCTACTTCTCGTAAATCCTTATAATCCTCATATCCTATAGCTGCTTCATTTTCCTTTAAAAAATACTTACCAGGAAGTAAATTTTCTATTATAATTTCTCCTTTCTCATTAGTAACTAAATCATTTTTTATTTCCATTTTATTCTCATCTAATAAACAAAATTTTACATTGCTAAGTGGACATCCTGTTTCTCCATCTTTTTTCAATACTATTATTTTAGTATCATTTTTCAAATATTCCTCATGTGTATCAACAGATACCGATTCATATTCATACATAGTTAAAGCATAATCTTGGAGATTTGGGTTAGGGGCTAACCCAAACAGTATAGGATTTGTTTTCATTTTACTATTTACAGTTACGGTGAAACTTCCATCCTTCACACTCTTTAATATAGGTATATGTAATTTAAATTTTTCGTTTGAGTTAAATGTATTCTTTTCCTTATTGCTAATATCTGTGATTTTTATTCCCAAGTTTTCACTATCACTTATTTTTACATTATATTTTTGATTCGCTATTGAAGTTTTGATGTTAAACATTTTAGTTAAAAACTCTCCTTCAACTTTCCAATCCTCTTCTTCTTCAATTGTGATATTTGCGACTTGCCTTTTTCCAACTTGATTTCTAGCATTACTAGATATTCTCTTCATAGCTTCAAAAACTCTTGAACCTGCTTCACCTATCGCTTGGAAATCATCATAATTATAATCGTATAACATGTTGTATACTGCCATCTTGGTTGCTACATATGCTTCTTCATAACAGTTGCATCCTAACTCTTGAACCGTTTTATAAGGATAGCCACTTATAATAGCTTTCCAAACCAACTCATTTGAAACTTGCTGCGTTGCAGTAACCTCATAACTATTATCTAGAGTAATGCCTCCTGTATACCTATTTAAGCAATATGCAGGATATTCAACTCCATTAGTTTGATAGAAAACTAATTGAGTTGCCACCTTTATATTTTGATAAATAAGTAAATTCTTCATCTCTCCTTTAGAGTATAAATTATAACTTTGTGAATTTGCATTTATGCTTTGGGGAAATATCGCACTCACAATAGTCACTATCAATGTTATAATTATTATTTTGCATATTTTAATCATATTATTTTTTATTATCTACTCCTCCTTATTTTATTTCAATTGCTTGTATACACCTCCTATAATTAGGCATATTTTTTACACAAGTTACTAAGGTTACCCTATTATCACTTGTTTGTTTTAGAAAACTCCAATCAGTCTCCAATATAATACTATTTACCACTATCTCATAAGCCCTTGTTCCATACTCAGTTTCATAATAAATTATATCTTTATTTGATAATTCTTTTAACCTTTCAAAGTAATTACTCTTTTTTCCACTATTATGAGCCGCTAAACCTACATTTCCATCCCACAAATTTGTGGATTCGAAATGTCCAACGGATCTATTAATCACTGTACTTGATGTACCTTCTTTTATTTCCGCGTCAAGACCTATTTTGGGTATACAAACTTTCCATACCTTTTTTTTTAGTGATATATTATTAAAATTATTTTTTTGATTGATTTTTGTTTTTTGATTTAGATCATTTTTTGGCAGACTATTTTGCCCTCTTTGTAATTGGCAAATACTATAGTATAAATCTAAATCTTGACTTTCTAAATTTTTTAGATTACTGGCTTTTTCCTCTTGAAAGGATTTACCATAAAATTTTTTTGAGTAAAATCTCTTAGTTATGTATGTAAAGCTAAAATCCATAACTAAAAATATTATTATCGAAATAAATAATGTTATTATTCTTATATTCCTTTTTGTATATGTAATCATTTTATTTTAATAAAACTTTCATACAATAGTTTTAATGTAATATATCCTCCTTTCCTTGTTTTAAAAAACTCAACTTAAAAAATACTTTTTCTTATTGAATTTTCGTTTCTAAAAAATTGCAATTTTTCTAAAAACTATACTACTACATTTTCCATAATTTGTAAAGGCTTTTTTATCGACATTTATCGACATTTTTTGCATTATAATACCTACCTTTCTGTCATCTTTTGTTGAAATTTAAACGATACCTCCCATTTGCAGAATTTGTCGAAAATAAAAAACACTTGTATCACAATTTTACTATTTTTAGTTGATATATCAATACTTTTAAACAAACTAAAAAAATAATTAAATTTTATGCAAAATTTAATTATTTTTTATAAAATAGGAAGGTCGCCCTTCCTATTTTATCATTTAGTTTTTCTATCATATCTACAAATCGCAACTATTCCAGAAATCACTTCAAATAAATTTCCAATTAATGCTACATATGCCCCTATATATGTGTTAAAAATAATCCACATAAATGCTGCTACAATAAATAATACCCTTAATATCTTATTATTCTTTTGCCATGCAGCATAATTATAAATCAATGATATTACCATTGGAATTAGACTAAATACATTCTCATAAAAAATAACTGTTAATAGTATTGTAATCAAACTTAATACTATTAATAGACTTTTTGTATTTTCCTTGTTTTTCTTTTCATTATCATAAAAAATCAACACTCTAACTACCGCATATACATTAAGTATTCCTGTACTTATTGCTCCTAATAAAAAATATTGGGTTGCATAGAACAACATTGCAACTGATTGCATTATTAAGATGTTATTTTTTTGTTTCATTTGAACACTTGAAACCCATACTGTTAATGCTATAAATCCTATAATCTGTGCTACCATATTCTTTCTCCTTCCTCGTAAGAGTAAATTATTCATCTACAAGTTTCTTATCCAGTTAATATATGTATTATATCATATATTAACATAATTTGTCAACCGTTGATTTTCCTCTTCTAATCCTTTTTTAATTACCTAACTTTTTTACTATTAAATTAATTCCAATATCTACAAAATTATACCTATAACAATTATCGCATATTTTACAAAAAAAAACAATTACTTTTTTATAGTAATTGCTACCCAAAATTATACATCAAAAATTTTTATCTATTATCCTCATTATTCTTATCTTTTTAAAATCATACTCCCTTATATTCTTATTTTTTGCATCATTACTATGACAACAAATATATAATTCATTGTTTTGTTTTTTTGTAACAATTAAACTATGTGTGAACTTTACTCCATTCTTCGAAAATTGAATAATATCCCCTATTGAAGCCTTTTCAAAGGTTATTTCCTCTATATAGTTCTTTATTTTTAGATAACTATATAAAAATTCAACTCCAGTCCATGATGCTGATTTTTTATTTCCGTTTATATAATACCAACCTTTCTCAAAATAGTTCATTTGTAGTCCTCCGGCATATAAACACTGTGAAATAAAATTAGTACAGTCACCTCCAAAGTTATCATAATTATAATATTTAGGATTCCTTTTTAGTGCCCACTTTAAGGCATACTTAACCGCTTTATTTTTATCATACATTTGCTCCCCCTCTATTATAAATTATGTTATTTGCATAAAAAGGTTAAAAAACAGGTAAAATTTACCTGCTTTTCTTCATATTGGCTGGGGTAGTAAGATTCGAACTTACGCATCGATGGGTCAGAGCCATCTGCCTTACCGCTTGGCTATACCCCAATATGTCTTATTCCAAAGGCTACCCCCTTATTATAATATATGAATAAAAAAAAATCAATACCTTTAGTAATAAAATGTATGAAAAATAGCACGGGAATCATTTTGATTCCCGTGCCATTTTTTATATTACTTTAGCTTCTTTATATACAGAAATTAAAGCCTCTTTTGTTATTCTAAACTCTAAATCCTCACTAGAATCCATAACAAGTAAATCTTGAAGTTGCTTCAACTCTTCAATTGATGTACCATTAATTGTAATATCAACAAGTCTCTTTCCCCTGAAAAAGCAAAATTCTACACCATTTTTTTTATAGCATTGAACTAAATAAGACCTATAATTTTCAAATCCCAATTTCTTTAGTTCCTCTCCTGTTAAAATTTCACCTTTTATTGCCTTTTGTAAAAGTTTTTTCATATTCTTCCTCCTTAAATTATCTCGGGGGTAATTTATGCACCCCAAGATTTTAAATATCTTTTTTGGGGTCAATGTAATATATATTATATTGTATTGCGTGAAATCTTATTATTAACCTTCCCAAATTTTTCGTTTTTTAATCATCAATAGTAAATTCTTTACTACGCACTATTGAACTACAAAAACTGATCCCTTGGGTACAAATATTTCATATTTTGTCTGATAAAATGGATTTAGATTTGAACTTGAAAGGATATACGTTGTTACTCTCACAATAGGTTCCTTGACATTTTCAGTCTCATAAATATCAACAACTTCACACATTTCTGAAATTTCTATAGTCCCTTCTCCAGTCGTAATTTTAACTTGGTCATCATTTTTTATTACATAAATATTATCTTGAAATATGTTTTGTTCGACCATTAATAATTTTTGTGTACTCTGCTTCTCTCCTAGTGAGAATAGTTTTGGTATAATAATAACCAATCCCAACATAATAAGTGCTATAAGTGCTGATTTTTCATTCCTCTTAATTACCGCTTTAGATATGAAATAGATAAATGCAAATATTCCTACAATCAAAATCATTACTACAAAAAAAACTGCCAATGCAAAAATCATAGTTTCCATACAATTCTCCTTTTCTTAAAAACCTTTATTATTAGTTACAAAGTAAATATAGTTGCAATAAAAATATTTGACTTTTTGAAATTTGTTCCAATCTTATACACCTTATTATTCTTTATATTTCCTCCTCCTTAAAAAATTAAATTATTAATTCCATAAGTTTCTTTTGCCTCAATATAAATCAATGTGATTATTATACCATATTATGTAGATTTTGTCAACCAGATTTTTATATTATCGTATTTGATTTAAGCTTTCTATTTTATTTTCCAATAAACATTTGAACATAAATTTTTCCATATTGAGAACCCTTTACTACTCCAACTCCTGTATAGTTAAAAGAGCTGTTTAAAATATTTGCTTTATGACCTGACGAATTCATCCAAGCAGTAACAGCGGCAGAGTTACTTGAATTTCCTGCAATATTTTCCCCTGCAGATTTATATGAAACTTTAAAACTCTTTAACATATTAAACGGAGAACCGTAGGTTGGCGATGTATGAGAAAAATAATTATTATCAACCATATCTTTTGCTTTTATCCTAGCCACATTTTGAACTTCGCTATCAATTTTTAATGCAGGCAGGCCATTATTTATTCTTTGCTTATTTATTAAATCAAATACTTCCCTCTCATCAGAACTCAAATCGCTATTATTTGTTGTAGTTGTTGTTCCTCCTGTAGAGGTATTAGCTTTTGGATAAATGGCTTTTACATACTTTTTACTCACAGCACCTATAAAATTATTTTCAGTTTGAATAACATACCAATCGCCTACTCCTGCAAACACTCTTATATATTCATTTTTATTAACTGTCGTTATAACTCTAAAAGCTGTCCCAGGTCCATTCCTAACATTTAAAGTAGTTGCGGTTACTAATCCTGTTTGGAACCCCACATTATAATAACTCTGTATTCCATAAGATTTAATAACCCCACCAACTATTATAAAAAAAATAATAATTGCACTTATAATAAATATTTTTCTCTTCTTTAATTTTATTACCATTATAAAAAACCTCCTTATATATTTATATAAGAAGGTTTTTTAATTATTCCTTTTTTATTTATACTTTTCAATCCTGTAATTCAAAATCCGAAATACTATATCCCAATTTTTTTAAGTTTTCATACAATATACTTGGGGAAATTCCAAATAAAGTATTATAATCACCATCTACCTTATCTACAAATAATGATGCCTTGCCAAGTACAACATAACCACAACAGTCTAAAATTCTACTCTCATTGTTCACATACCACTCAATATCCTTGTCTGATATATTTCTAAAATATACATCTACTTTTGATGAAAAAGAAATAGTTTTATTCTGGTATAAATCAATTATAGTTATTCCAGTATAGGCAGAATTCATTTTACCAGATAATTCTTTTAAGTTATCAAAGGCTTCTTTCTTTGTTTTTGGCTTTTCATAAACTTTTCCATTAAAATATATGATGGTATCTGCAGCAATTATAATTGCATTTTCTTTTAATTCTTCTGCCACTGATTTTGCTTTAACTATCGATAATTGTTCAACGTATTTCCCGGGTTCTTTTTCACTACACTCTTCCTCTGCATTACTTTTAATCACTTCATATTTTAAGCCTATTAAATCAAGTACATCCCTTCTTTGTTTTGAACCAGATGCAAGAATAATCCTCATCATTAACCACTCTCCTTAAAGTTCCTCATCATTTTATCTTACACTTTGTCTTCTTACTAAAGTATAAATATACCAAATAAATAAATTATACTTATTACATATATTAAAAGACCAATAACTAAACAAATACATTTCCAGAGTATAAACTCCTCTTCTAATTTCTTTTCCAGCTCTACAAAAAACATTGGTATACCCAAAAAATAGAAACTGAAAGCTAAAATCCCTAATATTAATAATAAACATTTTAGTGTATACCCTGGAAAACATACTATAAGTAGTATCAAACAAACCAGTGATAAACCTGCTCCTTCTTTCATTTCCATCATCCTCTCAAATATTTACTAAACATACCTATTTACTTTTCTCAAATATTCGATAGCTTTTTCTTCACTCCATGCATGAATAATAAATATACCTTTATTAAATATTGTTCCCTTTGGAGTATTATTATTAACACTGTGACCAACCCATAATTTTGTAACATCTTCATTATTAAAAATTGAAAGGTCAAATTCTTTAAATCCCTCTTGAAACTCAATTGAAATAACTCTTTTTCTCCAACCAATTCTTATATCACCATCTTTTGTATGAAATAAGAACCATGGTTTATGTTCGCAGCACTCTTCATTACAATAACCATTTGGAAGCAATTCATATTTAGGTTTATCATAATAAACTTGATCCACGATTCTAGTTATATTATTAATCTCTAAAAATCGATAAAACTCTTTATAACATTTATTATGTGCAATTTTATTATTTATTTTCCAAAATCTTTCCTCTTTTTTCAAATCATTAATACTAAATTCTTTACCGCAAACTGGACATCTTGAACCTAATTTAGGTATTGTGCATACTGTTGTTGTATAACACTTATCTTTTACAAAAGAGTTTACCATTCCCCTATAATAGTCAAGTGTACAAACATCATTTAGTTCTAGTTTAACCTGGGTTTTAATAAAGTAAACCTCTCCATAAGCTGTTAAGACATACTTACCAAAAATAACAAACTCATTTAAAGATTCTTTTTCATATACTTTTTTAAAGCAATCTCTTAATTTTAAAACCTTTAAAAAGTCCTCTAAACTAGTTAATGATTTCTGTATCCCTGATGCGCTGTCAAAAACCTTTCTTGATTCTTTTATTTCCATCTCATCATAAATCACATCAAACCCTAAAGAATAATCAGTTCCATCTATTTTATTTCTTTCATTTAATGCCTCTATTCTTTTATAATGTCGAACTGTTTCTTCAGGAAAAATTGGTTCTCCATAGGAATTAAAACCTTCAGGAAAAATTTGTTTACCACAGAAAAGAATTATCATTGTATTTGTATCCGCCAAGTGATCTAATCTAATTATTCCTTTAGCTTCTTCGCAACTATTGTAGAATACTTCCATTTGTTTTCTTTCAACCATATTTATTCCTCCTAAAACTAAATTATTAATTTAACGAGTTACCTTTACTTAAATATCTTCTCCATTATATCACAATTTGTACATTATGTCAATTTTTGTCAAGAACAAACTAGAAGTTTTTTGATAAATTATAATATTTACACCTTTACTTATATTTAATAGAATTTATAATTTATTTTATGCATACTTTTTCAGTAGCCTCCATTTTTACTTTCAAACGCAATAAAAAAATTAAAAAATAAAAAAATATTGCAAGAAAAAATAAAATATGTTATTATTTATTTAGATAGAAAAATAAGGAGGATAAAATGAAGAGAATAATTAGTGGATTAATTTTGTTAATGATTAGTTTCTATGTAATGCCATGTATTGCGGTAACTGAGGAGCTTGATACAATAACAATAAAGGGGACTGTTTTTGATCAAAGATCAGATTATAATATATTTAATGGGTATAAGTATACGGGGTCTTATAACAATAGTATAGTTGCAAATTCCATGGCAACGGATAAAACACCAGAGTTTTTAAAATATAATGAATTCTATTCAGGAAGTACACCTAAATATACGGATAGATGGTTTCATGATTATAGTTATAATCCACTTACAAGAATAAAAAATTTAAGTTCATCAATTATTAACAGTGATGAAGAAATAGGGAATAATATTAGAATTTGGACATACAAAACTATGTATTTGTCACTTGAAACTGCAAAAAAAGTTGTTCCAGAAACAAAAGCAAGTATTGGAAGAAATGACTATCTATTAGCAAGAAATTCTGATTATATTTTTTCTTTGATTAGAGCAGAAAAATTATTAGAAAAAATAGAAAATGACCTAGATGTAAACGTTAATGCATATCAAAGCTTAGATAGTATATCAAGTGAACATAATAAAATATTTAATAATTATCAGTTTCCATATAATGGTTCAAATTTATTGTTTAGAGCGAATGGAACTACTATACCTAGTTCGTTAGTTATTCCAACGAATTTAGCAGAAGTAAAATCTATGTATCAAGAAATGATAAGTGATGTAAACAATTTAAGAATGATAAATGATAATACTACAATGTATTATTTAAATGAGACAAAAAAATATGATATTACTTTAATTCGTAATAATGATGGTATGTATGAATACATATCTGAAAACTTTTTTATAGCGGACAATTGGGGAATTGGAGATGATTTAGATCCAAATAATTCTACAAATCATTTTTTTGGTGGTGATACAAAACATAATTATCTTTTCACATATTCTTTTAATTTAAATTTCAAACCAAAGGATGGGGCTGAATTTTGTTTTACAGGAGACGATGATGTTTGGGCATATATAGTAGATAACGAAAATCCAAGTAGTAATTTTTTGGTTACAAATTTAGGTGGAATTCATCCAACAGAAAGTGCATCATTTAAATTTCAAAAAGATGGAAATGATAATTTAAGATGTTATATAAAAGATAGAAATTCAAGTAATTATAGTTCTAATCCAACTGGAGGAATATTAGATTCTAATAAAACATATTCATTATATTTATTCTTTTCTGAAAGAATGCCAACTGGTTCAAATTTTAAGATTGTAACAGATATTGAAATACAAAAATCAAATAAGCCAGTAGTAACAGATAATAATGGAGAAAGTTTAAATACAAAAAATGCAACTTCAATATTAAAAACTTTATCAGAAGCACCTAAAGAAGGAGCAATATATAGATTATATAGTAGTCAAAATGGTGAAGAAATTGCACAAGGAGTTTCAGTTGAGATAGTTGAAAATAAAATTAAAATAATTTTTGATGAAGTACCACAAGAAACGGTTGAATATTACTTAAGTGTTCAGAATCCAAACGAGAAAGAAAGTGAAAGGATTAAAATAATTATTAATCCTTATGAAGAACCAATAATTGAGGAGAAACAAGAAGAGGAAACAATACTTGAGGAAGAACAAAAAAATGATATAATTACTACAAATATTAATGAAATAAAATCAAGTGGTAAAGATGAAACTCCTAAAACTGGAATACAACGTTAATAAAGAATATTAGAAGGAGGTCTCTTGACATCCTTCTAATTTGTTTAAATTCCGAAGAAAAGAACTATATCTTTTCCCAAAAATTATATTAATTTTCCTTTTTAGTTAAAACAACCATTCCACATGAAGCTATTGTTCCAATTACTCCTGCAATTATTGTATTGCTTCCAATTCCTGTTTTTGGTGTTTCATCTTTTTCATCTTTTTCGTCTGTTTCTGCTGATTGTTTTACTGAAAATGTAGTTTCTGCACTTTTACCATCTAAATATGTAACCTTAAGTGTATGTTCACCAACAGTTAAAGTTTTGACATAATCTTTTAGTAATGTAATGATTGTACCTCCACTTTCCTTTAAATATTTTGAACTATCTATTTCGGCTCCATCAACTAATACTTTATCTAAAAGATCTAATGATGCATTTATTCTAAATTTAACATTCTCATCTTTATCTAAAAAACAGGTTTGAGATCCTCCTTCAACAAATTTATAATCATTTGTCCATTTAGCATATAGAACTAAATTATTTAATAATTCTGTATTTGTATCAAAAGGAGTATTTAATGTTTCATCTGTATACCAACCTTCAAAAATCCATCCCTCTTTTGTAGGATTATCTGGTAAAGTTATTTTATCTCCAATTTCTTTTTGAAGTGAATTTATATAACTTCCTCCGTTCGTTTCGAATGCTACATATAAAGAATTAGAATCTGTTATTGTAAAGTTTAAAATTCTATATTGACCATTATTAGGATTAGAGGCTTTTACTTTAAGATGTCTATTTGCCCCTGTATATGAATGATCAACATCTGCGTATATATATGCACTATATAGATTATCTCCATTATCTCTTACATACCTGTAATCTGCTATTTCAAGTATATATGGACTAAATTTATAGAATCCAACATTTTCTAACATTTCAAACTTAATAAATTTATCATATTCACTCTCTTTAAAAATCATTTCCACATAATTACCTGCATTATTATTTGAAAAATCTTGTGTTAAAGTTATATTGTATGTTTTTGTTAAACTATTATATGAAATATAATCAGCTATAGTTTGATTATATACTATAAATCCATCTTTTGTATAATATTGATCTTCAAGTATTTCCTCTTCCATAAATAAATTATTAAAATTTACCCATTCTTCGGCTTCTATATTGTCACTTATTAAAATTTGTATTTGAAAACCACCTATCGTTTCTCCATCCATTAATATGTCAATTTCACACAGATATTCATCATTTGATTGATTTTGACTCACTGTTCCAACTATTCTTCCATCATTAGATAACGATAACCCTTCTGGAAATTCATCGGATGATGATGAATGAATTCTATACGTTGCACCTTCTACATGATCAACAAACCTCAAATCTACCACTTCGCCTTTTTCAAATATACCATTTACTGAATAATAGTTTAAATCAACATCAACATATGCACTGACTTTTGTTGAAGCTATAAACATAACCGCTAATACAATAATTGCAATTACTATCATTTTACTTAATTTCCTTGTCACTCTTCTCCCCTCCTTTCTTTTTATAATTATGATATTACTCATAATTATTTTATAACATATATTTTGTTTTTTTCAAGTTCTCTTGATTTTTTTACTATTGACATTCAGCAAAAAAGTGGGGAAGCCCCCACTCTTTATTTTAGTTCGTTATGCCTTATATTTTCATTCAAACTGCTCTTTTCTCTCTTTAAAAAATTCATAAAAATATTTTACATTTTCAAGTTCATTCCATTCTTGAATTTCAAAACTATTTGTATCTAAATTATATATTTTTGCATTTAATATTCCTAACATAAATGGAGAATGGGTTGCAATAATAAATTGTATTCCTAAATATCTTGCCATTTCATTTATTTCTTTTGCTAACTTTACTTGATTTTGTGGTGATAATGACACCTCAGGCTCATCTAATAAATACAAATTATCCGCTTCAATATTCTCATTTAATATTTGCATAGTTGTTTCACCATTAGAATATTTATCTTGTTCAAATTTAAATCTTTCTATTTGAATTCCACCTTTTACAGTATTCAATTGCTCTTTCGCTTCCTCAACACTTTTTCCACTTTTAACTAAATTAGAGAGATATCCTTCCTTTAAAATATTATCCTGTTGTATTTTTCTAATCTCGTATAAGATTTCCTCACTTTTAATATACCTACTATTATCTGGTACTCTGTAGAATTTTTTTCCTTGTTCATTTTGCCCCAATTCATAGCTACACTTATCCACAAACTCTTCATAATATGGATAAATTCCTACAATTTCAGGATTATTTCGTTCCTTTCCCTTTAGGTTTAATTTATGTGAAATAATATTTAATATTGTTGATTTTCCAGACCCATTATTTCCATACAACACCGTAATATTATCAAAGACAAAAACCTCAGGTTCTTTATCTTTCAATATATTATAAGGATATATATTATTATTATCTAACTTTTCAGTGTTTAGTTTAAAAGTTTTTAAATATACCACTTTTCTCTCCCCTCCTTAAATTATGTTCTTTTATTATAACATAAATTACGTATGTCTCAAATCTAAACAATAAAATTATTATATCAGATTATTTTACTTTCGTCAATTTTTTCTAAAATATGTTGACATTTTATGTTAAATGTTGTATAATACTTTTAGTTTTAATTTTAAAACAGTATTGTAACTTTAAACAATAATTATTTTTAAAGTAAAGGAGAATGCTTATGAGTGAAACTAATACTAATTATAATTCTGATCGTGCAATGGCAACTTTTTTTATTATTGTTATGGCTATACTTCTAATTGTAGTTACAATTGTACTTCCAATTTTTAGTTTTTATAATAAAATACAAACAAAAAAAGAAGAAGTAAAAAAAACCGAATCTGATATTGGTCTAGCCTTACAAAAAAGAAACAATTTAATACCAAACTTAGTTTCCACCGTTGAAGCATACACAAAAAATGAGGCAGAAATCATAAAGGAAATTGCACACTCAAGAAGTAGATTAATAAACAGTATAGAAAACAATGATGTAAAAAAAGCAAACGAAGCTAATACTAGTTTAAATTCTGCACTTAATAGATTACTTGTAAATATAGAAAAATATCCCGAACTTAAATCAAGTGAGCATTTCAAAACACTAGAAAATCAGTTATTGGATGCTGAAAATGAAATTATAGATAAAAAAGAGAGCTATAATGACACTGTTAAGAACTACAATAATTGCTTAAACACCATTCCAACCAAATGGTTTGCCGGTGATAATAAAGAAGCAGAATATTGGGAAACTTTAGAAAAAGAAAAAGATTTACCAGAGGTTACTTTTAACGATTAAAGCAATTTATAAACTAAATAATAAAAAACAAAATAAAAAGTGGGGAATTCCTCACTTTTTATTTTGTTCTCTATATACTATTACACATAATATTCTCTTCAGATAAATATAATTTCTTATAAATATCACAATTATTTAATAATTCCTCATGTGTTCCACTATCTATAAGAGTCCCACCTTCTACAATATT
>JAUNSP010000043.1 GCA_030539155.1 Clostridia bacterium
AAATTTTCCCGCTAATGTTTAGTAATTTTTGGGACATTTTCAAAAGTTATTGACACTTTTTTTTATGATTTTACCATTAATAAAAAAATAAGGCGTTCTATTATAGAACGCCTTATTTTTATAATTAATCTAAAACTCCGATTATTGCTTTAACCTTTGCAAAAGCTTTTCTCCTAGCACTTAATTTGTTTTTTAATTCTGGAGACATCTCAGCAAATGTTTTTCCACTGATTTCCTCTTCAAAAATTTCATCAAAACCAAATCCGTTAGTACCTCTTTTTGTTTTAGAAATATATCCTGTAATCTTTTCCTCGATGGATAATTCAAAGTTTTTACCTATTACTGTAACAGTAACATAGAATGTTGCCCTTCTATCCTGTTTTTTAAGTTTACTCTTTAGAGATTCTAAAATTGTATCATTATAATTCTTGCCAGATGTTATTTCATCCCAATTAGATATTATAGCTCCAGGCCAATTATTTAATGATTCAATCTCTAATCTTGTTTCATCTGCTATTACAACAAAATCCTCATTATTGTTCATTGCATTACTAATTGAAATAGCTTTTATTCTAGATTCTTTTAGAGAGTTTAGCCTATCAGAATTCAATATTCCATTAACTTCTCTGTCTCTTTTAAATCCATTAACCTCTGCACTAACATCAATACCTAATGTTTTTGCCTGAAGACTCTCCCAATTAGAAAATATTGAACTAATCTCCTCGAATTTTTTTTCATTCTCAGTTGAAACAACAATTATTTTACTCATAATCTCTACCTCCATAAAACTATTTGTTAATAGGATACTTAATTATGCTTTTCAATTATATTTATATTTATTAATATAATTTTATATATTATGTAAAGAATATAATTATTATAGCACACTTTACATAACTTGTCAACACTTTTTTGTATTTTTTATTTATAGTTCATTATAATAAGATGGCGTTACAGCGGTTTAGTATATTACAACTTATATAAAAAGATGATTTGAAATTCCAAATCATCTTTTTTATCATATTAGCATCTAACAAATAATAATATCATCTCTATCTGCACCAGTTCCAATAAAAGCTATAGGAACACCTGTTAGTTCTTCAATCCTAGCAAGATATTTTCTTGCATTTTCCGGCAAATCTTCCCTCTTTTTAATATTGGATATGTCTCCGAAATTCATTTCAAACTCTTCATATACTGGAATACAATCCTGAAGATAAGTCTCGTTTGCTGAAAATTCGTCAGTAATTATACCATCTCTTTGATATGCAATACATAATCTAATCTTCTTTAATTTTCCTACTGTATCCAAGTGATTTAGAGCCCAACCTGTTATTCCATTAACCCTAGCTGCATATTTTAAAGCTGGAATATCTAGCCATCCGCATCTTCTAGGTCTTCCCGTTGTAGTTCCATACTCATGACCAAGATCTCTAATTTTGTCTCCAATCTCATTGTCCTGCTCAGTAACATATGAACCTTCTCCAACTCTAGAGCTATACGCCTTCAATACACCATAGATATTAACTGACCCATTAGAAGCCATTTCTCCTAAGCCTGTTCCGGATATAATTCCTCCTGTTGTAGGATTTGATGATGTAACAAATGGATAATTTCCAAAGTCAATATCTAAAAGCGTTGCTTGAGCACCCTCGCATAGAATGTTTTTATTTTGCTCAACAGCCTCATTTAGCATATATGTTGTATTGGCAATATATGGTTTAAGATATAATGCGTATTCTTCATACTCAGCTATAACATCCTGTAGCCTAGGTAATTCTATATCCAATCTAGTCAATTTTCTTAATGTACTTAGGTATCCTATTTTTAAGTCCCAAATCTCTTCCAATCTTTGTTTATATATACCGGATAATAAATCTCCCATCCTAATTCCAAATCTTCCTACCTTGTCTTGCAATACCGGACCTATTCCTCTTGCTGTAGTTCCAATTTTTCTAGCGCCCCTATATGCTTCCTCCAATTTATCTTGAATGATATGGTATGGAAAAATTACATGTGCATTCTCACTAATAAATAGTCTGCCATCAATTTTTACTCCTTCATTTCTAAACATTTCTATTTCATTAATTAAGACTTTAGGATTGATTACAACACCATTACCAATTAATGCAAGTGAAGATTCTACTAAAATACCTGAAGGAATTAAATGAATAGAAAATTTTTTGTTTCCATATTTTATTGTGTGTCCTGCATTATTTCCCCCAGTTGCTCTAACTGCGATATAAGAATCTTGAGCAAGCAAATCAATAATTTTACCTTTACCTTCATCACCATAAAAACTTCCTAATACAACACTTATACTCATAAACATTCTCCTTTTCTTTTTTCATACATTGTTTTAGTTTACTTTCAAGATTAAATATTATGTTTTATGTTAAAATCTATTTAGATTTTCGCCTCTTAAAAAGTCATAGCTTTATTTTATCACACTTAACATAACTTGTCAACACTTTTTTTGTATTTTCTAAACTCTTATCAAGTAGTTCTCCTTTTATATATTATCTATTTGCCAATCAACTGGTTTAAGATTATTCTTTATTAAAAACTCATTTGTTTTAGAAAAATGTGAGCATCCATCAAAACCATATCTCACAGCAAAAGGACTTGGGTGTGATGATGTCAAAACTAAATGTTTGGGATTTGTTATTAATTCTCTTTTTTGTTTAGCAAAATTACCCCAAAGCAAAAATACAACGGGTGTTTGTTTATTATTAACCTCCTGTATTATCCTATCAGTAAAAACTTCCCAACCTTTTTTTTGATGTGAGGCTGGCTTATCTTTTTCTACTGTAAGTACAGCATTTAAGAGTAATACTCCCTGCCTAGCCCATTTCATTAAGTATCCATTGTTTGGTATTGTGCACCCTAAATCTCTATTAATTTCCTTATATATATTCTTTAATGATGGTGGTATCCTTATTCCTGGATTTACAGAAAAACACATCCCATGGGCTTCCCCCTCCCCATGATAAGGATCCTGCCCTATTATTACAACTTTAACATTCTCATAAGGTGCATATTTCAGTGCAGCATATATATTTTTTCTTGGTGGAAAAATTGTTTTTGTTTCATACTCTTTAACTACAAAATCATGCAATTTTTTATAATACTCTTTTTTACTTTCTTCTTCTATTATCTCTTTAAAATGGTTCATATTCTTATTCTCCTTTAACTCCAAATTAATATATTCCTATTCTACATTTTATTTCCTTTTCTGTCAATACTCCTAATTTTTTTTGTGTTAATCCCCTTTACTTTTTTCACAAAATATTAGATAATAGAAGAAAAAGGAGATAGTATATATGAATTTAAATTATACAATAAAAGAAAGTGATAGATATGAAAATCTACTTGATGTCCTAAAAGGCCATTTTCAAATTTCTGAAAGACTTCTTTTAAAGTTAAAAAGACAGAATAAAATTTTTCTAAATAAAAAAACTTCCACTATTAATAGTAAAGTTTATGCAAATGATGTAGTGGAAATAAACATTGATTTTGAGGAAGATAATTCAAATATAGTACCAATTAACCTTCCTATTGATATTATTTATGAGGATGATTGTTTACTTATAATTAATAAATCTTCAGGTTGTGCAGTTCATCCCTCAATGCTCCATTATGAAGATTCCTTATCTAATAGAGTTAAATATTATTTTGATACCATTAATCTTCATAAGAAAATAAGACCAATTAATAGACTTGATAAAGACACTTCTGGCATAGTGTTGTTTGCAAAAAATGAATATATTCAAGAGTGTTTGGTAAAACAAATGAAAACAAATACCTTTAAAAAAGAATATTTAGCTATTGTTGAGGGCGAGATGACAAAAAAAGAAGATACTATTACGCTTCCAATATCAAGAAAAGATGGTAGTATCATCGAGAGATGTGTTGATGTGAATGGTGCTCATTCAATTACACATTATACTGTTTTAGGATATAATAATATTGAAAATATCTCATTAATAAAATGTTTATTAGAGACTGGTAGAACCCATCAGATTAGAGTGCATTTAAGTTATATTGGCCACCCTATACTTGGCGACACCTTATATGGTAATAAATCTTCACTAATAAATAGACAAGCCCTACATGCCTACAGAGTTACATTTATACATCCTATTACTAATGAGGAGATATGTTTAGAATCAGATTTTGAATTTGATATAGACTTTGATTATATCTAAAGTTTGTTTATTGGATAAAAATAAAGCAATCAATTTTTTATAACAAAGTCCTTTTCACATAATAGAAATAGGGAGATTTTTTAAAGGAGAACTTCCCTATTATATAAGAAATGAAGTTATAATTAACTCCATTTCCTAGTTTTTATTTTAAACCCTTAACTATATATTCAGAAAATTCCTTATATAATTCCTGGATATTTATTGTTTCTCTTGCATTCTGGTTACTAATCAAACATGAACATATTACTCCAAAAATACCATAGGCAATTGTTGTTGAATTTCCTCCATTTATCTCTTTTTTATCAAGACCCTCTTGTACAATATTTTCAATTATTTTTATGTAATCTTTAATACAATTCTTACAAATTATATTTCTTTTTTCATTTCCCCACATTTCACTTAATAGTAGCCTAACAAAACCTTCATATTTTACAGATACCTTGATTTGAATTAAAATAATTGCTTTTATTTTATCAATTGAATTTTTTAGTTTCGCTGTTTTTATTTCTATACTATTTTTTAAAAGATTCATCCCTTCTGTAATCAAAAAGTTATATATCTCTTCCTTACTTTCAAAATGGTAATATAATGTCCCTTTTGCAATTCCAACAACAGATGTAATTTCTTCTATACTTGTTGCCTCATATCCCTTATTCGCAAATAACTCAATTGATTTTTCAAATATTTTTCTTTTTGTCTTATGCATATTTTTACCCCTTTTCTGTATATAGTTATATCACAAAAAAAGTAACTATTCAAGTGAATAATTACTTTTGTTTTCATATTATTAGTCTTCTTTTTGTGCTACTACTTCTTTACCTTTATAATATCCACAATTTGGGCAAACTCTATGTTGCATTATCTTTTCATGACAGTGTGAACATTCTGCCAAATTTTTATTTTCTAATTTCCATGTAGATCTTTTTAAATGAGTTCTAGCTTTAGACCATCTTCTTTTTGGTTGTGCCATTTTTATTCCCCCTTTTTTCCATTAGTTATATATATACCCTACTTTTACATAACTCTTCTTTTTTCTTATACCTTACTAGTATAATATTTTTTTTGACTTTTGTCAATAGAATTAGCAAAATTTGTTATAAATGTTTGTTATACCTATCTTCTTCTGAGAAAATACAGCCACAATATTTCTGCATATACAAATTCAATTCTCTTGCCTTTGCCTGACCCCCACGAAAACCAACCCTAAAATCCCTGTATAAAAATTCCAGGTCATACCTATTTGCCACTTCTTTTCCAACTTCTATTAATGCCTCGTGATTCTGGTACGGACTAATTAAAAGTGTTGTAGTTATTGTATCAAATCCATTTTCTTTTGCATATCTTGCGGTCTGTTCTAGACGAACCCTATAGCAATAATCCTTGCACCTATTTTCTAAATCATTTATTACATTTTTGCAGAAATTTTTTAATCCATATTCATCCTCAAATATAGCATCCACATCAATACTTTTTGTATATTCTTTCAATGTGTTTCTCCTTGCCTCATATTCCTTAAATGGATGAATATTTGGATTATACCAATACACAGTTGGTTCAATGCCTTCTTTCCTTAAACTATCTATACAGTAAATACTACAAGGTGCACAACATGTATGCATCAATAATTTCATTTTATCACTTCCCATCATTACCCTTTATCCATTTACGGATATTATATCATTTTCAAGTAAAAACAGCAAGTGTTTTTATAAAATCTACAAAAGTAGCGTTATCTGATTCTCTATATTTAATAATCTATTATATTTTGCAACTCTATCAGTTCTACAAGGTGCCCCTGCCTTTATTTGTCCAGCATTAGTTGCCACCGCAATATCTGCAATTATTGTATTTTCAGTTTCTCCTGACCTATGAGAAATTACAGTTGTAAATCCATTTTCCTTTGCCTTCCTTATAACCTGTAATGTTTCAGTTAAAGTTCCTATTTGATTTGGTTTTATTAAAATACTATTAGCGGATTTTTCCACAATTCCCTTATCTAATCTCTTTAAATTTGTTACAAATAGGTCATCCCCCACTAATTGAATATCCTCTCCTAGTAATTTAGTAAGGGTATTCCAGCCTTCCCAATCTTCCTCCGCAAGACCATCTTCTATTGAAACTATAGGATATTTTTTAACAAGACTCTCTAAATACTTTATCATCTCATCCGTTGTTTTAAAATCACGGGTTTTCCAAAAATAATATCCTTTTTTTCCTTTTTTTCTTGCCTCTTCATACATTTCAGTACTTGCAACATCAAGTGCCAATACAACATTTTCTTTTGGTTTATATCCCGCTTCCACAATAGCTTTCAAAATCAAGTCTAATGCCTCTTCCTCGCTACTTAAATTTGGTGCAAATCCACCTTCATCTCCAACCCCAACATTGTAACCTTTTTGCTTTAAAACTTTCTTTAAACTATTATAAACTTCTATCCCAATTTGCATCATTTCCATAAAACTTTTACACCCTATGGGAATTATCATAAATTCTTGCATATTTAAATTATTTTCAGAATGCTTCCCCCCATTTAATATATTAAACATAGGTATTGGTAAATTTTTTTGTATAATTCCACCTATATACTCGTAAACTTCCATATTCAATGATTTGGCCGCTGCATCACACACCGCAAGTGACACACCTAAAATTGCATTTGCACCTATTTTAGATTTATTCTCTGTTCCATCTAAATTAATCATCTCATTATCTATTTTAGCCTGATCGTATACGTTCATACCCTTTATTCTTTTATCAATCTTCATATTTACATTCTCAACAGCTCTTTTTACACCTTTTCCAAAAAGTCTATTTTTATCATTATCACGTAGCTCTACTGCTTCGTAACTCCCAGTTGATGCACCAGAAGGGACAATAGCTCTACCTATAATTCCATTTTCTAGATGCACTGTAACTTGAACTGTTGGATTTCCTCTTGAATCAAAAACTTCTAAACCCTCAACCTTTTCTATTTTTACATTATTTTTCATTTCTTCACGTTCCTTTCAAATTCTAGTATGTTAATTTTTATTTAAAAATATTCAAATCTATTGACTTATTTTTCTAAAAAATATATACTATTTTTTAGAAAGGAGAGGATTTTTATGACACCTCATATTGAATCAAAAAAAGAGGATATTGCAAAAATAGTCTTAATGCCCGGAGATCCCCTTAGAGCAAAATATATAGCTGAAAATTTTTTAGAAAATTATAGATTGGTAAATACAATTAGAAACACCCTTGGTTATACAGGAAAATATAAAGGAAAAGAAATAACAGTCTTCGCATCTGGAATGGGTATGCCTAGTATGGGGATATACTCATACGAGCTTTTTAAATTTTATGATGTTGAAAAGATTATTAGGATTGGTTCTTGTGGAGCCTTCCTTCCAAATATAGAAATATTTGACACCTTACTTATAGACCAAGCTTATACAGAAGGTAACTTCGCATTATCAGTAAACCACTCAAACTGCCATACTATGAAAGCTGACTTAAATCTTACTAATACAATTGAAGAGACTTCAAAAGAACTAAATATAAAAATAAATAGGGGTAGTATATTTTGTAATGATTTCTTTGATGTTTACACAGAAAACATAGAAAAACTTTTTGAAAGACTTCCAAGAAATTTAAATTTATTAGGTGCAGAAATGGAATCTTTTGCCCTATTCTATATTGCAAATTATTTAGGTAAATCTGCTAGTTGTTTATTAACCGTTGTAGATTCAAAATTTAAAATTAGAGAAGCAACTCCTGAAGAAAGGCAAACATCTCTAAATGACATGATTCTATTAGCTTTAGAAAGCGCTATTAAATAATAAGAACAAAGGAAATGGACACATATATAATAAGAATAAATCTATTATATATGTGTCCACTATTTGTTTTTCTATTTTGAAATTGATAAAATTTTATATTTCATTATTCCTGCTGGCGCTTTTACTTCTGCTATTTCATCTTGTTTTAACCCCAATAACGCCATTCCCAAAGGTGACTCATTAGAAATTTTATTTTGCATAACATCAACTTCTGTAGAACCAACTATTGTATATTTCTCTTCCTCATTAAATTCCATATCAAGCACATTTACAGTATTTCCAACTTGAACTGTACTTGTATCTATTTCAGATTCATCTATTATTTTTGCATATCTAACTTTATTTTCTAATTCAGCGATTTTGTTTTCGTTAGCTGCTTGAGCATTCTTTGCTTCATCATATTCTGAATTTTCAGATAAATCCCCAAAACCTAACGCAACTTTTATTCTTTCAGCAATCTCTGCTCTTTTTTCTGTTCTTAAGAAATCTAATTCTTTTTCTAATTTATTAAACCCTTCTTGAGTCAATAATACAACCTTATTTTCCTCCATATTCATTTCCTCCTTTTGTTACAATTTAGATAGTCATATATTATTCCAATTTTTAAAATTTGTCAATACATTTTATTAATTTTATAAAAATATTTCTCCTAACATAACTCACTCTCATCAATAATTCCTCTTTCCCCAATTAAACCATTTATTTTAGGTAATTTCTTATCCATCACTTGACACACTTCCAATGCATCAAAATTCGAATAGAATTCATCCATATCATTAAAATCTATGTCTATTGAATTTATATTTACTCTAGCAAATGTTTTCTTGTGATTTATTATACTATGTTTTATATTAATAATTATACTATTTGTATTTATATTATAATTTTCCAATTGATCCTCCGAAAAATCTATATTAACAATTATTCTTGCATTCGCTAGACCCCTTTTCTTGTTATTTGTTACATTTATATTTATTCCTGTTTTTTTAAAAACTTCTTCCTCATATTTCTTAAAGTTTCTTAAATTACTTGTAACGATGTTTAATACTTTTACCTCCGCTGCTAATAAATTTATATTTTCAACATTAATTTTTGAAAATTCATTCACCAAAACAAATACTTCTGCATTATAAAAATCTATATGTTGAATTTTCAATATATATTCTATCATTTCATATATGTAATAAATTAAAATATCTCTTTTTTTTACAATTTTAATACTCTCTATAGACTCTAACAATTTTGTATTTTCTCTCAAATCTTTAGAAATTACAACCTTTTTTATATTATACTTATTAATTATTCGATTAATAATGATACACGTTTTATTTTTAATCTTTCTAGTATTAATAATAATGCTATTGTTATCTTTTAGCTGCACATCTACTAATTTATGAAACTTCCATCTTTTATCCACATCTATTTGCTTTATATATGCCACTTTCAAAATAAAAATCACCTTCCATATATATTTATATTATAAGAAAGTGATTTTATACATTTTTTTAAATTTCTACTTTTTAAAGTTTTTTTCTATCAAATTCCACATTTGTCCATTCTCTCTGTCTTTAGCCCAATATGCTGCTCCTGCTAAATCATATTGTTCTACTAGATTTAATTTTGCAGAAATTGACTTTTCATCCTCTATCCATATCTTATATGAGGCATTTCCCTTTTTAAATTCAACATAGTATTGTTTTAAATCTTCATCCCATTTTTTCTCTACTCCATCTGGTATTTGTTCATCTATATTTCCCATACTTATTACTGAACTTGTCGTTTTTCCATTTTCTTCTTTCCATAGTCTTGTGTAAAATGGTACCCCTAATATAAGTTTTGCTCCATCAACATCTTCCTGTCCTAAAAATTTCTTTATATTAACTTCTACCCAATCAGCCCCTGCTGTTGTTCCCTGTTTTGGAGAGGACACTCCATATTGATCATATCCCATAAATACTATATAATCTGCTGCCTTTGCTATTTCATTTCTATCAAAACACATTGACCAAGTTCCTGCCCCATCTGGTGCCGTTACATCTACTGATAAAATCATTCCATACTCCCTTAGTCTTGGTGCTAATTCTATTATGAATCTTGAAAACATTTCTTTATCTTTTTCATACATATTTTCAAAATCTATATTTATCCCATCAAAGTTATTTTGAATTGCTAATTCAACTATGTTATTTATTAGTTTTGTTCTTAACTCATAGTCATTTACAATTTTTGAAGTTGTATCTATCATAGAATTATTTGAAATCATTGCCCAAACTTTATAATTTTTAGATTTAGCCCAACTTATATATCTTTTTCCAGCTTCCCCTATGTTAGTTAAAAGTGTACCATCTCCATCCTTCTTTAGAACAGCAAACGAAGGTGATATTACATTAACTCCTTTAATTGTATCATTTTGTCTATCTGGCGCCTGTGAATACTCCGAAAAATAATCCCAAACCATACTAATCTTTCCATTAACTTGACTTTCATATTCCATTGTGTCTCTTAAATTTCTGACATTTGCTATTGATTTTATAAATCCAATCTTTCCCTTTTCAGTTCTAATCTTAACCCATCCGTCTTCATCTTCATTTATTACAATAACCCTTTCTCCCTTTTCTATTTTATCAACTTTCTTTGAGAGAACCGTTGGCATATACCTAACTGCTGTTTTTTTTGCACTATTTGCTATTTTTTGTTGTCTATTTAAAGAATCTAGTGTAATTATTTTTTCATCCTCTATATATTTTAATTCTACATTGTAAACATCTTCAACTTCTGAAAAAGGAATATAATAAGTTTCATCTTTACTAATTACTGAACTATATATGTTAACCTTTGAGTCATTTACATATATATCTTTTTTATCTATTCCCATAGATGCAATCTTGTTTTCGTATGTGGTTATTATTTGATTATATTTTTCATCATAATATATACTTTCATCAAAGAAATTCTGTACATCCTCCTTTGAAAGATAAATTGTTCCCTCTTCACTTATAAATATATCCTTTTTTAAACTCTTAGTAACATTCTTGTTGTTAATAATTAAATTTATTTTATTATTTAAGTTCTCTTTTATATAATTTGGTGCCATATTAAGTGATATAATTACAAATATCAAAAAAACTATTACTTTTATTACATTTATTCCAACATTTTCTCTTTTTTTCTTTGTTCGCATTTTGCAACATTCCCTTCTATATTCTATGTACTACTAAACTATATCATAATTTTTAATTTTAGTGAATAGAATTTATGAAAATTTTGTATATTTTTTGTTGAATTTTCCTCACTTCTGATTACTCACAACTCAATCACCATATAAATATCATAATAAATTTACCATATACCCACAACAAAAGCAAGAATCTTTATAAAATTCTTGCTTTTGTATTATTTGAACTTTTTATGTTTTTTATTTAAAATTACATCTGGATGAAAAGCTGAGGACGGAACCCAATGCGCATGTTCGTGTAAGTCACAGAATCGATACCACTGCGAGAGCTAGCAGGGCGGTCCGAACCATTGTAGTTGTAACCCCCACCACGAAGAACCCTATTATTTGTTGCTCCATTTTTTGATACCTCTGTTGTCCATTCAAACATATTTCCTGCTATATCATATATATTATTTGCTTTTGTACTTGGTGCTATTCCCGTTGCTAATTTTAAATAATTTTCATATGTTCCAATACTAGCATGTGTTCCTGTTGCCCATGCACTACCTGTAAAAGATGCTATATTTTCCCATGTTCCATTATTTGCATAATATCCACTAAATTCTATTGTATTATTATTAGTTGGTCTCCTATTTTTATAATTCCCCCAACTTGTACTATCATTTGATACATCCTTTTTATCACCTTTATTTTGTATAAAACTTAGGGTCGCATCCCATGTATAACTGCTCATTAATAAACTCTTTACTGAACTTGACTCGCTATACATATCCTCACATTTTGCTTTTGCATTTGTTTGAGTAATCTTATCCCAGGGTTTCTTATTAGCCTGGCTTACTACTGTTCCATCTTGAGCATCATTACTTGAACCAGCCTCATACCTCGCTACATAAAATCCCCCGTAGTTATTTACACTTGTTTTCATTGACTCATAATCTGCTACATCATCGAAAGTTAAACTACGTCCTGTATTATGTATTGCTGTTCTATCCCTATATTCAGCATCAAATACATCTATATAATCTGCAAAATTTGCACCCCCATTTTTATTTATACCAAAATCACTTCTCGCATTTTCTATTCCTCCTGTTACTGGCACCCATACAAATTGATTTCCTTCTAATAAATACGCTACGGTTGTTTCATCTCCATCTATATCATTTTCATAACTATATCCTGAAGGAACACTACTATATGTTCTATATTTATCCTTATCACTTTCGTTATCACTTATTACAACTCCAGTATCTACAGTTCCTCCTATATAGTAAAAATCTGTTGGCACAGGAACTGCTACTCCTTCCGTATCTAATACCGCCTTTACCTTTGGAACTCTTTCATTTTCATCGTTTATATCCCATTTAACTTCTTGCACTCCACTCCATACAT
>JAUNSP010000044.1 GCA_030539155.1 Clostridia bacterium
AAATGTAGAAAGAAAGGAGTGTATGGTTATTTAAGTTATTAAATATATCATACAAATTAAAAATGATAAAATTAATGTATATAACAAATAATCCTGAAATTGCAAGAATAGCAGAAGATTCAGGAGTTGATAGGATTTTTATTGATTTAGAGATTAATGGAAAAGAAAAAAGACAAGGACATTTAGATACAGTTATCTCAAGACATAGTATTAATGATGTAAAAATAATAAAAGAAGTATTAAATAAATCTGAACTATTAGTAAGAGTAAATCCAATTTATGAAGATTCAAAAAATGAAGTTGATAAGGTAATAAACGATGGAGCAAATATAGTTATGCTACCATACTTTAAAACAAAACAAGAAGTAAAAGATTTTTTAAATATTGTAAATGGAAGAGCAAAAACCTGTTTATTATGTGAAACACCAGAAGCAGTAAAAAATTTAGATGAAATATTAGAACTTCAAGGTATAGATGAAATTCATATAGGACTTAATGATTTACATTTGGGATATGGGATGGATTTTATGTTTGAATTATTAGCAGATGGAACTGTAGAAAAAATATGTAATAAGATAAAAAACAAAAATATTAAATACGGATTTGGTGGTATTGCAAGAGTAGGAATGGGTACATTACCTGCTGAAAATATATTAACTGAGCATTATAGATTAGGTTCTAGTATGGTTATTCTTTCAAGAGCATTTTGTAATACCGAAGAAATTACTGATAAAAAGATAATTGAGGAATTATTTGAAACAGGGATAAAAGATATTAGAAAGAAAGAATTTGAATTACAAGAATACAATTCAATACAATTTGAGGAAAATAGAAAAAAAGTGATTAATGGAGTATCTAAAATTGTTGAGCAAATAAAGAATAAGGAGTAAATGTTTTTATGAAAATGCTAATAACTGGGGCTTTTAAAGCAACAACTGAGCAAGTAAAAGAATTAGAAAAAAATGGATTTGAAATTATTTTTATGAAAGATGAAAGAGAAAAAATAATGGATGATGTAAGTGATATAGAATTTGTAATATGTAATTCATTGTTTTTATATAATGATATAACTAATTTTAAAAGTTTAAAATGTATTCAACTTACAAGTGCAGGATTAGACAGAGTTCCAATTGAGTATATCAAAGAAAATAATATCAAGTTGTTTAGTGCTAGAGGAGTGTATAGTATTCCAATGGCTGAGTGGACTGTACTTAAAATTTTAGAGATTTATAAAAATTCTTTTAAATTTTATGAAAGTCAAAAAAATAAAGAATGGATTAAAAGAAGAGATGTTTTTGAATTAAATGGAAAAAAAGCAACTATTATTGGATTTGGGGATATAGGAAATGAAATAGCAAAGAGATTAAAAGCTTTTAATGTAGAAATAAATGTTGTTGATATAGTAGATAAACAAAATTTAGTGGTAAATAATTTTTTTCATATAAGTGAAATTGAAAAAGCATTAGAGATTAGTGATATAATTATTTTAACATTACCTTTAACAAAGGAAACACAAGGAATAATAGATATTGAAAAAATAAATAAAATGAAAGATGATAGTATACTTATTAATGTTTCAAGAGGAAAGATAATAAAGGAACAAGACTTAATAAAAGCCTTAGAAAATAATAAATTTTTAGGAGTTGCATTAGATGTATTTGAAGAAGAACCATTAAATCAAAAAAGTAAACTATGGGATTTTGAGAATATAATAATAACACCACATAATTCATTTGTTTCAGAAGGAAATAATGAAAGAATGTGGGAAGTGATATATAATAATGTTGAGAGAGGAATGTAAATTATTAATGGAAAAAAAAGTAGAAAATATAAAAAAAATTTTACAAGAAAAGCCTGAATATAGGGAAACTTTATTTAGAAGAGGGTATTTGATAACTGATAGAAAAATAGATAACACAGATGAATATCCTTTTTATGATAATTGGAAGGTACATAAAATAAAGACTTTTAATGTTTATGTACACAAGGATCAGGATTTTTATGAATTTACTGATGATAAGCTTTCAATAATAATGATAGGTCATGCCTATAACCCATTTGATATGAAATATGATGAGAATGAATTATTAAAAGATGCTTTAGATGCATATAAAAAGAATAAAGAAACATTTTTTGATAAAATTAGCGAGTTTACTGGAATTCATCTAATTGTTGTGTTTGAAAATGATAAATTAATAGCAGTACAAGATTGTGCTGGAATTAAGTCTTGTTATTTTGGAATTATAAATAGTAAAAAGTATATTACCTCACATCCACAATTAGTAGCAGATATTTGCAATTTGGAAATGGATGAGTTTGTAAAAAAACTTGTTTCTTTAAAATGTTATAATATTGGAAATAGATATTTACCTGGTAATATAACTCCATATAAGGAACTAAAGAGATTAGGTGGAAATACATACACACAATGTATAAAGAATTTCAAAATAAATAGATTTTATCCAACAAAGGAACATTTTGAAGTTAAAAATGAGAAACAGTATAAGGAATGTATAAATAAAATTGCAATTTTAATGAATAAGAATATTGAATTAGCAAGTAAAAAATGGAATAATTGTGCAATATCACTTTCTGGAGGAATGGATAGTAAGACAACACTTGCAACTGCAAATGGATTATATGATAAATTTAAATATTTTAGTTTTATTAGTAAGGACTCAGAGGCTATTGATTCGAATGCGGCACATGAGATATGTAATAGTTTAAAATTGAAACATGAAATATATAATATTCCTAGTAGTAATGAGGAAGTAAAGGATTTTGAAATATTAAAGAAGATTATTAATCATAATACTTCATATTTTATGAATTTACCAAATCATGAGCTTAGAAAATATATATATTTATATAGATTGAATGGCTATGATATTGAATTAAAATCATGGGTATCTGAGATTGCAAGAGTTTTTATAGAAAGAAAATATGGAATGAAAATGCCACAAAAATTAAATGAAAGACAATTTAACATTTTTCAAACTAGATATTTTATGTGTCCAAAAGTGATGCATAAAGCAGATATGTATTATTATGAATTTATGAAAGAAATAGAATTGAGAGAACCTATTTATAATTATGAACATGCAGACTTGTTCTATTGGGAATCAAGATTAGGAGCATGGGGAACATCTGTTATTTCATCATTAGATATTGCACACAAAATAACGATGCCATTCAATAATAGAAAATTAATAGAAGTATATTTATACTTTCAACATAAGGATAGGAAAAATGATAGAGTACATAAAGATGTAATAGAATATAGCAATAAAAAGATCGCTAATATGAATATTGAAATAGCAAATAAATATTTTCATTCATATAGAATAATAATGGAGAGAGTATATTATTATGTAAGGACTATATTTTATAAAAAGAACAGGGGGAAATGATGAAAAAAGTTTTGTTAGTAGCAACTGTGCAAAGTCATATTTGTCAATTTCATTTACCATTAATAAAAATGTTAAAAGAAAATGGTTTTGAAGTACATATTGCAGCAAGGGATAATTTGGCAGAAAAAAATGGATTAAAATTGGAGAATGCAGATAAGGTATATGATGTTAAATTTTCTCGTTCGCCCTTTAGCAAAAATAATATAACGGCATATAAACAATTAAAAGAAATAACAATGGAAAACAAATATGATATTATTCATTGTAATACTCCTATGGGAGGAGCAATAACTAGAATAATAGTAAAAAAACTTAGAAAACAAGGGACTAAAATAATTTATACTGCACATGGATTTCATTTTTATAAAGGTGGACCAATATTAAGTTGGATAATCTATTATCCAATAGAAAAATGGTTATCAAGATATACAGATGTATTAATTACAATTAATACTGAAGATTATGAAATAGCAAAAAAAAGATTTCGAGCAAAGGAAACCAAATTAGTAAATGGTGTAGGAATAAATGAAGATAAATTTAAAAATGCAATTTTAAATGAAGAAGAAAAAAAAGAATTAAAGAATAAAATGCAAATCAAGAAAAATGATTTTGTATTTATGTCTATAGGAGAATTAAATAAAAATAAAAATCAAATTATGCAAATTGAAGCTATGAAAGAAATTTGTAAAGAAAATAAGAATGTTAAGTTATTTATGGCAGGAAATGGACCATTAAAGGATTTTTATGAGGAAAAAATAAAGGAATATGGACTAAGCAATAATGTATTTTTATTGGGATATAGGAAAGACATTCCACAGTTATTGCAAATAGTAGATTGTTTAATTTCTACAAGCATAAGGGAAGGATTACCAATAAATGTGCTTGAAGCTATGGTAATGGGGTTACCGATTATTGCTTCAACTAATAGGGGTCATAAAGAATTAATAAAAGATGGACAGAATGGATTTCTTTTTTACACAAAATATAATAATTTATTATTGAATAAAATGAAAAAGATAACAAGCAATATTGATTTAATAGAAAAATTTAAATTAAACAATAAAGAATTTTCAAAGAAATTTTTAATTGAAAATATTATGAAAAGAATGAAAAAAATATATAATTTGGGAGAAAAAGAAAAATGGGAATAGTAAATATGTGTTTGTATCTTTATATTTTATTAAAACCTTTTTACTTGTTACCTTCTGGTAATTTACAATTAAGTGATGGTTTAATAATAATAGCATTTATTGTATTAATGGGAATAAAAGGAATTGATTTAGCTTTTTTTAAAAAGAATAAAATATTAATATTATTTTTGTGTTTAGTTTTGTTAATTAATTTTATTTATTATCTTATATATCAAACTAGGGATTTTGTTATGACTAATTTATATTATATTTTTATTTTAATTGGAATGATTGTATTCTTTAGTAAATTAAAAGATTATGATTTTTTAAAAAAAACATATATAATGTTTTGTATTAGTATTATTATACAACTATTAATATATTTGGTTGGAAAAGGGAAATTTTTAGGGGTAACTAGATATATGGGAACATTTAATGACCCAAATCAATTTGGATTCTTTATTGTTATATCGTTGATGTACATATATACCTTAGAAAACTTATGTAAAAAAAAGCGAAATTTAATAATATATTTTATAGGATTATTTTTAATTTATTTATCAGCATCAACAGGTATGATACTTGCTATAGGGACATTTTTATTTATCCAAATGATTTATATCATAAGAAATTCGGCAAAGAGTTTTAAAATAAAAAAAATATTAAATAAATTGTTATTGAGGGGAGCTATAATTTTATTAATAGGATTAGTTATATTTGGGTTATATGAAAATTCTTATAAAAAAATGCAAAATTTTCTTAATAAAGAAATAAAGGAATCTATTATTATAAAAAGAGTAGAAAAAAAATTTAAAAAAGTAGATAGTGGCTTGATGAAGGAAAGAGGACTAGACAAAATAATAAACTATCCAGAATATATGATTTTTGGTGCTGGACAGGGAAATTATAAAAGATTTGCAGAAGACTCAACTTCAAATGAGATACATTCATCATTACCTAGTATTCTTTTCTCATATGGAATTATACCAACAGCGTTATTATTATATTGGTTATATAATAATATATGTAAACTTAATTTAAAACAGATGAGTGTATATATAGCTATATTAATAGAAAGTTTTACATTATTAAATCAAAGACAACTATTATTGTGGGTTTTAATACTATTTGCAAATCTATATAAAGTCGGTGATAGAAGGGAAGTTTTAAGTGAAAAATAAAATATTAAAGAATGTTATTGTTATTTTAGTAATAACAGTTTTAGCAAAAATCAGTTCTTTTTTTGCAGAGATTGTGGTAGCAGCACTTTTGGGAACAACGGAAAAAGCAGATGCTTTTTCAATAATATCAGGGGTGCATCAAATAATTTATCCTATGCTAAGCGTTGGAATTTGGGGATTATTTTTGCCAGAATATAAAAAAGTATTAATAAAAGAGTCGTCAGAAGATGCAGATAAACTATCGAATAAGGTTTTATCAATATTTTTAATAATATCAATGGTAGCATCAACCATAATATGGATATTTGCAAAACAATTAATTGATATAATAGCTATCGGATTTAATGAGGAATTAAAGAATGTTAGTATAAATCTTTTGAGAATATATTCTCCTTATTTTGTTTTAGTAATTATTTCTGCAATTTATGCAGCTATGTTACAAGCCAGGGAAAATTTTCTAGGAAGTCAAATAAGAGAGGTTGTATCATTTTTACCAACTATTTTTTTGGGAAAGTTATTATATTGTATGTATGATTTGAATGGATTGATATATGCATTATTAATTGGAGGAATCTGTCGATTGGTGATTATATTTCCATTTATAAATTGGAAATATAAATTTAAGTTTGATTTTGATTTTAAGGATTCAAGAATTATTATGATGATAAAAAAAGTTCCATCAGTATTGATTAATACAGGAATTACGCAGATAAATACATTAGTAGATAAAATGATGGCAACAGGTTTAATAATTGGTTCAGTAGCTAGTTTAAACTATGGACAAAAATTAATTAATGTAGTAAATGGTTTATTAACATCGACTGTAAGTACTGCTATATATCCAACTATGACACAATTTGTAGCTGAAGGAAAAAAGAATTCTTTAAAAACTTTAATTGAAAAGATTATTAAAATTCTTGCAATAATAATAATACCATTATCAATACTGGTAATATTATTTAGAAAAGAAATAGTTACAATAGTTTTTAAAAGAGGAATGTTTGGAGATGATTCAGTATTAACGACTTCTAATGTTTTTGCTTTTTATGCTATTGGATTATATTTTATTGGAATAAAGAGCATATTTGATCATGTTTTTTATTCAATAGGAGATACAAAATCAATGATGTATATTAGTATAGTTTCTGTTGTACTAAATATATCTTTTAATATGATTTTAGTAAAAATCTTTGGAATAATAGGTTTGTCTTTAGCAACATCTATTTCCGCAATATTAACAATAATATTAAATATAATATTATTAAGAAAGTATTTAAAATTAGAATTATATAAGACTTTAATATTTTTGTTAAAAATAATAGGTATATCTATTATATCTATAATGATACCATATTATATAATAGATATAATAGGAATTTCAAACTTGTTTATAAAGATAATGTTGGTTATTATATTTGCATCTATTATTTACTTTATCGAGTTATTAGTTTTTAAGATTGAAGAGTATAAGGAAATAATGATGATGGCAAAAACATGGTTATTAAAAATAAAAGAAAAAAAGGAGAATAAAAATGGAAATAATAAAAAGAGTATTAATGTATAATTCGTTAACTAATAAGATATGTCGAGTTTTTTTAAAACTAAAAAGAAAAAGAGAAAAAGTTAATGAGATATTTAATGAAAAATGTGTTGGGGTCACGAAAAAAATATATAAAGTTTTTGAAAGTAATAAAATAAATTATTTTTATGATTTTGGGAATTTATTAGGAATTATAAGAGAAGGTCATTTTTTAAAACATGATAGTGATATTGATTTAGGAATAATTTTAAATGGTGGTAAAACTTTAAAGGAAATAGTTTCTATATTAAAAGAAAATAATTTTGAATTAGTTTCATATTTTGAGTATAGAAATAAAATAAGGGAATGTAATTTTTTGTGTGATGGTATTACGGTTGATTTATTTTTTTATGAAGAAAAGGATGGATTTTTACATAGTTTTGCTTATCAAATTATGCCAAAAGTGAAATATACAGAAAAAAATCAAAAATCTGTTATTTTGAGAAAAATGGACGAAATAGAGAAATTTGAATATAGAAATGTTGAAGGTGTAGAATTAAGAATTCCTTCTAATTATGAAAAAATTCTAGTCCAAAAATATGGAGAAGGATGGAAAATAGAAGATAAAAATTTTTGCATTGATAAAATAGAATATGAAATCATGAAAGATTATGCAATAAAAAGATTTGTAAAAGATGGGTTTAATATTTAAAAAAGAGGTAATATGATGGCAAAATCAAGAGAAAAAAGAAATTCAAGTTTAGAATTATTAAGGATAATGGGAATGTTTTCAATTATTATATTTCATTATGCATATCATGGAGGATTTAATTTTAATGCAAATGAAGGGAATATAGTTATTATTTGGGTTTTAACAATAGGAGGAAAACTTGCTTGTGATATATTTATATTGATAACAGGTTACTTTCTAATTGAATCAAAAATGAATTATACAAAGTTAATAAAACTAGGGGTAAAGTTTAGTGTAATATCTTTAATTTTATTTTTAGTTGCTTACATTTTTAGAATTTTTCCTTTAGGAATCTCTGATATAGCACAAAGCTTTTGTCCATTAATATTTGGAAATTGGTTTATAGTCTATTACTTATTAATTTGTTTTTTTTCGCCATATATTAATATTCTTTTGAAAAAATTAGATAGAAAGCAATTATTAGAATTATGTTTTTTAATAATTGTTATATGGAGTTTCATTCCAACATTTTCAAGATATTTTTATAATTTTGGAAATTTTGATACATTTTTAACAATGTATATTATTGGGGCATATATGAGAAGATTTGAAGGAGAGAAAATATTAACCAAAAAAGAAAATATAAAAAATTTATGTATAGGAATAATGTTTTTATTAATAATAGTTCTTTTAACTATTTTAGTATATATTTGTAAATTTGGTATTGGTGGAATATTGATAGAAAAAGAATTATATAGTTACTTTTCGAAGATAAATAGTATATTTGTTGTACTTACAGCTATTTATATTTTCAAATTTTTTAAGAATATGAACTTTTATTGTAAATCAATTAATTATATTGCTTCTTCAACATTAGGAGTATATTTATTGTATGATAATTATTGTATAAGAAAATATATTTGGAGAGTTATTTCGCCAAATATAAATTACTTAGAGTCTGATTTTTTAATAGTTCATGCATTGGTAAAATGTATAATGGTTTTTGTAGTATGTGTTATTATTGATAAAATAGTGGAATTTATTTTAAGAAGGACTTTATACAAATGTGTAGATAATTATAAATGGAATTTTGATAAGATAAAAGAAAAATTTTTTAGACTTACAGAGAAATTGTTGGGGTAAAAAATTAGTGAAAATAGAAGAGTTCAATAATACCTGGCACAGAAATTTATTTTATATATAGTTTATTTAATATAATATTAGCTTATTTTAATTTGTTTGTTATTATAATGTTAACACTATAAATAATTAAAAGAAAGAGTGAGAAGGTTAAGTTATTGATGTAGGTTAAAAAAAATAAGTTTTGGAGACACTAATAAATACATAAATCAGAGCAATTATTTTACTCTGATTTATTATTTACATATTGACAGAATAAGGAGATAAGTATATAATGCATTTAGCAGTGAAAAACAAAGAGTGCTAATTATTAGGAGGATTTATAATGAATTGGAATAATAAAGATTCTATTATAGATAGGAGAATCGGAAGAATATTATTTGAAAGTGAAATAATGAACAATATAGAGTATGTTTGGATAAAAGAATTGTTAAAGGAAAATAAAGATTATTCAGTAAATAAGGAGCAGTTTAAAAATTTGGATAATAAAAATATTACTTTTTTAGAATCCTCATTATTTGATGGAATGTGTGATAATGCATTAAAAGAATGGGAAATTGATACTTTAAAAGAAGATGAAGAAATATTAGAATGCTCATTATGTGGTGAAAAAAATACTAAAAAGAAGTTTTATATTAAAAATAAACTTAGTGGAAAAGAATTAAATGTAGGTAGTACATGTATAAAAAGTTTTGGAAATATTAAGAATAAGAATGGAAATACTATAGATCAAATAATTAGAGAATGGGAAAAAGAACAAAAGAAAAAGGTATTGAATGATAGGTATAATGGAATAATACAAAAAATTGATAGGGGATATATAATGATTGATAAGATACCTACAATTATTAATGCTCAATTTGAAAAAGAGTATTATGAAATTTCAGAACGAATACAAACTTTATATGATAGGTTTATTAAAAATAAGAAAGAAGATTTTGAATTGGGAAATGAAATAAATAGCTTGGTATGTAAAAGGGATGATTTATTAGATAAAATACATAAAGATATAGAATTAAAGAAAAAGAGTGGCTGGTATATAACTAAAGAAATAAAAGAATGGTGTTTTAAAGATAGGGAAAGAAACGGTATAGTAATTGGTTTTCTAAAGGAAGATGGGAGAGTTAGGTGGAGAAGTGCATGTAGAATTTATGAAATAAATTTTGTTAATGTTATAATAGAAAAATTTAGAAATATTTTCAAAAATTCAGAAATAGATATAGTTAGATTTAATCAAAATAACAATACAATTATAATGAGGATAAAGGATGAAAAACCTTATATTTCAAAAATTGGGTTGGAATGCAATTATAATACATTTATGGAAGAATATGGTGATATGATTTTTAGTGGAGAGAAAATACTTGAAGGGGAGAGAGAATTTGTAATAAGTAATTCAAAAATTAAAGATAATTCCTCAATTAACAGTAGTATATTAAATATTAGATACTTATTAGTTAAGAGTATTATTAAAATATATGAATGGGATATTGAATTTAACGAGGTAGTGTTTATATTAAATAAAAATGAATATTACATTGTTAGAATTAAGGAGTTTTTAAATGATTTTATTGAGTTAGTATTTATTAAAGAATTATCAAGAATTGATTTAATACGTATAGAGATGTATATCCTGAAAAAAGGGGAAAAAGTAAATAAAGAAGAATGTGATAATAGGATTAAAGTAAGGAAGAAAGTTGATAAATTAATGAATATGGATTATAGCAAATTTAAATAAATATAAGAATTTATAAAAGAAATAAGATTAGTCATATTGCTCAATATTACAAAAAATGGTATCATACCGTTAACAATATATTGAATTTTTTTATAAGGAGGAGTTATTTTGAATTTAAAAGATTATGAAAAAGCAGAAACAACTAATTTAGATTTTAAAGTTGATTTAGAAGAAAAAGAACCAAAAAGTTGGTTAAAATCTGTTTCTGCATTTGCAAATACTAAAGGTGGAGTAATTATTTTCGGGGTAGAGGATGGAACGCATAGTATTAAGGGAATAGAAAACATAGATAATGTAATGGAAAAAATATCTGAACTTATAAGTTCTAGAATACAACCATTACCAAGATTTGAGTTAAATTGTTTTAAGGAAAAAGAAAAGGATTTAATAGTATTAAATATCGGAGATGGTCCAATGACCCCTTATTATTATGTGAATAAAGGGACGAGAACAGCTTTTGTTAGGGTTGGAAATCAGAGCCAAATTGCAAAAGAATATATTTTAAATAATTTAATCTTGAAAGGAAAAAATATTACTTATGATGCACTATCAAGCAATTACAGATTAGAGGACTTGAGTTTTACACTGCTTAGTGCTACAGTTAAAGAAAAAACAGGAAAGGCTTTTAATAAAGAGAGAGATTATATTTCCTTGAGATTGGTAAATGAGGATAATAATCTTACAAATGGGGCTGTATTATTAAGTGACCAAGGGGCTTTGAAACAATCAAAAATTGTTTGTACAAGATGGAGTGGATTAGGTAAAGCATCAGGAAAAGAAAATGCAATAGATGATAAGGAATATGAAGGAAGTATAATTAGTCTTTTAGAAAATGCTGATACATTTATTAAAAATAACTCAAAGAACAGTTGGAAAGTAGAAGGAATGGATAGAATTGAATATGAAGAATATCCAATTAATGCAAGAAGGGAAGCTATAGTAAATGCTTTAATTCATAGAGATTACCAAATTGTTGGTTCGGAAATTCATATTGATATGTATGATGATAGATTGGAAATTGTTTCCCCAGGAGGAATGATAGATGGTACTCAAATACAGAATCTAGATATAGGGAAGGTCCCATCTATGAGAAGGAATGTGATTATTTCAGATATTTTTAGTAGGTTGCATTTTATGGATAGAAGGGGAAGTGGGCTAAGTAGAATTATGGAGAGTTATAACGATTGTTATAAAAAACCAGTTTTTTTATCGGATGAATCCTCTTTTACTGTAATTTTTCCTAAAAAAATATATAATTCAGTAAAAGATAATAATATGGAGAGAATACAGTGTACAAATATTGTATCAGATGAAGAATTCTTTATGATAAAAATTTATAAGAATTTAGAACATAAATCCAGGTTAAAAACAATTAAGTGTTTAAAGGAGATGTTTTCTAGATTTGGCTATGAAAGGGAATTCTCAAGGGATAATGTGAAGGATAGTTTTAAAGTAGAAAAATCTAGAGCTTCAGAGATAATAAAACTACTAAAAGAAAATGATTTGATAATAAGCACACAAAATAATTTATTTAAGTTTAAGAAATAAGTTTTAGAATTCCGGTTTTCTAGTAAAAAATTCCGGTTTTCTA
>JAUNSP010000082.1 GCA_030539155.1 Clostridia bacterium
ATTTTTCCTTTCAAACCCGTCATTACATAAACAATTTAGATATATCAACATATTTGACACTTATGTCTAAAAAAAACCTTAACCTGTAACAGATTTTAGTTATAAATTAATGCTTATTTAGAATTTAAAACTTCTCTAACGTACGGCGGTAACATTATTACTTGTTTATAGATAATTCTACCTACAAATGGAAGTTTTTTAGCATATTTACTCTGTATTAAAAATCTTATCAACTTTTCTCTTACTGTTAAATTGTTTGATATTTCTTCTAAATGTTGTTGTCTCTCAATCTCTTCTTGCTTTTTCTTCAATGCCATTTCTATCTCATTAAAATTATCAAATTGTTTATCAAAGTCATTTTCCACAACAGATTTTATATTTAAAATATACTCATTTATGGATAATTCCTTATCATCCTTAATTTTTAGATTTTCTAAATCATAAAATGGCTCTAACCTTCCATCCTCCATTCTACCATATTTGCATAATTCCGAATCAATTATACTACTCATTGTTTTAGCAAATTTCTTATAATTGATACTGCTTAAATTTGGATTGTCATATACTCTTTTAAAGAAATCTGTATCCACTATTTGTATCTCTTCTGTTTTTTTATTCCACATTATATCATTATCTCGAATATCATCAAGCATAATGTTTTGCTTAGAGAGCTCATAAATATCCTTTTCTACGATTTCAATAGCTGTTTGTAATTGTTTAAATGGCAACATTGCTATTACACCTTTTACTCTTCTCCCAATAACTAAATCCATTGTATAACCTAATAGATTTCCATTATTATCTTCAAGAATTTCATTAGGAAATACACATGAATCACTTTTAATTCCAACTATTTGTTGTATCATTTCTTTACTGTAAAATTTTTTCAAATTAGAGTTTTGTTTTAGAATTTTATATACAACACTTCCATTTTTATATACGCTAGCAAATCTTCCCTCTCCAATTTTCTCTAAATCCTCAACTTCTTCCATTGTTATCCCTTCTTTACTCCATAATTTCCCCGTTAATAAATGTATTTATCTAATAATATTTTCCTTTTTATATTTATTTTTTTAATTCTACCATATCTCTATCTATACTTTAATATTTTATTTGAATATAGTCAAGTTTTTTTTGAAAATTTTTACAAATTTTTTCAATATAGATTATTCTTTTAAATATAAACTTAAATAGAAATGTCACTCCTTATAATCCATATGTTTTAAAACAGAAGAAAAGTGGCATAATTAATACGCTTTAAACTTTTAGATTTCTCTCCATGCCACGTCTTTGTTCGTGCGCCAAAAATTTTTTAAATTTTTGTGTGCATTGGTTTAGGGTGAAGCCCTTTTTATACAATAGGTAAGGGAAACTTTCCTATAATACAAAAAAATCCAACATCATGGTTGGATTTTTTTGTATTATTAATCTTTTTTAACAAGACCCAAATTCTAACGCTTGCTGAATTGTGGGGCTTTTCTCGCCTTCTTAAGACCGTATTTTTTTCTTTCCTTCATACGAGGATCTCTAGTTAAGAAACCGTTTGATTTTAAGATTGGTCTAAATTCACTATTTACTTCTAATAAAGCTCTTGCTATACCGTGACGGATTGCACCTGCTTGACCAGTAAATCCTCCACCTGTAACTTTTGCAATAACATCAAATTTCTCTAATGTACTTGTTGCAACTAATGGTTGCTTTAATATAACCTTTAAAGTCTCAGTTCCGAAATATTCATCAATAGCCTGTCCATTGATTTTGATTACTCCAGTACCTTCTACTAATCTAACTCTTGCAATAGAACATTTTCTTCTACCTGTTCCATAGTATGTTACTTTTTGTGATTTTGTTTTAGCCATTTTAAGATATCCCTCCTTCTACATTTCCCATTTTTCTGGTTTTTGTGCCATATTTTCATGAGTATCATTAGCATATACTCTTAATTTTTTAAGCATTTGACTTCCTAAACTATTATGAGGAAGCATACCTTTTACAGCTAACATCATGGCTTTTTCAGGGTTCTTATCCATCATATTTCTAGCTGTTACTTCTTTCATTCCTCCAATATATCCTGAATGATGTCTGTAAATTTTTTGGTCTAATTTATGACCTGTGAAAACAGCCTTACTACAATTTAAGATAATTACGTGATCCCCAACATCCATATTTGGTGTATAAGTTGGTTTGTGTTTACCTCTTAATAATTTGGCAGCTTCAGATGCAACTCTTCCTAAAGGTTTACCAGTAGCATCAATTATATACCATTTTCTTTGGATTTCGTCTTTTTTTATACTATATGTTGTATTATTCATGGTAAAAAATACCTCCAATCATTTATTTTAAATTTAATTTAATATATATGTAAAACTAAATTAAAACTACCGGGGAGAAGTTTCAATTAGCATATATTAACAAAACACTTATACTATTCTAATACAAAACCTGTCAAATGTCAATAGAAATTACAAAATTTTTCGAATAAAGCTACCAAGCCGCCAAAACAGGACGAAAACTGTTGCTGCTGATCGTACCGCCATAGTTGATGTTGAAGCCGAACAATCCAGCGGACAAACTGTTGTAATGACCCCCGCGTAAGAAAAACGGATTGTTAGAGAGCGGACAATGAGCGTACTCGTTAAACCAACTTCCAGTGTTACTGCTATGATTTGATGATGTTTCATATACTGCATCCCCATATTTTCCACTCATTGAATTATAATTATCTGATTGACCTGAACTATCAGTATATACATCTTTATATCTTGCTGTTGCACTTTGCAAACTCGAACCATTAGTTGTTACTTTAGGCGCATCTTTTATATATCCTGCCACATATTCAAATGCTCCTCCACTTAAATCATATATTCCATATACATTTCCCGTTGTACTTGCTTTTATTCCATCACTTGATGAATATTCTGTTGTTCCGTAAGTATTAGAACCTGTTGTAATATCACTTGACGTACTAGTATT
>JAUNSP010000083.1 GCA_030539155.1 Clostridia bacterium
TGTGTCACTTTTTATCTTAAGGGTGTATTATTTAATTTTACCATTTGTAAAAAAAGTTTAGCAAAAAACAATAAATCAATAAACCATTTAAAAACAGAGATTTATTTAATTTAAACCTCTGTTCTTTTTTTGGAAATTATGTCCCTTTCAGAAACTTCTCCTCTGTGACACTATTTATTTTTTAATGCTGCTTGTGCTGCTGCAAGTCTTGCAATTGGAACTCTAAATGGTGAACAAGATACATAGTTTAATCCTATATTATGGCAAAATTCTACACTTGATGGTTCTCCACCATGTTCTCCACATATTCCAAGTTTGATGTTTGGACGTGTTGCTTTTCCTTTTTCTACTGCCATTTTTACTAGTTTACCAACACCGTTTTGATCTAGTCTTGCAAATGGGTCTGATTCATATATCTTTGCTTTATAATATGCGTCTAAAAATTTACCAGCATCATCTCTTGAAAATCCGAATGTCATTTGTGTTAAATCGTTTGTTCCAAATGAGAAGAATTCTGCTTCTTCTGCTATTTCGTCCGCTGTTAATGCTGCTCTAGGTATTTCTATCATTGTACCAATATGGTATTCAATATTAGATCCTTTTTCTTTTTTAACTTGTTCTGCTGTTTCTACAACTATATCTTTAACAAATTTTAATTCTTTCTTTTCTCCTACTAATGGAATCATTATTTCTGGTATTATATCATACCCTTCTTCTGCTTTAACTTCAATTGCTGCTTCTATTAATGCTCTTGTTTGCATTTTTGCTATTTCTGGATATGTTACTGCTAATCTACATCCTCTATGTCCCATCATTGGGTTAAATTCATGCAATTCTGCGCACTTTGATTTTAAGTGTTCTACTGTAACTCCCATGTCTTTAGCTAAAGCTTTTATATCTTCTTCATCTGTTGGCAAGAACTCATGTAGTGGTGGATCTAAATAACGTACTGTCATTGGTAATCCTTTTAATTCTTTATACATTGCTTTAAAGTCACCTTTTTGGAATGGTATTAATTGGTTTAAAGCTTCTTCTCTTGCTTCTACTGTTTCTGATAAAATCATTTTTCTAATTTTTGGTATTCTTTCTTCATCAAAAAACATATGCTCTGTACGACAAAGTCCTATTCCTTCTGCTCCTAATTCAACTGCATTTTTTGTATCTCTTGGATTGTCAGCATTTGTTCTAACTTTTAAAGTTCTAAATTCATCTGCCCATCCCATTATTCTTCCAAAATTTCCGCTAACAGTTGCTTCTACTGTTTTTATGTCACCTTTATAAATTTTTCCTGTTGTTCCATCTAATGAAATGAAATCTCCTTTATGAAATTTATACCCACCAAGTTCAAATTCTTCTGCTTCTTCATTCATTTTGATGTCTCCACAGCCTGATACGCAACATGTACCCATACCACGAGCAACAACTGCTGCATGTGATGTCATACCACCACGAACTGTAAGTATACCTTGTGCTGCAACCATACCTTCTATATCTTCTGGTGTTGTTTCTAAACGAACAAGTACAACTCTTTCGCCTTTTCCACCTTTTCCTAGTTCTTTTGCTTCTTCAGCTGTAAATACAACTTTACCTGCTGCTGCTCCTGGTGATGCTGGCAATGCTTCTCCTATTACTTCTCCTGCTTTTAGACTGTCTTTGTCAAATGTAGGGTGTAATAATTGGTCTAAAGATTTAGCTTCTATTCTTAAAACTGCTTCTTCTTTTGTTATTTTTCCTTCATCAACTAAATCACAAGCAATTTGAATAGCTGCTGGAGCTGTTCTTTTTCCATTTCTTGTTTGTAGGAAATATAATTTTCCTTCTTGAATTGTAAACTCCATATCTTGCATATCTCTATAATGATTTTCTAATTTATTTGCTATTTCCATAAATTCTTTATAACATTCTGGTAAATCTTCTGCAAGTTTTGTAATTGGTTGTGGTGTTCTAACACCTGCAACAACATCTTCACCTTGTGCATTGATTAAATATTCACCATATATTCCTTTTTCGCCTGTTGATGGATTACGAGTAAATGCAACACCTGTTCCAGATGTTTCTCCCATATTTCCAAACACCATTGCTTGAACATTTACAGCTGTTCCCCAGTCCCCTGGTATATCGTTCATTCTTCTATAAACAATAGCTCTTGGGTTATCCCAACTTCTAAATACAGCTTTAACTGCTCCCATTAATTGTTCTGTTGGATCTTGTGGGAAATCTTCTCCTTTATTTTGTTTATAAACAGCTTTAAATCTTTTTACTAATTCTTTTAAATCATCTACTGTTAATTCTGTATCATAATGAACTCCTTTTTCTTCTTTTAGCTCATCAATAATTTTTTCAAAGAAAGATTTTGCAACTTCCATAACAACATCTGAATACATTTGAATGAATCTTCTATATGAATCATATGCAAATCTTGGATTTCCTGTTTTTGTTGCAAATGCTTCTACTGCAATATCATTTAATCCTAAATTTAATATTGTATCCATCATACCAGGCATTGATGCTCTTGCACCACTTCTTACTGATACTAATAATGGATCATTATTATCTCCAAATTTTTTACCTTGAATTTTTTCTAATTCTTTTAATGCTGTAAAAATTTGGTCTTGAATTTCTTCATTAATTTTTTTACCATCATCATAATATTTTGTACATGCCTCTGTTGAAATTGTAAATCCTTGTGGAATTGGCAAACCTAAATTTGTCATTTCTGCTAAGTTGGCACCTTTACCACCTAATAATTCACGCATGTCTGCGTTTCCTTCTTTAAAAAGATATACATACTTTTTGCTCATAAATTAACCCTTCTTTCTTCATATTTGTATTTTTTTAATCTTGTATTATTATATATCACTAATATATAAATTGCAATTATTTTTATTTAATTTGCTTTGCAACTTCTTCTGCAAAATTTTCTTCTCTTTTTTGTAATCCTTCACCTTTTTCAAATC
>JAUNSP010000045.1 GCA_030539155.1 Clostridia bacterium
GTGCTGAAGATACTTACGGGTTACCCTGTTGGGAAAATAAGTTGTCGCCAGATTTATATATTCCTCGTTAGCTCAGTTGGTAGAGCGCTCGGCTGTTAACCGATAGGTCGTTGGTTCAAGTCCAACACGAGGAGCCAAGAGAGTAGGTTTTACCTACTTTTTTATTTTGTTTAAAAATACCCCGAAAGGCTTAACAATAGGCTTTTTGGGGTTTTACTCATTTTTTAAATGTATACAAATATCTTTAAAAGTTTTCGGCATTGCTGTACGTATTGCTGTACACTTATGCAATTATTTTTAATAATTTAAGTCTATTGTCTTGTTTTTTGTAAAAAGTTTTCATTTAAATATATACAAAAAAATTTTTAATACTAGAACAAATAGGTTGCCTAGAAAGGTAAAACAGAAAAGTTTAATCACTAACTTTTAAAAAATAAATACTAAAAAAGAAGGAATTAAAAATTTTTTAAAGAATAATATAAGTGTACAGAAATGTACAAAATTATACTATCTTTGGAAGGCGGTGCTCAAATGAAAATTACAGATGTACGTTTGAAAAAAGTTAATTCAGAAAACAGAATGAAAGCTGTTGCTTCTGTAACATTCGATAACGAATTTGTTGTTCATGACATTAAAGTTATTGAAAGTCAAAACGGATTATTTATTGCTATGCCAAGCAGGAAAACTCCTAATGGAGAATTTAAAGACATAGCACATCCAATCAATGCTGAATCAAGAGAAAAACTTCAAGCAGCTGTATTAGAGGCTTATGAAGCTCCTGAAACAACAGAATCAGCAGAATAATTATAAATTATTGTGAATATGATTAAAACTAAAAACCCTCTATTTTATTTAACAAAATAGGGGGTTAGTACGTTATATAAAAAATTGCTAACTTGAAAAATTTTTTCAAAATATATTGATTTTTATATATAAATAATATAAAATAAGGGTATAATTTAATTATATTTTGTATTTAAATAACAAATATGAAAATAGGGAATATAATGAATACAAAGACCAGATAGTGGGATAATAAAAAAATTAGGTATGTAGAAAATTGCACTAAAATTTAATGCTTTTTCTAAAATAAAAAAGGTGATGAAAAATGTACGATCTAATAGTAATAAAGCCTAAAAAATTTAAGAAAAAGGTAATTATATATTGTATAGTAATTGCAGTAATAGTTATAGTATCCGCGTTTTTAGGAATATATGTCGCAAAATTAAAAAATAGAAAATTTGAGATATATGCAGGTATTCTTGAAGAACAGGCAAATTTAATTGAAGAAGAGACTAGAACGGAAGAAAAAATGAGGAGAAAAAACATTTTTCCTCTTATGGACGAACAAGTAAATAATATATTAAATATATATAATGATACGGGAGAAAAAAGAGTTTTTCTAACATTTGACGATGGACCATCGAATACAGTTACGCCATTGATTTTAGATGTTTTAAAGGAAAAAAATGTTAAAGCAACGTTTTTTGTTCTTGGAAATAGGGTAAAATCTTATCCTGAAATAATAAATAGGATGTATAATGAAGGTCATTATATTGGAAATCATGGATATTCACACAAATATAGTCAAATATATGAAAGTATAGATAGTGCATTATTTGAATATAATAAAACTGAACAAGCAATTAAGGAAGCGTTAGGTAATCAGGAGTATAATTCAAGGATATTTAGATTTCCAGGAGGTCTAAATGGTGGCGTTTATAAAGATATTAAGCAGGGGGTTAAAGAAAGGTTAATCGAGAATAATATTGCATATTTAAATTGGAATGCATTAACTAATGATTCGGGTATCCAAAATCCAACAAGAGAGACTATTATGCAAAATTTATCGCAAACATCAGAAGGGAAAAATAGTATTGTATTATTAATGCATGATGCTTCAAGTAAAATATTAACATATGAAACATTGCCAGATGTGATTGAATTTTATACTCAAAGAGGTTATAATTTTTATAATATATATGATCTTTTATAATTTTAGGAGGTAGAGATGGAGATTGAAGTTTTAAAGTCAGAAGATTTTGATAAAAAAGTAGTAGATGCGGATAAGAATATTTTAATTGACTTTTATGCTAAATGGTGTGGACCATGTAGAATGATGGCTGAAATAATAGATAAAATAGCTGCTGAAAATCCTGATATAAAGGTTTTTAAAGTGGATATTGATGAGGACAAACAATTAGCACAAAGATTTGAAATTACAAGTATACCAACATTTTTAATTTTTAAAAATGGGAAGTTAATTCAAAATATAGTAGGAACACAAGATGAACAATATTTGTTAAAATATTTAAAATAGAGGTGAAGAAATGTTTATAATAATACTTGGAGCACCTGGGAGTGGGAAAGGAACGGTTTCAAAATTATTAAGTGAAATGGTTGATGTAAAACATATTTCTACAGGAGATATGTTTAGGCAGGAGATATCAAAAGATAATAGGACGGGTAGATTGGTAAATAGGTATATTTCTAAAGGTCTCCTTGTCCCTGATGAAATAGTGAATAATATTATAGTGGAAATAATAAATAATAATGAGAAGGGATTAATTTTAGATGGTTATCCTAGAACAATAAATCAAGCAAAATTTCTTGAAAAGGTTTTACATGAAAAGCATCGACAAATTGATAAAGTGTTTAATTTAGATATTAATGATCAAGAAATTATATATAGAACAGAAAAAAGAAGGATTTGTTCTAATACGGAATGCGGCGAAATATATAATTTAGAATTTAAAAAGCCATTAGAATTTAATACTTGTGATAAATGTGGTGAAGCACTATTTCATAGGGATGACGATAAAAAGAGGATAATACAAAACAGGTTAGAATTATACCATAAACGCTCAAAAGAAATAGTTTCATACTATGAAAACAAGGGATTATTAACGAACATTAAACTAAATTTAAATGAAAATATTACAAAAAAGGAATTAAAAAAATATTTAAAGTAGGTTTTATAGATTTTTCCTAAAAAAATTTAAATACATATTAAAGGTTGTTTTTAATGAATATACAAAAAGTAAAAGATGATTTAGAAAATATATTACAAAAAGATGTATTGATAAATGAACCTATGAGTAAACATACATCTTTTAAAATAGGTGGAAATGCGGATATTTATGCAAGAGCTGGAAACATCACGGAAATTATTGAAGTAAAGGACTATGCTAACGCTAATAATATTCCTTTAACTGTTATTGGAAATGGGAGCAATCTCCTGGTAAGGGACAATGGAATAAGAGGAATTGTTTTAAAAATAGATAGCCAAGATTACAAGATTATAGAAGATGGGGAAAGGGTTTATGTAACTGTTTCAGCGGGAATGTTAATAGGGAAATTGGCACATATTTTATTAAAGAATGAGATAACGGGTTTTGAGTGTTTTTCAGGAATCCCTGGGACCATTGGAGGAGCTATAAAAATGAACGCAGGGGCCTATGGTGGAGAATTTAAAGACATTGTATTAAGTTCGAAATTTTTAAATGAGGATAATAATATAGTAACGATTAATAATAAAGAACATTTATTTGAATATAGGAAGAGCTTTTTTAAGGATAATAGTGGTGTAATTATAGAGACTAAACTAGAATTAAGAAAAGGGGAATACGACAAAATCAAATTAAAAATGGATGAATTTTTAACATCTAGAAGGGAGAAACAACCGATTGACATGCCTAGTGCGGGGAGTACTTTTAAAAGAGGTATAGATTTTATTACGGCAAAATTAATAGATGAGGCTGGCCTAAAAGGTTATTGTATAGGTGGAGCAAAAATTTCGGATAAGCATGCAGGTTTTATTGTAAATACTGGAAATGCCACAGCGCAGGATGTAATAGATTTAATCAATTATACTAAAAAAGTAGTTTATGATAAATTTAAAGAACGAATACAAATAGAGATTGAGATAATAGGAGAATAAGTATAAAAAAGGTATGTAGGTAAATAAAATACATACTTTTTCTATTATATAAAAGGGGGTAGACCTAAACTAATACGTACAGGAATTAAAAAAATTTAAAAAACTTAAAAAAGTACTTGACAAATAAAACTTTTGTTTGTATAATAAGAAAAACAAAAGTTTGGAGGTAAAATAAGTATGATAACAACTTTACATATAAAAAACATAGGAATTATTGAAGATGTAAATATTGATTTTAATAATGGATTTAATGTGTTAACGGGTGAAACGGGGGCAGGGAAAACCCTAATAATAGATTCTTTACGGAATAATAGCAGGAGATAGATTTTCGAAAGAAATGATTAGAAAGGGAGAAAATTTTTCATTTGTAGAGGCTAATATATTTTTACCCGAGAGCGAATTAGCAATTGATGGGAACATTATTGTATCTAGAGAAGTGCATATAAATGGAAGGAATGCTTGCAAAATTAATGGGAGATTAGTTACAGTGAATGAATTAAAAGAATTTATGAAAAACGTTATAGATATTCATGGACAAAATGATAATCAAACATTATTAGAGTCAAGTTCTCATATAATGTATGTTGATAAATTTGTTGGAAGTGATTTAGTAGAAATAAAAGAGGAATACTCAAGGAATTTTAGAAAGTATAAAACATTAAATCAAGAGTTGGAACAAAATTATGGGAATGAAAAGGAAAAACAAAGAAAATTGGATTTACTAAGGTACCAATTAAATGAAATAGAAACATCGAATTTAAAGTTAAACGAGGATGAAGAATTAGGGTGCAGGAGAAAAATAATGATGAATTCAGAGAAAATCGTGGAAAATATAAATATTGTTGAGAATAATTTGAGTGAAAATGTTATAGAGTCTATTAATTTAAGTATAAGGGCTTTGGAAAAAATTGAGGATATAAATGAGAGTTACAAGGAAAAATTAATACAATTAAAAGATATCTATTATGAAGTGCAAGAAATATCCAGGGATATAGGAATGTTAAAAAATGAAGATGATTTTGATGAATATGAAAGAAATCAAATTGAGGAAAGATTAGATTTGATATTTTCATTGAAGCGAAAATATGGAAATAGTATAGAAGAAATTTTACAATATAAAAAGAAATTGGAAGAAGAAATATATGATATAGAAAATATGGAGGAAATGAATAAAAAAAGGAGAATAGAAATTGAATTAATAACAGATAAAATGCAAGGTTTAGCTACTAAAATTCATGAAAACAGGGAGAAGTATAGCATCATATTAGCTAATAGAATAAATAAGGAATTACAGGAATTAGAGATGAAGAATGCATCTTTTAGTATAAAAATCAAAGAGGATATACAATTTAATAATTATGGTAGGGATATTATAGAATTTTTAATATGCACAAATAAAGGGGAAGAAAGCAAACCACTTACGAAAATTGCGTCAGGTGGGGAAATGTCAAGAATAATGTTAGCAATAAAAACAGTTTTAGCTGATATTGATGAGGTATCAACATTAATTTTTGATGAGATTGATACAGGAATAAGTGGAAAGGCAGCAAGGGCGGTAGGTGAAAAAATAAAAATAATTTCAAGAAATCATCAGGTGTTATGTATAACACATTCAGCGAATATTGCAGCCAACGGAGATTATAACTATTATATATACAAGGAAGTAGAAAAAGAACTTACTAAAACAAAGGTGAAGTTGTTAGAAGAAAATGAAGTAATTAATGAATTAGCAAGAATAACAAGTGGGGAGGTTACAGAAATAGCGTTAAGGCATGCCATTGAACTTAGACAGATAGCTTCCTAAAAAGTAATTTTTTTATAAAATACATTGCATTTTTATTTTACTAATAGTATAATAAAGGAGTTAAAGGATATAGTAAAGAACAAAGCGGACAAAATTTAATAATTTATCAATTTCTATTATATACTCGTCCGCATATTTGTAGTAAAGAGAGGGATATATGGAAGATAAAAATAGACATGTGCAGGTATTTGCATTTGTGGGTCCTTCAGGGACCGGAAAGAGTTACAGGGCCCAATTAGTTGCAAATGAAAATAATGCTGAGTACATAATAGATGATGGTTTATTAATAAGTGGAAATAGGGTTGTTGCAGGACAATCTGCCAAAAAGGCGCCTACGAAAATTGAAACAATAAAAAAAGCAATATTTAATGAAGAAAAAGAAAGAAAAGAAATGATTAGGGCAATAAAGAAATACAAGGTAAAATCAATTTTAATACTTGGAACATCTGATGCGATGGTGGAGAAAATTGCATTAAATTTAGAGTTACCTAAAATATCAAAAATAGTGTATATTCAAGATGTTGCAACTGGTGTAGAAATGGAGACTGCGAAGAGGATCAGGAGAACCGAAGGGAAACATGTAATTCCAGTGCCAAGTTTTGAAATAAAAAAGGATTTTGCGGGCTATATTTTAGATCCTCTACAGATATTTAAATCAAAGGGAAGGGGAGAACAACCATATATAACAGAAAAGTCCATTATAAGACCGACTTTTAGTTACCTAGGGAATTTTACTATATCGGACACAGTATTTAGACAAATAATGGAATACTTGGCAACTAAAACTGACACTATATATAGAGTTATAAAGACAAGGGTAGAAAATACCCCTGAAGGTCCGGATATATATATGGAAGTAAGTGTGTACTACGGATTTAATGTAATTCAGGTTGTTAATGAATTTAAAATTAAAGCAATAAAGGAAATAAATAAATTAACGACTATGAATGTAAAAAAAATGTCAGTAATTGTTAAAGAAATTAAATTTGAAGATAATAATTAGAAAGTGGGGAATTAATAATGTCATTTATAGTAGCGGTAGATGGCCCAGCAGGTACTGGAAAAGGAACATTAACACAAATAATATCAAGAAGAATGAATTTAATAACCATAGATACAGGTGCAACATATAGATGTGTAACTTTAGCTATGTTGAATAATAATGTGCAGATAGATGATATAGAGGGAATAAAGGAATTATTAAAAACAATAAAAATAGAAATAAAGTTGCGTAAAGGTAAGCAACAAATATTTCTAAACGGAAAAGATGTTTCTAATGAAATAAGAACAAAGGAAGTGACAACGTTAGTTTCTCCAGTATCTTCAATAACGGAAGTAAGGTATGCAATGACAGAACTTCAAAGAAGTATGGCAGAAGGAAAACGAGTAATAATGGAAGGCAGAGATATAGGCACATGTGTATTTCCAAAGGCAGATGTAAAAATATATTTAGATGCAGCAGAAGATGAGAGAGTAAAGAGGAGATATAAGCAGAATATAAAGAAAAAAATAAAGATGACCTATAAAGAGGTTCAAGAAAATATAAGGTTTAGAGATAAAAATGATAAAGAAAAAGAAATGGGAGCTCTAAAACAGGCAGAAGATGCAATATATATTGATACTACTAATATGAGTATAGGTCAGGTTGCAAATCATGTACAAAAGATTATAAAGAATAAACAAAGAGATATAGAAAGAAATGAACGAATTTATGAGGTTCGAGAGGACACAATGGAAAAAAAAATAGAAAGAAAACTTGTAAATGCAATATTAACAATGTTATATAAAACATTTTATAGGGTAGAAGAAAAGGGAAAGGAGAATATACCAATAGAAGGGGCATATATCTTATGCGCAAATCATGTACATGCGTTAGATTCTTTAGGAATAGTGGTGTTAAATAAAAGAAAAGTTAGAGTAATTGCAAAATATGAGTTATTTAAAAATTCCTTTATTTTTTGGTTGGCGCATTTATATGATGTTATTCCTATAAATAGAAACAAACAAGATATTGAGTCTATGAAGAGGTCTTTAAATGTTATTACTAAGGAAAATGGACTACTTGCTATTTTTCCAGAGGGAACACGAAAGGGTCTTGAGAAAAAAGAGAAGGTTAAAACAGGGGCTGCATATATGGCGTTAAAAACAGGGACCCCAGTTATACCAATAGGGATAAAAGGAACCTTTAAGCCCTTTTCAAAATTGGTGTTTAATTATGGAGAGCCAATAGTGTTTGAAAAAAATAGAAATCCAGATAAAGAGGTATTAGAAGAAACAACAAAAAATATAATGGAAAACATAATAAATTTGGCAAAATAAGAAGAAAATGAATTAAAACCCTTGAAAAATCTAGAAAATATGTTATAATAAGAAAAGTTTATTTTAAAAAAGAAAGGAATGTAAAAAGATGGGTATAAAGATAGAAAAAACAGATAAAAAGAATGAATTAAAATTAGAATTTAATGTAGAGGCAGAAAAATTTGAGGAGGCAATTAAGAAGGTGTATGCAAGAAATTCAAAATATTTTAATATCCCAGGATTTAGAAAGGGAAAGGCTCCAATGAATATAGTTGAAAAGTACTATGGGGCACAGGTATTTTATGAGGATGCTTTTAATGAATTAGCTGAAGAAGAATTTGGAAAGGCATTACAAGAGAATGAAATCAGTATGATTGGAAAACCAAATGTTGACATTTCTCAAATTGAAAAGGGAAAAGAGTTAATATTCACAATAACTATTGAGACAAAACCAGAAGTGGAAGTAAAAAATTATAAAGGTATAGAAATTAAAAAAATAGAGTATAATGTAGAAGAAAAAGATATAGAACATGAGTTAGGTCATATGGCAGAAAAAAATTCTAAAGAAATAACTATAGAAGAAGGAGGCGTTGAAAAGAATGATATCGCAACTATAGATTTTGAAGGATTTTTAAATGGAGAAGCATTTGATGGTGGGAAAGGAGAAAATTATGATTTAACAATAGGAAGCAATACTTTTATTCCAGGATTTGAAGACCAAATTATAGGAATGAAAAATAATGAAGAAAAGGATGTAATCGTAACATTTCCAGAGGAATATGCATCAAAGGATTTAGCAGGAAAAGAAGCTACATTTAAAGTTAAGGTAAATTCAATAAGAAGAAAAGAATTACCTGTAATAGATGATGAATTTGCAAAGGATACTAGTGAATTTGATACTCTTAAAGAATTAAAGGATAGTATTAAAGAAAAATTACAAGAAGAAAATGAACACAAGGCAAAACATGAAACAGAGGAAGCTGTAATAAAGGCAATAAAAGATTCTGTAACAATAGATATCCCTAAAGCTATGATTGAAACTGAAATAGATAATATTAAAAGAGATATAGAGACAAGATTATCATATCAAGGATTAAAATTTGAACAATATTTGAAAATGATTAATAAAACTGAAGAAGAGTTTAGAGCTGAATATCAAGGGCAAGCAGAAGATGCTGTAAAAACAAGGCTAGTAATGGAAGCTATTGTAAGACAAGAAAAAATTGAGGCAGATGATGAGAGTTTAAAAGAAAAGGTAAAAGAATTAGCTGCAATATATGGCAAAGATGAAGAAGAGATTATGAATAATGAGGAATTTAAAAAATATATAAAGAATAGTATCAAATTTGAAAAAGCTATAGATTTTGTAGTAGAAAATGCAAAAATAAAATAGCGATTAAATAGATTTTATAGCTTAAAAATTAAATTTTAGGAGGAAAAGAATATTATGATGAATAGTTTAGTACCTTATGTAATAGAACAAACTGCAAAGGGAGAGAGATCTTATGATATATTCTCTAGATTATTAAAAGATAGAATAATTTTTTTAGGGGAGGATGTAAACTCTACAACAGCGAGTTTAGTAATAGCACAGTTACTATTCCTAGAATCAGAAGACCCTGATAAAGAAATTTTCCTATATATAAATAGTCCAGGGGGCTCAATAACAGATGGAATGGGAATTGTAGATACAATTAATTATATAAAGTGTCCAGTATCCACAACATGTATAGGAATGGCAGCTAGCATGGGTGCTGTATTGTTAGCCGCTGGGGAAAAAGGAAAACGATATGCTACTAAAAATGCAGAAATTCTAATACATCAACCGTTGATTTCAGGAGGACTTTCAGGGCAAACAACAGAAATTAAAATACATGCAGATCATATGGTAAAAACAAGACAGAAGTTAAATAAGTTTTTAAGTGAAAAAACAGGGCAACCTTTAGAAGTAATTGATAGAGATACTGAAAGAGATAACTATATGACAGCAGAAGAAGCCCTTGCATATGGATTAATAGATGGAATTATTGACAAAAGAAAATAAAACAATTGACTATTGTAATATATAAATAAGGTATATTGTTATATAAGAAAGGTAGTGCAATAAATGGTAAAGAATGAAAGAGAAAAGAATATAAAATGCTCATTCTGTGGAAAGACGCAAGAATTAGTAGAGCGAATAATAGCTGGACCAGGAGTTTTTATTTGTGATGAATGCGTTAAAATTTGTACAGGAATGATTGAGGATGATTTATATGAAGAAAGCGAATTGTCAAGCAAAACTACTGGCGTAAAGTTATTAAAACCAAAGGAAATTAAAAGTAAACTAGATGATTATGTAATAGGTCAAGAAGAGGCAAAAAAGACCTTGGCAGTTGCAGTATATAATCATTATAAGAGAATTAAGAATAATAAAAAAAATAAAATTGATAGAAATGATGTTGAAATTCAAAAAAGTAATGTGTTGTTATTAGGACCGACTGGTTCAGGAAAGACAATGCTTGCACAAACCTTAGCAAAAATTTTAAACGTACCTTTTGCAATAGCAGATGCTACAACATTAACCGAAGCAGGTTATGTTGGTGAGGATGTTGAGAATATTTTGTTAAAATTAATTCAATCAGCAGAATATGATGTAGATAGGGCCGAAAAAGGAATAATTTATATAGATGAAATTGATAAATTATCAAGGAAGTCTGAAAATCCATCAATAACAAGAGATGTTAGCGGGGAAGGAGTGCAACAGGCTTTATTAAAGATTATAGAAGGAAGTGTTGCTTCAGTTCCACCCCAAGGGGGCAGAAAACATCCCCATCAAGAATTTATACAAATTAACACAGAAAATATATTATTTATTTGTGGGGGAGCATTTGAAGGATTAGAAAATATTGTTAATGAAAGAACAGGAAAAAAACAAATTGGATTTGGTGCAGAGGTAGAAAGTAAGGATAAGTTAGATAAGTATAAGATATTTGAACAATTATTACCTCAGGACTTATTAAAATTTGGTATGATACCAGAATTTGTCGGTAGATTACCTATTATAACTACATTAAAACAATTAGATAAAAAGACATTGATTGATATAATAGTTAAACCTAAAAATGCATTAGTAAAACAATATAAAAAATTATTTTCAATTGACAATGTAGAGTTGGAATTTGAAGAAGATGCGTTAGAAGCAATAGTTGATAAAGCGATTGAAAGAAAAACTGGAGCTAGGGGATTACGATCTATTTTAGAGGAGGTTATGAAGGACATTATGTTTGAAATACCATCTAATCCTAAAATAGAAAAGTGTATAATAACGAAGCAGACAGTACAGAATATGGAGCATCCTAAATTGATTATTAATAATAATAGGGAAGATATAGTGGAGCCACTTTCAACAAAGGGGAAGAAACAAGCTCCTAAAACAAGAACAAAAAAAGAAGAAACAGCGTAAATTATTAAAGAACATGTGAAAATTGATAAAATTGAGAAAAAGTATTGACTTTTTTTCAATTTTATTGTAGAATAAAATATATGGTGGATGTAGCGTAGATGGTTAACGCGCCAGTTTGTGGCACTGGAGACCGTGGGTTCAAGTCCCATCTTCCACCCCAT
>JAUNSP010000084.1 GCA_030539155.1 Clostridia bacterium
AGACATCGCCCTTTCACGGCGGAGACATGGGTTCGATTCCCGTACGGGTCACCAAAACGCCACTTTAGCTCAGCTGGTAGAGCAACTGACTTGTAATCAGTAGGTCATCCGTTCGAATCGGATAAGTGGCTCCATAACAAGGTCAATAATTTTGAGATAGCTCTTGATTTTTGGCTTTTTTATTGTCTAAAAAAATATATAAACTCCAAGCAAGATGTGGCGGATTAATACATATATATGAATCATTTCCCAAATTTTAGGCATTAAAACCCCTAACCTGTAACAATGGATATTTAAAAAATTAATATATTACTTGATTTTTAATATATAAAATGGTACAATAGCAATTAATAAGATTAATAAAAAAAGGTAGGAGAAATAATTTGGATAAGGTAAAAAATGAAAAAAAACCATCATTTATGAAAAATGTAATGATTTTGATATCTTCTCAAATAATAATCAAGATATTAGGACTAATATACAGATTAGTAATAATAAACATCGATGGATTTGGGGATGTAGGTAACGGTTATTATTCAACAGGGTATAACTTATATGCACTTTTATTGACACTGTCATCAATAGGATTACCAAGTGTAGTATCTAAATTGGTATCTGAAAGGTTGGCAGTAGAAGATAAGGTAGGAGCACAAAGAGTTTTTAAAGTCGCAATGATTTTCTTTGTTTCAATAGGAATTGTATTATCAGTTCTATTATTTTTTGGAGCAGAATTTATAGCAAACAATGTTTATAAAACACCAGATGTTAAATATGTTTTGAAAGTTTTAGCACCTGCAATAGCATTTGTTTCAGCATTATCAATATTTAGAGGTTATTTTATGGGGCAAAACAATATGAAACCTTCTAGTATATCACAAACATTGGAGCAGTTTCTAAATTGTGTATTATCAATAACCTTTGTATATATGGCAATTGGAAAGGAATCATACATAATGGCGGCAGCTGGAAATTTATCTACAACGTTAGCAGTAATAATTACATTTATCTATTTTAGCATGTATTATAAGGCAAATAAAATAAAACCAGAAAAGGGACAAATTTCTAAAGAGAAATCTAAGACAAATAGGCAAATTTTAAAAATTATCCTAACTATTTCAATACCTATAACATTAGGGTCAATAATATCAGTAATAAATCCAGTATTAGATAATACTACGGTAACAAACTGTATAAAGCACGCGTTTAGTAATTTAATAACTAGCCCAGAAGTCTTGCAACAAAAAGCTATGGAATTGATAGGGATGCTATCGAAAGCAGAAACGTTAATAGGATTACCACTTGCAATTAATTTGGCATTTTCTACGGCTTTAATACCTACAATATCAGCATCAATGGCAAAAAAGGATTATACATTGGCAGAAAAAAGGATAAGATTTTCAGTATTCGCATCAATAATAATCATTATACCATGTGCAATTGGTTATATAGTTTTATCACAAAATATATTTAGAATGTTATACCCAACAGCATCTAATGGAGCAGGTATATTACAAATATTAGCAATTTCCATGATGTTTATGGCACTAAGCCAAACATTAAATGGTGCATTATATGGGATAAGCAAAGTAAGGATACCCGTAATTGCACTATCCGTAGGAGTTTTTGTTAAACTATTCTTAAATATATTATTGATAAGTAATCCGAATATAAATATTTATGGTGCTGCTATTGGTTCGGTTGCATGTCAATTTATAGCTTTTGTAATTAGTTTTGTAAGCTTAAATAGGTCAATAAAATTAAACCTACAATTAAAACAGAATTTAGTAAAACCGTTGATTGCAGGAATAATTATGGGAATAGGAGTTTTTGCAGTAAATATTATTTTAAATAATGTAGTTGGGGCAGCTTTAAATTGTATTATATCAATAATGGTAGGGGCTTTAATATACATAATTTTGATATTTACATTAAGGGTATTAAGTGAGGAAGATATTAGAATGATACCTTTCGGAAGTAAAATATATAACCAATTAGTTAAGTATAAAATATATAAACAAAACTGAATTATGTAAAATTTAAAGTGAACATAAAATTTAAAACACAAACTATTAAAGGAGGTTTTATGAGTAAAAAAATATTAGTAACAGGGGGCTCAAAAGGTATAGGGAAAAATATTGTAGAAGGACTTGCAAAACAAGGAAACACAGTGATTTTAAACTATAATTCTTCAGAAAAAGAAGCGCTTTTTATACAGAAAAATTTGAGGGAGAAGGGATATGATATTGAGATTTATAAAGCAGATATAAGAAAAAGAGATGAAGTTGATGCCATGGTGAGTTTTGTTGTTAATAAATATAAAAAAATTGATGTACTTATAAACAACGCTGGAATTTCACAAATAAAGTTATTTTCAGAATTAACACAAGATGAGTGGTACAATATGATTAACACAAATTTAACCGGTACATTTAACGTAACACAAGAGGTTTTAAAAAAATCTATGTTAGAAAAAAAAGAAGGGTGTATTATAAATATTTCATCTATATGGGGAAAAGTAGGAGCATCATGCGAGGTACATTATTCTGCGTCAAAGGCAGGGGTAGATGGGATGACTAAAGCGTTAGCGAAAGAATTAGGATTAAGCAATATTAGAGTAAATAGTATTGCCCCTGGTTTTATTCAGACTGAAATGAATAAAGATTTTTCTTGTGAAGATATTAAAAATATTGTTAAAGAAATACCCTTAAACAAAGTCGGTTATCCACAAAATATAACAAAATGTGTACAATGGTTAATAGGAGATGAATATACGACGGGTCAAATAATTTCAGTTGATGGAGGATGGAGTATTTGAGAATTATTATAACTTTTTTATATAATGGGAAAGTTCTCCTTTTCCATTATTTCATTATAGTGCGACGGGCATGTCGTTTTAGTTAATTGGTGAAAGTCCATAGTGGAGG
>JAUNSP010000046.1 GCA_030539155.1 Clostridia bacterium
ACACACACACACACACACACGGTTAATTTTAAAGGGGAAGAAAGAGAATTACTTAAAAATGGCAGAGGTGCGGAAATTTTTTCGGGCTCTAATTTTGATGTGCAAAAATCACACGATTGTGAACAAAGTGCAAATATGAGTTGCGGACAAAATGTGGAAACAAACTCTCACCACTCACCACTCATATCCCACAGCTCAGGTATCACACTAATTGCACTAATTATCACTATTGTAATTATGCTAATTTTAGCAGGCATTACAATTAATCTAACATTAGGAGAAAATGGTATTTTTCAAAAAGCGAAATTAGCAAAACAGGAATATGAATTAGCGACTATAAAGGAAAAGATGGAATTAGAATTATCAGCGTTAGAATTAGAACATAATACAAGTGGGGGTACAGTTACACCCATAGGATTAAGGGAAAATGTAATAGAAGAGTCTACAAAAGGAACCCTTGTATATAGTTCAGATTTAACAAGGATATTAGGTGTAGAAACCAAGTTGGGAGTAATATTAATAGATGCGGAAAGTGAAAGTGAATTGCAGGGGGGAATAAGGATAGGGGATACCGTAAACTATATTCCAGATAGTGCAATAGGTTTTGATCCTGATTATGGAGAAGAGGCGGGAACCTATACAGGATATGTCACAGATACACAAATAATAACACAAGAGGAGTTAGTATGGAAAATTTTAGATATTAGTGATGGAAAAGTGACACTAACAAGTGAATATCCGACTACACAAGATTTATATTTAGGTGGCTGGGCCGGTATTTGTAATGGGGTATATATATTGAATGATATTTCTAAAGATTTATATAGTAAGAGTGGATATGCAATAGCAAGAAGTATAAAATACGAAGATGTGCAAGCAACTACATTTTTGACAGATGAAGAAACTGTTGGAGGAATTTGTACAAGTCAGGATACTACATATAAAAACTATCCATCAATTTTTGCTCAACAAAAAAATACAATTGTTGATGGAATAAGGGGAACCGTTTTAGAAAAAAGTGAACAGACAGAACTTATTTTAAAAGCAAATGCTATGGCAACTTTTACAAATAAAATAGAAATAGAATTTTGTACACCGATAACAGAAGATACAGAAAAAAGAGACGATAATAGTGAAGAGCCTCAAATTGAAGATTTATTGATGAAAAATGAGAAATATTGGATTGCTACACGTTCCATTGATTCTTCTTCTAGGAGTGAAAGTAATATGAGGTATTCTCCTATTGTAATGAGAAGTCATGGAGGAAAGAAAAAAACTTCACCTACTGGAATAGCAATGTTTGCAAGTTATCCTATAAATCATATGGGATATGCTGGTGCAGGTAATGCAAAAATAAAACCTATAGTAGAAATAAATGAAAATGTAGAATTTAATTATAATAATGAAACTCTAAAATGGGATTTAAGTATATAAAAAAGTATATATTAAAAAGTGGTAAAAACTAGTGAGGGTCACTAGTTTTTACATTAATTTAAGAGTAAAGAGCTTATAAAAGGGGTGTAATTATAAGGGGAAATTTAAAGTTAATTTCCAAATAGACAAATTAAGAGGTTATTTAAATCAATAGTACAGTTATGATTTTCATATTTAAAATATGAAAAATCTTAACCTGTGAAAAATTTTTAAAACTTTTGTAATTTGTAGTGTTACAATTGATGTGAAATCGATGTATAGAATGTTTTATGCTTGTAGGGGTTTATCAAACTTAATTTTAGGGAGTGATTTTGATACTAGGAATGTAGAAAATATGGGTAGGGTGTAGTAAATCTATTTGAGGTACTAAATTCTTAATTTCTGACAATGACCAGAATGTGGAGGTATAAAATAGTAAGAAATCTATGGATTGTGAATTTAATAAATTCTTAGGTGTGTGAATACATTGTGCCTTGCAACGAAAACCTCTAATTTGTAACATTTTTCAAAAAAATGCCGGAAAATACTTGACAAATCACAAAAAATGGTGTAAAGTATAATAGCATTACAAAGAAGGGGGTAAATTTAAATGGAGAAGAATGTAAAAATTAGTATTTTATGTGAAATCTATGGAAAGTTATTAACCGAAAATCAATTGGGTATTTTAAATGATTATTATAATAACGATTTATCGCTTTCGGAAATTGCAGAAAATAATAAGATTACTAGGCAAGCAGTAAGAGATATTTTGAAAAAGGGGGAAAATAAACTTTTCGAATTTGAAGAAAAGCTATCAATTATGAATAAGACATTAAAACAGGAAAAACAAATACAGGACGTTTTAGAACAATTAAACAAAATTAAAGGTAATTATTCTGACAAACAAGTTGATAAAATATTAAATACAGTTAGAAAAGAATTAAATTGTTTAGTTTAAATTGAACGAATTGTAAAACAAAAGAAAGGGGAGTTTATAAATGGCATTTGAAGGATTATCCACTAAACTACAGAATATAACGAAAAAACTTAAAGGACAAACTAGAATTACAGAATCAGATTTAAAGGAAATGTTAAGAGAGGTTAAATTGGCTTTATTAGAGGCTGATGTTAATTATAAAATTGTTAAAGAATTTCTAGCTAACGTTCAGGAAAAATCTTTAGGACAAGATGTATTAAAGTCATTGACTCCAGGAGAGCAAGTTATAAAAATAGTTAAAGATGAATTAATTGAGCTATTGGGAGGTACAGAAAGCAAAATCAATTTTACCTCAAATCCTCCAACAATAATTATGTTAGTTGGTTTGCAAGGATCAGGAAAAACAACAACAGCAGGAAAACTTGCAAATATATTAAGAAAACAAGGAAAAAAGCCGTTACTTGTAGCGTGCGATGTTTATAGACCAGCTGCAATAAAACAATTACAAGTAGTTGGTGCAAGTTTAAATATACCAGTATTTGCAAATGAGTCATCAAAAGATGTTGTACATATTGCAAAACAAGCTATGAATGTGGCGATTAGTAAATTAAATGATGTAATAATCTTGGATACGGCTGGTAGATTACATATTGATGAGGAATTAATGCAGGAATTAAAGAATGTTAAAACCAATGTCAAACCTCATGAAATTCTACTTGTTGTGGATTCTATGACAGGTCAGGATGCAGTAAATGTTGCTACCAACTTTAATGAAGAACTTGGAATTGATGGTGTAGTATTAACAAAACTAGATGGTGATACTCGTGGAGGTGTTGCATTATCTGTTAAAAAAGTTACGGGAAGACCGATAAAGTTTGCAGCAATGGGTGAAAAATTAAGTGATATAGAAGTGTTCCACCCTGATAGAATGGCATCAAGAATTTTGGGAATGGGTGATATTCTATCTGTAATTGAAAAGGCAGAAGAATCATTTGATTTGGAAGAAGCTGAAAAGTTAGAAAAGCAATTGAATAAGAATAAGTTTGATTTAAATGATTACTTATCTCAATTAAGACAGGTAAAGAAGATGGGTTCATTTTCGTCATTATTAAAAATGATACCAGGTGCAAATGCACTTAAAGATGTTAAGGTAGATGAAAAGGAATTTGTAAGGATTGAAGCAATGATTTGTTCTATGACAACTAAAGAAAGGAAAAATCCAAAACTGTTAAATGCAAGTAGGAGAATTCGTATTGCAAAGGGAAGTGGAACAACAGTACAGCAGATTAATAAATTTATGACATCATTTGAAATGACACAAAAAATGATGAAGAGGGTTAAAACTGAAAAAAATATGAGTAAGTTGATGAATGGTCTAAATAAAAATGATTTAAAAAATTTTAAATTTTAATATAAATTAAAAAATAAAATTTTTAAAAGCTTAATATCGTATTATTTTTTTAAGCTAAATTAAATATTAATTAGTTTAAAAAAGTAATACAATATTAAGTTAAATATATTATTACAAAAAAAATGGGGGGTGAATTAATAATGGTAAAAATTAGATTAAAAAGAGTTGGTGCTAAAAAAGCTCCATTCTATCATATAGTAGTTGCTGATTCAAGAAGCCCAAGAGATGGAAAGATAATTGAAAAAATTGGAACATATAACCCAATGACATCTCCATCTATAATTGAGTTAGATAATGAAAAATTAGAAAAATGGACAAAAAATGGTGCAAAACCAACTGACACAGTAAGGGCTTTAATTTCAAAAGCAAGTAAATAGGAAAAGGGGAGCCAATATGAAAGAAATTTTAAATATGTTTATAATTAGTCTAGTGGATGAAAAGGACAAAGTTACAATTGAGGAGATTAGTAACGAGAAGAATGTAACATTTAATGTTGCTGTTGCAGAAAATGACATTGGAAAAGTTATAGGTAGACAGGGAAAAATTGCAAAATCAATAAGGACAGTAATTAGAGCAGTAGCTGTAAAAGAAGGGAAAAGGGTTAATATTGAATTTAATGCATAGCAAAAAATATTGAAAGGAATTATTATGAAAGAGTATTTTGAAGTTGGTCAAGTTGTAAATACCTTTGGTATAAAAGGGGAGGTAAAAGTAAAACCATTTACAGATGAACCTACAAGATTTGACGAATTTAGGAAAGTTTTTGTGGAACAAGGCGCAAATTTAAATGAATTTGAAATAGAGAATGTAAAATATCATAAAAATGTTGTTCTAGTTAAATTTAAGGGAATAGAAGATATCAATAAAGCAGAAACTCTTAGGGGTGCTTTCATAAAAATTCACAGAAAAGATGCAAAAAAATTGGATAAAGACACGTATTTTATAGCAGATTTATTAGGTTTAGAAGTATATACAGATGAAAATCTTCTTTTAGGGAGAGTGGATGATATATATGAGACTAGAAGTAATGATGTTTATGTTATAAAAGATAAACTTGGAAAACAAGTACTTCTTCCAGGGACTAAGGAAGTTATTAAACAAGTTGATTTTAAGAATGAAAAGATTATAGTACATATAATCAAGGGATTAATAGATTAGATGTTAAAAATTAGTTATAATTTTTAACTTAGTAATCTTCAAATACATAAAAAATTATATAAGTCTTTTACATTTAGTAATAGATAGGTTTAATTATAACATGCCGAATTTTAAGAAAGGATAATAGTTATGAAATTTGATATACTTACTTTATTTCCAGAATGTTTTCAAAATTTTAATAGTAGTATAATTGGGAGAGCAATGGAGAAGGATTTAATTAGTATTAATTTAATAAATATTAGAGATTTTTCAAAGGATAAGCATAAAAAAGTGGATGATACACCTTATGGAGGTGGAGCAGGAATGGTTATGAAACCAGATGTTGTATATGATGCATATAAATCAATCAACGATAAAAATGCAAAAGTGATATATATGTCACCACAAGGAAAGAAATTAAACCAAAAAATAGTTGAAGATTTGAGTAAACAGTCACATTTAATAATACTTTGTGGTCATTATGAAGGTATTGACCAGAGGATAATTGATGAAATTGTTGACGAGGAAATTTCAATAGGAGATTATGTATTAACAGGTGGAGAACTTCCAGCTATGGTACTTATAGATTCTGTAAGTAGATATGTAGAGGGTGTTCTCAAAACAGAATCAGTAAAAGAAGAATCTTTTTCACAAGGATTTTTGGAATATCCACAATATACAAGACCGGAAAAATTTTTAGATAAAAAGGTTCCAGAGGTTTTGATATCAGGTCATCATAAAAATATTGATGAGTGGAGAAAAAGAGAATCTTTGAAAAATACATATTTAAAGAGAGAAGATCTCTTGGATATGGAGAATTTATCTGATAAAGATAAAAAAATATTAGAAGAAATAAAAAGCCATGTAAATAGGGAAAATAATGGCTAATGAAATATTTATTTCATAAATAGAATAAAAAAGTGTTCCCTAAGAAAGAAAATAAGGAGGTAAAATAATGGACATAATAAAATCAGTTGAACATGAATATTTAAAAAATAAAATTCCAGCATTACACGTTGGAGATACAATAAAAGTTCATCAAAGAATTAAAGAAGGAAATAGAGAAAGAATCCAAATATTTGAAGGAATAGTAATCAAAAAACAAGGTGGGGGAGTAAATGCGACATTTACAGTAAGAAGATTAGCTTATGGTGTTGGTGTTGAAAAAACATTTTTAGTACATTCACCACTAGTTGAAAAAGTTGAGGTTACTAGAGTAGGTAAATCAAGAAGGGCTAAACTATACTATTTAAGAGATAGAATAGGAAAAGCTGCTAAGACTAAAGAAAATATTGGGGCAAGAATTGAAACTAAAGAAATCACAATAAAAGAGGATTTAGTAGAGGAAGTTGCACCAGTAGTAGAGGAGACAGTAGCTGAAAAAGTTGTAGAACCAGTACAAACTACTGAAACTGTTACTGAAGAAGTTGAAACTCCAGTAGTAGAAGAAAAAGCTGAAGTTACTGAAGAAACTCCAAAAGCTGAATAATAACATAAAAAAAATCGCGAAAGCGATTTTTTTTATGAATTGAGAAAAATTTAAAATGTTTAAAGTGTATTAATCATGCCACTTTTGTTTTATTATAGGAAAGCCATCCTTTCCTTTTTGGTAATGTCAAAATATTTTCTTAGTTTTTCGTGTGCCAAATAGTTTATTGAACCGGCAGGAAAATTTCCTTTAGAATCTTTTTTTCCAGCAGGGACTCCTGTTAAAATTTCAATTCCTTCATCTATTGTAGAGATTGCGTAAATATGGAATTGATTATCCTTTACAGCTTCAACTATTTCGTCTGATAAATTTAAATTTTTCTGATTTTGAATAGGAATGATTACCCCGTGAGAACCATTTAACCCTCTCATTTTGCAAATTTGGAAAAATCCTTCTATTTTATCGTTTACTCCCCCAATAGGTTGTATCTCACCTTTTTGATTTACTGAGCCAGTAACTGCGATTGATTGAGAAATTGGCATATTTGATAAACCAGATAGGATTGCATACAGTTCAGTACTAGAAGCACTATCACCATCAACACCATTATATAATTGTTCGAAACATATACTAGCGTTTAATGAAAGAGGAAAGTCTTGAGCAAACATTTCTCCTAGATATCCACTTAAAATTAAAACACCCTTTGAGTGTGAGCATCCAGAAAGTGAAACCTCTCTTTCAACATTTATTACTCCATTTTTTCCTGCAAATGTATTTGCAGTGATTTTAACTGGTTTCCCAAAAGAGTAATCACCGATACTCATTATTGTTAATCCATTGATTTCCCCAACTTTTGCACCATCTGTGGATATTAGTAGTGTATTTTCTTTAATCATTTCCATATATCTTGCATCATATTTCTTTACTCTATCAATCCTTTCAAGTAGAGCTTTATCTACAAATTGTTCGGTAACTAATTTTTTCCTTGATAGTTTTGCCCATGTGGCAGCTTCACTAACTACTTCTGCAATATCAGTGAATTTCGTTGAAATTTTATCCTGATCATCAGCAAGTTTAGAGGAAAATTCTATTATTCTCGCAATGGCAGCTCTATCGAATGGAGGTAGTCCTTCTTGTGAACAAAAACCACTTATAAATCTTGCTAGGCTATTCATATTTTCAACATTCATAGGTGCTGATTCTTCAAATTCAACTTTGATTTTAAATAATTTTCTAAAATCTGAATCCATTGCTAATAAAGATTGATAGATTGCATCATTTCCTACTAAAATTACCTTTAAATCTAACGGTATTGGTTCCGGTTTTAGAGAAATCATTACCATTGAAGAACGATTGTCTACTGAATTTTCTATATTTAATTTTTTTATACGTAGTGCTTTTTTTAAATTCTCATAGCAAATTCCATTTGCTAATAAGTCTTTTGCTTGAAATAAGATGTAACCTCCGTTTGCTTTATGAAGTAGGCCAGGTTTAATCATTGTATAATCTGTGTGCAAAGCTCCCATAAAATTCTCGTACTCTAACGAACCAAAAATATTATGATAGGTATAATTTGAATCCATAATAACAGGAGCACCTTCAGTTAAACTATTGTCAACGAAAAGATTAACTCTATAATTTAACCATGGTTGATTTGCCGTTTTTGACATTGGTTGATTTGGTTGAACATTTTGTGGAGCTTTAGTATCGCCAGCAATGAACAAGTTAATATTTTTTAAAATATCATTTTTTATCTCATTTAAGAAAGATGTTATTTTTTTATTTCTCTTAAATTTAGATTTTATTAAGTTTATATGTGCTGTAACTGTAAGGAGTGCAATATTTGATTGCCAACTATTTATTCTTTCAGAAGATTCCTTTTCAATATTCTTAATTGCCTCTATTGCTTCCATTATGTGCTGCTGAACAATCACAGATTTATCTTCAAATTCTTGTTTAGTTTTATCATCAAGTTTATTAAATTCTTCTTCTTCTATTGTTCTACCGTTTAAGATAGGCATCATAAATATACCGTTTTGGGCGGACTTTACTTGAAAACCATACTGAGAAGATTTTTTATTTAATTGTTCCATGAGATTGTTTCTTTTTTGATCGTATTCACTTGTAATAAGTGATTTTTCTCTTTCAAATTCATCGTTATTAAAGGTATTAGAAATATCCTTTTTTATATCTTTAATGAAATTGTCCATTGCTTCTCTAAATTCTTTTCCTTGACCAGCAGGGAGAGAGACAGCAATTGGTTCATTTGGATTCGTAAAATTATATATATAACACCAATCACAAGGAACTTTTTTTGTTTTAGAAATTGTATCTAGATATTTTTTTGTGTACATTGTTTTTCCTACGCCGCTTGGTCCTTCTAAATAAAGATTATATCCTTTAACGTCGACATTAAGACCAAATTCAAGGGCTTTGATACCTCTTGATTGACCAATACCAACATTTATTGGTTCTAATTCTTCTGTTGTTTCAAAGTTAAGAAGTTCAGGGTTACAAACAGTTTTTAAGCATGAGTATTTTAGTTCATTTTTGTTTTTCATTAGTATCCATCCTTTTTTAAAATTTAAGTTTTTTATATAAACAATGCTAAACAAATTTGTTTTTAGAAAAACTTATAAAACTATATATTTAAAAGCATAATAATAGCGTTATCTGTATTATTATAATATTTTTTTCTAATATTAATCACTTTAAAATTAAAATCTTTATAAAGTTTAATTGCGTTAGTATTATTCTCGTTTACTTCTAAGTTAAGTTGGGATATGTTGTATTGTTTCGCAAGTTCGATAATTTTATTTAATAGAAGTTTTGCGTTTCCCTTATTCCTCATATCCTTCCTAATTACAATATTCATAATATCCGCATTATCAAGTATTTGTCTAAAGCCTCCAAATCCAATTATAGTACAGTCTTTTTCAATAATTAAAAAGTGAGAGTTTGGATTTTCAAGTTCCGATTTTAGATTATTAAAACTCCAGAAGTTATCAAAATCAGTTGTTAAATGGTTTTTTATGTTATCTAAATCGTTTAGTGACATTTTCTTAAAATTAATCATTTTTTTCTTTTTCCTCCAAAGCCCTTTCGGCTTGTGATTTTCTCAAATATAGAGGTAGTAGCGTATTAGATGTACCATGTTCTCCATTTAAAAATTTGTTATAAGCGCATTTCCCTATACTAATAGCATTGGCAAGATTATTTTCTGAGTTTGCAAAATTTGCATTGGGCAATTCTAATAATTTATCTTTTTGAACTGTGCTACCATTACCTACAAAAATTATTTTTTGGTCGTATCCCTTTAATACTGGAAGAATGTTATCAATATGTTCCGCTAAAAGATTTCCAATTAAAGTATATGTATTTTCTTTGTGTTTAAATAAACCAGAGTAAATATTATCATTTCTTGCATCAATCATTGAGCAAATAAGCCCTTCATCTTGAATGTTGTATGCTAAACTTTCTAAAGAAGTTACTCCAACAACAGGTATATTTTTTACATCTACAAAAGCTTTTACTGTTGCAACACCAATTCTGATTCCTGTAAATGAACCAGGACCAATTGAGCAGGCAAGTAAATCAATATCATTAAGAGATAAATTACAACTTTTTAAAATTTCATCAATAAGTGGCATTAATTTTTGAGAGTGCGTTAATTCGTCGTTTATATCTTTTTTCATTATAGGATTTGAATCTTCTAAGATTGCAACAGAGCAGATATTAGAAGAAGTATCAATTGCAAGTATCTTCAATGTTATACCTCCTTAAATCTATATTCCCATGGGCTTCAAATGAAAGTTCTCTGAAATTTTCATCTTCATCTGATTTACAAAATTGTATTTTAATGTAATTGGGAGGTAATATGTTTTCAATTATTTCTCCCCATTCAATAATGCAGATTCCCTTACTGAAATATTCCTCTCCACCCATTGCATAAAATTCATCACAATCTTCCAATCTATAAACATCGAAGTGAAATATATTTATAGCATTTGATTTATATTCATTTACAATAGTAAAAGTGGGACTAGAAATTTCATTTTCTAAACCAAAATATGTTAAAATTCCTTCAGTAAACTTTGTTTTACCGACAGCCTAGTTCACCCGACAAAACTATAATATCACCAGTTTTTAAATTTTTTGCTAATTTTTTAGCTAATTCAATGGTTTCTTTTTCGTTTCGTGTGTCAATTTTCATTGTCTATTCTCCTTCAATCCTATTGTATATTATTTAACTAAATTTGTAAACAAAAATTAAAAAAAAAGTCGAAAAAATAGGATTAAACATTAAATTAACTTTATATACACTATAATAATATAATATATTAGGAGGAAAAATCCTTCTAAGGAGATGATAGATATGTGTATGAGACATTTTGGATATATAATTGGTATGATAATAAGTTTTTTGATTGCAGTAATAATTGGAATTATTGGGGGTTTTGCAAGCTTTACATTGATTATTCCAAGAATAATTAATGGAATTGCAATTGCATGTAGTTTAGGTGTTTTAACAATTGTTGGGGTGATATTTTTAACTCTTTTTGATAAGACTAGAAGATGTATTTGCAAAAGAGGGGTATTGTTATCTATAGTCGCAATTGGGTTAATAATAACCACGGTAATTGCTATTTCTATAACAATAGTTCCAGCAGTAATTCCTATAGCAATATTAATAGGTTTAATTATATTCTTTTTAACATTCATTTTACTTGAGGTATTGCAGTTAGCGATTTGTTTAGTAAAAACAGCATGTTTCTATAAAAGGGAAGAATAGAGATCAAATTAGAATAGAAGTGGCATAGAAAAAAATTAAAAATGCTTGAATGTATTAATTATGCCACTTTTATTCTAAAACTCTAATCTGTGGAAAAATTTTTTCAAAACTTTTGTAATTTCTGTTGACTATTTGAAAAATTAATTTTATAATTAATTTATGGATGGGGCTGTGCCCTAAAACAAAAAAATTAAAACAAGGAGGAAATTTTAAGATGAAAAACGGTAGGAAAAATATGAATTCTATGAACGTAAACGCTACATCCCTTGCGGCTGTACACACACACACACACACACACACGGTTAGT
>JAUNSP010000047.1 GCA_030539155.1 Clostridia bacterium
TATTCTCATAAAAACATCCTTATTTTACTACACACTTACAACAAAAGCAAGAATTAATAAATTAAAAAAATTCACACACTAGACTTGGCAAGATCTAATTATACTTTATAATTATTCAACAAAATTATAAAGTATAATTGTTAATTTTATTGACTTTTTACAAATTATAGTATATATTGTCGATTCAGCAATAAGAAATGCCGTATTAATGCACGATGACCTATTGCTTAATTCAGAGGAAATGGGATATATGATTGAAACAACAGTGTTCAGGCACATTATAACAAAATATTCAATTAACCATCAACTTGGTTATTATAGGGAACAAAAAGGTGACAAAGATAGAGAAATAGATATTGTCGCTAAAAGCTTTGATAATACTAAATATATTGAAGTAAAGTATCAAGAAGATCCCAAGATTAATTCAAATAATCCAATTTTACATCTTCCAAAGAAGGGGGATGATGTTTTTATAATCACAAAAAAAGATTCTGATTACTCAATTACCGAACTGGAAAATGGTGTAAAACTTTTAAAAATCCCTGCCTTTGCATTCTTATATCTACTTGGAAAAGAGGAATATAAGGAATAAGATAAAAAATTCTAGAACAAAAGTGGCATAATTAATACACTTTAAACTTTTAAATTTTTCTCCATGCCACGTCTTTGTTCGTGCATCAAAGATTTTTCTTATCTAATAATATTTTTAGGGCTCTCAGAATTTATTATTCTCTTTGCTCTTTCCACATCTTCCATTGTTGCGACTGGAATATTCTCTAATTCATATTTTAATCCAAGCTGCTCCCACTTATATTTTCCCATATTATGATATGGAATCATTTCAACCCTTTTAACATTATTTAGACTATCTAAAAACTCTTTGAATTTCATTAGATTTTCTTTTTTATCCGTTATTGTTGGAATTAAAACATGCCTTATCCATACAGGCTTATTAATCTCACTTAAATACCTAGCAAATTCTAGCTCTTTTTCATTAGAAATTCCACATAAATTTTTACAAACCTCATCATCAATACTCTTTATATCTAATAAAAATAAATCCGTCAAATCAATTATTTTTTTTACCTTATCAGTTAAAGGGAAGTTCCCCGATGTATCAATTGCAGTATGTATATTTTTTTCTTTTAATCTCATTAAAATTTCTATCAAAAAATCTTGTTGTAATAATGGCTCTCCTCCACTAAAAGTTACTCCACCACCTGATGGAATGATATAATTTTTATACCTATCAATTTTTTCTAAAATTTCATTTACTGTATAGATTTCTCCATTTGCCATATCCCAAGTATCTCTATTATGACAAAATTTACATCTTAAACTACAACCTTGCAAAAAAATAATAAATCTTATTCCTGGTCCATCTACAGTTCCAAAGCTTTCAAAAGAATGAACTTTTGCAACCATATTCTCATTTAATTCTTCCATATTATCCTCCTATAAATACTATATAAGGGAACAAAATTCGTGTATTGCTCCCTTATCCCTTATACTAATTTCTAATACTCTAAATTATATAACTCTAATCACAACTATATACTCTCGTGAATTGTTCTATTAATTACATCTAATTGTTGTTCCCTCGTTAACTTTGTAAAATTAACTGCATAACCTGAAACACGGATTGTAAGTTGAGGATATTTTTCAGGATGATCCATCGCATCCTGTAATAATTCTCTATTAAAAACATTAACATTTATATGATGTCCAGTCTGCATAAAAAATCCATCCAAAAGACTGGTTAAATTTGAAATTTTCGAGTCCATGCTCTTGCCCAATGTTTCCGGCGTTATTGAAAATGTAAATGAAATTCCATCCTCTGATTCTTCATAAGGAAGCTTTGCAATTGTATTCATTACAGCTAATGCCCCATTTGAATCCCTTCCATGAAGTGGATTTGCCCCTGGTCCAAATGGTTCTCCAGCCTTTCTACCATCTGGAGTACTTCCCGTGTTTTTACCATATACAACATTTGATGTTATTGTTAGAATTGATAGTGTTGCCTTTGAATGTCTGTAACAATAATGTTTTTTTAATTTTCTCATGAATCTTTTTATAATATCAACCGCAATAGTATCTACCCTATCATCATCATTTCCGTATTTAGGGAAATCTCCTGTAATCTCATAATCAAAAACCAACCCTTTATCATCTTTTATTGTTCTAACCTTGGCATATTTAATTGCTGATAATGAATCTGCAACAACAGACAATCCTGCTATTCCACATGCCATTGTTCTTATTATCTTCTCATCATGAAGTGCCATTTCTAATGCTTCATAAGAATATTTATCATGCATATAGTGAATTGTATTCAATGCTTTAATATAGATTTTCGCAACATATTCCATCATATTATCAAATTTTTCCATAACATCATCGTAATCTAAATATTCAGATTTCACTGCCTCAAATTTTGGTGTTACTTGTTTTCCTGAAATTTCATCCTTTCCACCATTAATTGCGTATAAAAGAGTTTTAGCTAAATTTGCCCTTGCTCCAAAAAATTGCATTTGTTTTCCAATTTTCATTGCTGACACGCAACATGCTATTGCATAATCATCACCTAAAGTACCCCTCATCATATCATCATTCTCATATTGAATTGATGATGTTTTAATTGAAATCTCTGCCACATAATTTTTAAAGTTTTGTGGAAGATTTTTTGACCACAATACTGTTAAATTTGGCTCCGGTGCTGGACCTAAATTCTCTAAAGTGTGTAAAATTCTATATGAATTTTTTGTAACCAATGTTCTTCCATCAATTCCCATACCACCAATACTTTCAGTAACCCATACTGGGTCTCCACTAAATAATGCGTTATATTCTGGATGTCTTAAAAATCTTATCATCCTTAATTTTAAAACAAAACTATCTATAATTTCTTGTGCTCCACTTTCAGTTAAAATGCCTGCCTTAATATCTTTTTCAAAATAAATATCTAGAAAAGTTGAAACTCTTCCCAAACTCATAGCTGCCCCATTTTGGTCCTTTGTTGCTGCTAGATATCCAAAATATGTCCATTGAGTTGCCTCTTTAGCATTTTTAGCAGGAACTGATATATCAAATCCATATTTTGCAGCCATTGAAATTAATTCTTTTAACGCTAATATTTGGTCAAATATTTCCTCCCTATTTCTAATAATATTCTCTTCAAAGGAATCTACATCTAGTCCCTCCAAAGCCTTTTGTTTTTCTTCAATTAGAACATTTACACCGTATAGTGCAATTCTCCTATAATCACCTATTATTCTACCTCTTCCATATCCATCTGGAAGCCCTGTAATTAGATGCGAACTTCTTGCAGCCCTCACATCGGGTGTATATGCCGTAAAAACACCGTCATTATGAGTTCTTCTTAACTTATTATATATCATATCAATTTCCGGATCTAAAGTATACCCATAGGCACTACAAGATTTCTCAACTATTTTTATACCACCTTTTGGCATAATTGCCCTTTTTAAGGGACTATCTGTTTGAAATCCGACTATTTCTTCTAATTCTTTATCTATATATCCTGGTGCATATCCATCTATCGAGGATGGGGTTTTCACATCTATATCTAATACTCCATTTTTTTCTGCCTCTTGTTTAAATAATTCTTGAATTTTACTAAAAAGTTCCTTTGTCTTTTCCGTAGAATCTGTCAAGAATTCTTTTGTACCCTCATAGGGCGTATAATTTGCTTGGATAAAATCTCTAACATTTATTTCATTTGTCCAACCGCCTTGTTTGTTAAAATTATCCCATTGTTTAAAATTCATAAAAACCCCTCCTTCTCTTTATTTTTTGAATTTTATTTATTTATATTTTGCATTTTATGCAATAATTATAAATCGTTTTATTATTATACCACATTTTTATGAAAAATAAAAGTAAAATTGTCTAGTTTATAAATTTACCTAAAATTTAATAATCTCCTAATTTATTTTATTCATATCATTTTATATTGACATTATATCATACTTAAAACTGATTTAAAATAGTTTTTGCAACTTTAAATAATATATAGTTGGTTTTATTAGACATAAATGAAATATGTTGATATATCTAAATTGTTTATGTAATGACTGGTTTGAAAGGAAAAATGTTAGAAATCCTTAAAAACTTTTGAGCAACCGTATGTTTGTAGAAAGTTTTTTAGAATTTCTTAGATTTTGTATTGAAACAAGCAATGTAATAAATGATTTAGATATATCAACATATTTAGTGGATAATTTTTTTTAAAACCATTAACCTGTAACAATATATAGTTAATAGAAAAGTCATTCTTTCCTATTATATAAAAAAAGCAGACAAAATAAGTACTACATTAATTTATACTTACCTATTTGTCTGCCTTTTTTGAGTTCTAAATTTTTTTTATATTTTTCATTCCTATCTTATATACTAAAGCTTAACCGAAAATTCCTTTTTTCTTTATAGGAGGTTGTTCGTTCATTGTTTTTGCAAGTTGTGTCAATAAATCTCTTTGCTCTTTATTTAATCTCTTAGGAACTTGGACTATTACAGTAAAAATATAATCCCCTTCATAGTTTGAATTAACTTGTTTAAATCCTTTATTTTTTATTGTAAATTTAGTTCCTGTTTGAGTCCCTTCCGGGATTTTGTAACTGACTTTCTGTCCATTTACCATCGGTATTTGTAAGTCTGCCCCCAAAGTTGCTTGCGTGAACGTGATAGGAATCTCACAAAATACATTATTTCCCTTTCTTGAAAAAATACTATGTCTTTTTAAATGTATTTCTATATATAAGTCTCCCTTTGGAGCACCCTTTTCACCTGGTTCTCCTTCATTTCGTATTACAAGAGTTTGGGCATCGTCTATTCCTGCTGGTACCTTAACTTTAATTTTTGCCTGTTTCCTAACAGTTCCTTTTCCTTTACAATCTATACAAGGTTCTTGTATTACCTTACCTGTTCCATGGCAATTACCACAAGTCTTTTGGGTTTGAACTTGCCCTAAAATTGTATTTTGAATTTGTGTAACGACTCCACGTCCCCCACACACATTACACGTAACTACGCTTGAGCCTGGCTTTGCCCCATCCCCTTTACACGTATTACATGTTTCATTCCTTGAAATTACAATTTCTCTTTCCACTCCAGAAAAAGCTTCTTCAAATGTGATATCCATACGATATCTCAAATCCGCACCCTTCTTAGGACCTGAATTTCTTGAGGACCTTCCTCTTCCTCCTCCAAAGAAGGATGAAAAGATATCACCTAAATCATCGAATCCTCCAAATCCATCAAATCCACTTGAGTATGAATATGAATAACCTCCGGCATTTTGTCCACCGAATCCTCCAAAACCTGATGGTCCATCTGGACCAAACTGATCATACATTCTTCTTTTTTGTTCATCAGATAATGTTTCATAAGCTTCGTTTACTTCCTTAAACTTTATTTCAGCCTCTTTTTTATTATCCATATTTGCATCTGGATGGTATTTTTTTGCAAGTTTTCTATAAGCTTTTTTTAATTCTTCATTTGAAGCATTTTTATCTACACCTAATACTTCATAATAATCTCTTTTTTGTGCCATAATTTGCCTCTTTCTATCTATTGAGAAATAATAGATGAGAGGTAAGAGATTTGATTGAATTCAAATCTCTACCCTCTACATAACTTTTTCTCACTTCTATATTCTCAAATTTTACTTTTGCTCTTCACTGTCATTATTTTCAACTTCATAATCTGCATTATAAACATTTCCATCCTCACCCGTTTGGGCATTTTCTTCTGCATTAGCTTGAGCAGTTTCAGGATTTGCACCTGCTTGTGCTCCTGCTGTTTGGCTATATAATTTTTCTGAAATTGAATAGAATACTGTTGTTAATTTTTCTGTTGCTTGTTTAATACTTTCAGTATCTGTTCCCTCTAAAGCCTTTTTAACATTTTCTATTTCTGTCTCAGCTTTTGCCTTTTCTTCTCCGCTAATTTTATCTCCTAACTCATCAATTGTTTTTTGACAGTTATAAACTAAACTCTCTGCATTATTTCTTGCTTCAATTTCTTCTTTTTTCTTTTTATCTTCAGCACTATGTGCTTCAGCATCCTTAACAGCCCTATCAATATCCTCATCTGTTAAGTTTGTAGATGCAGTAATTGAAACCTGTTGAGAATTTCCAGTTGCCATATCCTTTGCAAATACGTGAACTATACCGTTTGCATCAATATCAAATGTAACTTCGATTTGTGGTACTCCCCTTGGAGCTGCTGGAATTCCTGTTAATTGGAATCTTCCTAATGTTTTGTTATATGTTGCCATTTCTCTTTCACCTTGTAAAACATGAACTTCAACACTAGTTTGACCATCAGCTGCTGTTGAGAATATTTGAGATTTTTTTGTTGGGATTGTTGTATTTCTCTCAATTAGTTTTGTGAATACTCCACCATAAGTTTCAATACCTAGTGATAATGGAGTTACATCTAGTAAAACTAAATCTTTAACATCCCCTGATAAAACACCACCTTGAATAGCCGCACCAATTGCAACGCATTCGTCTGGGTTAATTCCTTTATCAGGCTCTTTCCCTGTAATTTTTTTAACCATTTCTTGAACAGCAGGAACTCTTGTTGAACCTCCAACTAATAATATTTTATGAATATCATTTGCAGATATTCCTGCATCTTTTATAGCTTGTTCTACTGGAATTCTTGTGCTATTTACTAAATCACTAATTAATTCTTCAAATTTTGCCCTTGTTAAAGTAATATCTAAATGCTTTGGACCTGTTGAATCAGCAGTAATAAATGGTAAATTAATATTTGTTTGTTGAACTCCTGATAATTCGATTTTAGCTTTTTCAGCCGCTTCTTTTAATCTTTGCATAGCCATTTTATCTGTTTTTAAATCTATTCCACTTGATTTTTTGAATTCATTTACTAGGTAATCGATAATTTTTTCATCAAAATCATCTCCACCTAATTTTGTGTTACCATTAGTTGCTAAAACTTCAAATACTCCATCTCCAATATCCAATATTGAAACGTCGAAAGTTCCTCCTCCTAAATCATAAATTAATATTTTTTGATCTTGGTCTTCCTTATCCATTCCAAATGCAAGTGCTGCTGCAGTTGGTTCATTTATAATTCTTAAAACTTCCAAACCTGCTATTTTACCAGCATCTTTAGTTGCTTGTCTTTGACTATCAGAGAAATACGCAGGTACAGTAATTACAGCTTGTGTAACTTTTTGACCTAAATAATTTTCTGCATCTGACTTCAATTTTTGTAAAATCATTGCTGATATTTCTTGTGGTGAAAATTCATCACCCTCAACATTTACTTTATCGTTTGTTCCCATTTTTCTTTTAATTGAAATAATAGTATTATCTGGATTTGTAACAGCTTGTCTTTTTGCAATCTGTCCAACTAGTCTTTCTCCATTTTTTGAGAAAGCCACAACTGATGGTGTTGTTCTATTTCCTTCAGCGTTAGGAATAACAACAGCTTCTCCACCTTCCATAACTGAAACACATGAGTTAGTTGTTCCTAAATCAATTCCTATAATTTTTCCCATTTTATAATCCTCCTTTTAAATTTTATTTATATTAATTGAGAGGTGAGATGTGAGATGTGAGTGGTGAATTTTGATTAAGTTCAAATTTTCACCTTCTACATGACTTTTTCTCTTTTCTCAAGATTAATAACTGAGTGGTGAGTGGTGAAATTTTGATTAAGTCCAAATTTCACCTTCTACATAACTTTTTCTCGCTCTTTTTTTATTAAACCGAGCAAAAACGAGTATTAGTAGGCAACTTAAAGTAAAAACATCCGCAGGCGTACGATAGTACATCAATGATTTTTTATCTTTAAGTTAACCAAGTAAGACGATGCTTTTCATCAATTTAATTGGCAACAATGACCAAAGAATGCCTAATAACCTTATTTCCTATAACATACCCTTTTCTAAAGACTTCTTTTATTTCTTTTTCTCCAAGATTTTCATCTTGAACCATACTAACAGCCTCATGAAGTTCTGGATCAAAAGTTTTTCCTAATGATTCAATTTCTTTAACTCCATTTGATTCTAAAACATCCTTTAATTGTTTTAGTAAAAGTTCTATTCCCTGTTTATAATCTGTATCGCTAGTTTCTGTTTCAACAGCCTTTTCTAAATTATCAAGTACAGGCAAAAGTTTTGAAAAAATATCTGCTATTAAAGATGAATACAATAATTCTCTTTCCTTTGCTGCTCTTTTCTTTAAATTTTCAAATTCTGCTAACACTCTTTTATATCTATCGTCTAACTCTTCAATTCTTGCTTCTTGTTCTTTTATTTTTTGTTGTAATTCATTATCTTCAACCTTTACTTCCTCAATATTTTCATTTATTTCTTTTTTATCTTCCAACTTTTAATCCTCGCCTTCCTTTTTATTATTTTTATTCATTTCATTTTCTTCTTGAGCTAATTTTTTACTAATATATTTCATAACAGAAATTACTTTCGAATAATTCATCCTTGTAGGTCCAATTATTCCTATTGTTCCTAATTCCTTATTTCCTATACTATGCTTAAACGTAATGACACTATAATCTTTTAATTCTTCTCGTTCATTTTCTGAACCAATATATACATTTATATCCTGCGCAATCCCAAGATTTAATGCATCCTCTATGATATCTTTTGTATCAAGCATATTCATAAAGTTTTTAACTGAAGTCATACTTTTGAACTCTGGTATATCAAACGCCATATTCGCCCCTTGTAAATAGACTGCATTATCTTTTCTTATTGCCTTTCTAATTTGGTCTAAAACTGGTTTAATTACTTTTAAACTTTCTTCCATTTCAGAAAAAATAAATTCTTCAACCGGTTTATCGATTATTTCTAAAGGTTTCCCTTTAAGTTTTGAATTAAAGAGATTATTTAAAGTTTCTACCTGCTCTTCTGTGATGTCTTCATCGAATTTTATTATTGTTTCTTTAACTATTCCTGAATCCGTAAGAATTACTGCCATTAACATTCTTGTTCCTAAAAGTACAAATTTAAATTCCTCTATATTTTGTTCTTCTGGTTTTGGCCCGATAGCCAAAGTTGTGTAATGTGTTATTTCAGATAAAGTACTAGTTGCTATCTTAGTTAATTCTTCTATTTCATTTACTTTTGTTTCTAGCCTCTTATGAATATACTCCATTTCTGCCAAACTTATATTATCTAATTTTAAAAGTTGATCCACATAGAATCTATACCCCTTAGGTGATGGAATTCTACCACTTGAAGTATGAGTCTTATCTAAAAATCCACCATTTTCAAGTTCTGCCATTTCATTTCTAATTGTGGCACTACTTAAGTTTATTCCATACTTATCTCTTAAATTTCCTGAACTAACTGGCTCGGCTGTTTCAATGTATTCTTCAACAATAGCTTCTAATATTTTTTTCTTCCTATCATTTAACACTATTTATCACCTTTTTCATTTTTAGCACTCTTCGTTCTTGACTGCTAATTCCTATTATACTCTATTTTTTTTATTTGTCAACACTTTTTTTGAAAATTTTTTTAAAATATTTTAATATAAGTTGACATAAGTCTTCTTCTATGATATAATACATACTATAGTAGTTAATTTAACTATATTTATAGTAACCTATTAACCTTTATATAATTATATAGGAGGAATTTATATGGTAAATGAATTTTGGTTTAAAAATGAAGAACAAAAAGATACTTGGATAATTTTTAAAAATAATATTTCAGAAATTGATGATTTTGCTCACAGACTTATTAATATTGTTGAAACTTGGGGCTATAATATACAAGTCTTACTTGGTGATATGCCAGAAAACATTATTTTTAAAGAAAACTGGGATGAAAGAAATAAAGCAATTTTTACTACTACACACCTTACTATTCAATCTTATCAGGAAGCATTAAATGCAGAAACTTTATATGAAAGTAAATTCCAAGAAATTATTAATATTGCTTTTGAACTATCTAATACGGAACATTTAACAAACTCCGAAATAGAATGTATAGAAAATGTTTTATGTTCTATTTGGAAATATGGAGATCAATTACGATTTGAATTGAAAAGAAAAAAGACCTCTGCCGAATTAAAAGAAAAACTTGCAATACAAAATAATCCTTTAATTTATGGTAAGCGTTGGATTGTATAACATATACCTTAAAAAGAAAAAACCTTGAACTCCAAGGTTTTTTCTTTTTCATTATACCATTTACATTGTTTTAAAATTTACTCTGCATAATATTCTATTCTAGCCCAACCACCTAAATAGTTTTCAAACCAACCTTTTAATTGTCCCTCCTCCATTACATTTATTCGTGGATCTATAGTTACAGTACAACCACTAATATTAGTTGCATATTTTATACTCCAAAACGTTGATTTTATATATTCCCTATCTCCTTCAACTCCAAAATTTCCTAATTTTAACGTTTTTAAATCATTTATATAAGAGAATAAGTCACCAATCGCTGTTACACTCTTCGTGCTAAATTTTCTTCCTAAATCCAAATGTTGTAAATTGTTACATTGAGAGAACATACCCCTCATTGTAATAACATTACTTGTATCAAAATTGTCACCTAATTGTAAACTTATTAAACCTTTATTCTCAAAAAATATATATTGCATATCTGTTGTATTTTTTGTATTAAAACAGCTTATTCCACCTTGTTTAAAGTTAATGCTTGTTAAATTAATCATTCTCCCAAATAAACTTTTGCACCATCTAGGTGCTGTTACTCCCCCATTTGCACCTATTGTAATATTGTATGCAGTTTTAGTTTCTTCTCCTACTATAACTTCTCCCGCTTCTGTCCACCAACACTTGACAAGACCTGTTTCTTGACCTTCTGCCTCTACATTGCTACTTCCTACTACTCCATCTGGTACTATATTAGTATTTGCAAATTGTATTGTTTTTATTTGACGCCTATCTATATTTGTATTTAGCCAAGTGTCAGGTCCTGACCAGATATTTGGATCAGTCATCATTACATTCCCTTCCTCGTGATATACCTCTATCTTTGTTCCTTCTTGATATACCACAAATATTTTTTCACCTATCTTTATTGCTGTTTCAGTTTCCCTTGGAAAAATATTTTCCTGTAATACAATACCTTTCTCTTCTAATCCATCTACGTATTCTTCTACCGTTAAATCTGTTTGCCTTCCCATTTGCATTGCTGCTAATTCTAATTCTAATTTTTCTTGCACACTTGCAGTTTCGTACTGACCCTTTGCTAATTTTGCTTTTTGGAAAATTCCATTTTCCCCTAATGTTAAATTAATTGTAATCCCTGCTAAAATTAGCATAATCACAATGTTTAGTATGTTATTGAAGGTTAGGCAATAAAAAAATCAGGTTTTAACT
>JAUNSP010000085.1:0-2081 GCA_030539155.1 Clostridia bacterium
AGAACAAGAAAGAGGTATAACAATTACTTCTGCTGCAACAACATGTCAATGGTTAGGTCATAGAATAAATATTATAGACACACCAGGACACGTGGATTTTACTGTTGAGGTTGAAAGATCTTTAAGAGTATTGGATGGATCAGTTACAGTATTTTGTGCAAAAGGTGGAGTTCAACCACAATCAGAAACAGTTTGGAGACAAGCAGATAATTATCATGTACCAAGAATGGCATATGTAAACAAAATGGATACTACAGGAGCAGATTTTTATTCTTGTGTAGAACAAATGAAAAATAGATTAAATGCAAATGCAATTCCAGTAGAAATACCAATTGGAGCAGAAGAAAACTTTCAAGGAATAGTTGATTTAATTAAAATGAAGGCATTTATCCATAAAGATGATTTAGGAAAAGAAATAGAAGAGACAGAAGTACCAGAAGACTTAAAAGAAATAGCAGAAAAATATAGAGCTGAAATGATAGAAGCAGCAAGTGAGCAAGATGATGAATTAATGATGAAATATTTAGACGGAGAAGAACTATCAGAAGACGAAATAAAAAGAGGATTAAGAAAAGGTACAATAGCAAATAAAGTAGTTCCAGTATGTTGTGGCTCATCATATAAAAATAAAGGAGTTCAAGAATTGTTAAATGCAGTTGTCGATTTTATGCCATCACCATTAGATGTTGCACATATTAAAGGTGTAACATTAAATGGAGAAGAAACTGAAAGAAAAACTTCAGATACAGAACCATTTGCAGCATTAGCATTTAAAATTGCAACAGATCCATTCGTGGGAAAATTATGCTTTTTTAGAGTATATTCAGGAACATTACAATCTGGTTCAACAGTATTAAATGCAAATAAAGATAAAAAAGAAAGAATAGGAAGAATCCTTCAAATGCATGCAAATCATAGAGAGGACATAGAAAAAGTGTATTCTGGAGATATAGCAGCAGCAGTTGGATTAAAAGAAGTTACAACTGGTGATACTTTATGTGATATTCAGCATCCAGTTATATTAGAATCTATGGAGTTTCCAGAGCCAGTTATAGAAATAGCTATAGAGCCAAAAGATAAAGTAGCTCAAGAAAAGATGGGTATAGCACTTTCTAAACTTGCAGAAGAAGATCCAACATTTAAAACGTATACAAACCATGAAACAGGTCAAACTATTATTGCAGGTATGGGAGAATTACATTTAGATATTATAGTAGACAGATTAAAAAGAGAATTTAAAGTAGAATGTAATGTAGGTAAACCACAAGTTTCATACAAAGAAACAATTAGAAACAAAGTTAGAGTAGAAGGTAAATTTATTCGTCAATCTGGTGGACGTGGACAATATGGACATGTATGGATTGAAATGGAACCATTAGAGCCAGGTACAGGAGTACAATTTGAAAGTAAAATAGTTGGACGGAGTTGTACCAAGAGAATATATTAAACCAACAGAAGAAGGAATTCGTGAAGCAGCAGAAAGTGGAATTTTGGCTGGATATCCAGTTATAGATTTTAAAGCAACATTAGTAGATGGTTCTTACCACGATGTGGATTCATCTGAAATGGCATTTAAAATTGCAGGTTCAATGGCTTTTAAAGAAGGATGTAGACAAGCAAAATCAGTAATATTAGAGCCTATTATGAAAGTTGAAGTAACAGTTCCAGAAGAATATATGGGAGATGTTATTGGTGACATTAATTCAAGACGTGGAAGAATGGAAGGAATGGAAGCAAGAAATGGAATGCAAATAATAAGAGCATTTATTCCATTATCAGACATGTTTGGATATGCAACAGATTTACGTTCAAAAACACAAGGTAGAGGAACATATGCAATGGAGCCAAGTCATTATGAAGAAGTTCCAAAATCAGTATTAGAAAAAATTGTTGCTTCTCGTTCAAAAAAAGAAGACTAAAAATAAAAAAATAAAAAAGTATTCAAAAAACTATTGCAAAACTATAAAAAATGTTATAGAATGCAATTACTTAAAAAATGTTATTAAATTTTAAAAAATAAAAAAGAATTAGAATGGAAGTTAAGAATAGGATAAAAAATTCCAAACTCTAAATTCCAAATT
>JAUNSP010000085.1:2091-2861 GCA_030539155.1 Clostridia bacterium
CAAAAAACAAGTAAATGTTGTAAAATACATTTGTTTAAGATTAGTTATTAAATTTAATTAATAAATAAATAGTGCAAAATGCACGAAATTTAAGGAGGAATAAAAAAATGGCAAAAGCAAAATTTGAAAGAACAAAACCACATGTTAACATTGGTACAATTGGTCACGTTGACCATGGTAAAACAACAACAACAGCAGCTATTACAAAATGGTTAGGATTATTAGGAAAGGCTGAATTTACAGCATACGATCAAATAGACGGTGCTCCAGAAGAAAAAGCAAGAGGAATTACAATTAACACAGCACACGTTGAATATGAAACAGAAAATAGACATTATGCACATGTTGACTGTCCAGGTCATGCTGATTATGTAAAAAACATGATTACAGGTGCAGCACAGATGGATGGAGCAATATTAGTTGTTTCAGCAGCTGATGGTCCAATGCCTCAAACAAGAGAGCATATACTTTTAGCAAGACAAGTTGGAGTTAAATATATTGTAGTTTATTTAAACAAATGCGATATGGTTGACGATCCAGAATTATTAGAATTAGTTGAAATGGAAGTTAGAGACTTACTTTCAAGTTATGAGTTCCCAGGAGATGAAATTCCGATTGTAAAAGGTTCTTCATTAAAAGTATTAGAATGTACATCAACAGATCCAAATGCACCAGAATATGAATGTATGAAAGAATTAATGGATGCAGTAGATACTTATATACCAACACCAGATAGACCAACAGACGGAGATTTCTTAATGCCAGTAGAA
>JAUNSP010000048.1 GCA_030539155.1 Clostridia bacterium
ATTTGTTTTTTGTAAATTTTCTAAAAAAGTATTGAAAAAAATCTAAAATATTGTTATGATAAAGAAGAGGTAAAATTCTTATATAAAAAAGGAGCAAAGGATATTATGATAGAATTTAGAAATGTAAGTAAAACTTATGAAACAGGAACAAAAGCTGTATGTAATGCAAATTTTAAGATTGAAAAAGGTGAATTTGCGTTTTTAGTAGGGGCATCTGGGTCAGGAAAAAGTACTTTGATAAAATTAATATTAAAAGAAGAGGCACCTACATCTGGAAATATAATAATAAATGGTAAAGATACTACCTTCTTAAAAAATGATAGAATACCATTCTTAAGAAGGAGTATGGGAGTAGTATTTCAAGATTTTAGATTATTACCAGATAAAACTGTATATGAAAATGTGGCGTTCGCTATGTACATTGTAAGGGCAACACCTAGGCATATTCGTAGACAGGTACCGATGGTATTATCACTTGTAGGCTTAAGTGGAAAAGCGAAAATGTATCCAAATGAATTGTCTGGAGGAGAACAACAAAGGGTTGCCTTGGCAAGGGCTTTGGTAAATAATCCAGCTATGATAATTGCAGATGAACCAACGGGAAATTTAGATCCAGTAACAGCAAATGATATAATGAATCTCTTAAATGATATAAATTTAAGGGGAACAACTGTTGTTGTTGCAACTCATGCAAAAGAATTAGTAGATAAAATGAAAAAGAGGGTTATTCATCTTGAAGATGGAGTTATAATAAGAGATAAAAAAGGTGGTTATGATAGTGAGATATAATATACTTGGTTATTTAATAGGTGAGGGTTTTAAAAATGTATTTAAAAATAAAAGGTCTACGGGCGCGTCGTTAATGATAATGTGTGCTACAATGCTAATATTTGGAGTGTTTTTTGTACTTGGAGAAAATGTTAATAGTATAATGAAGCAAATAGAAACTCAACAAGGAATGGAGGTTTTTCTTAAAGAAGGTTCATTAGAGAAAGATATTCAGGAATTAGAGGGCAAGATTAAGGAATTAGATGGAGTTAACAAAGTTAATTTCATTTCGAAAGAGGATGCTTTAAATAGAATGAAAGAAAAACTAAAAGATAAGCAAACTCTTCTTTCTGGATATGAGGATAACAACCCATTTCCAGCATCATATGTAGTAACATTAACAAATTTAGAGAAGAGTAAAGATATTCAAGATAGTATAAGAAGTTTTGAAATAGTTGAAAGTATAACAACCAGAGATGATACAATAAATGCTTTAATTAATATTGCAAATGGTATAAGAATAGTTTCTGGAGGAATATTGCTAATATTAATATTTATTTCTATATTTATTATTGCAAATACAATAAAATTAACAGTGTATTCGAGGAGAAAAGAAATTTCTATAATGAAGTATGTTGGTGCAACAAATAAGTTTATTAGATCTCCATTTATTGTAGAGGGAATTATTATTGGTATAATAGCGGTGTTATTATCTATTGTACTTCTTGGAATAGGATATAATGTGGTTTCAGATAAGATATTAAATTCAGCGTTTTCAAGCATTGCAAATATCACTTTCTTACAATTTTCTGATATGTTCGATTTATTAATTATTGTATATTTAATTTTAGGAATAGGAATTGGAACTGTGGGAAGTGGGATATCTATGAAGAAATATCTTCAAGTGTAAATTTGTACAATAAGCAGTCACTTACGTCGTTATTTAAAACATAAATAAACCTCGACGTACCAACGTACGCCTTCGTCTTATTTAGTTTTAAATGCCTAGTAATTAACTACTTCTTGTACAAATTGGAATGATTGAAAAAATGTACAATAAGCAGTCACTTACGTCGTTATTTAAAACATAAATAAACCTCGACGTACCAACGTACGCCTTCGTCTTATTTAGTTTTAAATGCCTAGTAATTAACTACTTCTTGTATAAATTGGAATGATTGAAAAAATGTACAATAAGCAGTCACTTACGCCGTTATTTAAAACATAAATAAACCTCGACGTACCTGAATTGGAAAGATGTACATGGGAATAATAGGACTTAAAAACATAAAATGGAAGGATGAGTTTAAATGGGAAAGAAACTACTTATAAGCATTCTTATATTATTATTTATAGGCGTTCAATTTTTTAGTACTTTTGCAGCGTCGATAAATGAATATAAGGAAAAGAGAGCTGAGGCAGAAGAAGAGCTGAAGGACATTAAGGAAGAAAAAAGTGAGGTTATGGAAGAAGTTAGTAAATTAACGGATGAAATAGCAAATCTTGAAGATGAAATTGATGGAGTTAAAAATAATATAACAGATATACAAAATGATATACAACAAAAGGAATCAGAATTACAAAATAAAAATAATGAATTGAAAGAGAAGGAAGATTTGTTAGCTAAAAGATTAGTTGCAATGTATATTGCGGGTGATACTACATATTTAGATTTTATACTTTCAGGGAATCTTATTGATTTTATGTCGAATTATTACTTGGTTTCTCAGATTGCGGAGTATGATCAGGATTTGATTAGAGAAGTGGAGAAACAAAAGGAGTCTATTAACGAGCAAAAAAACTCTTTGGAACAAGAAAAACAGAAACTTGAAGAACAGAAAGCTAATTTATATAATAAGAATAATAAATTGGAGAGTAATAAAACTAAAAAACAACAGACTGTTAGTTCTTTAAACGAGGAGCAAAAAAAGGTACAGTCTGAAATTGATAAGTATTATGCTGCACAAAAACAATTAGAGGAAGAGATGAGGAGAGTTGAAAGAGAAAGAGATGCGAAAGAAAAAAACAAACAAGGTTCTTCTTCGAATTTGGTTTTTAAGGGTAGTACATTTAAATGGCCATGCCCTGCTAGCTCTAAAATAACCAGTTATTTTGGATACAGAGAACAACCAGTACCAGGTGCGTCTACGTATCATAAGGGAATTGACATTGGAGCAAGTACAGGAACAGCAATTGTTGCAGCGGCTGATGGCGAAGTTGTGACATCTTCATACAGTGGAAGTGCTGGAAATTACGTAATGATAAATCATGGTAGCGGCGTGTACACAGTGTATATGCATGCTTCTAGATTAATAGCATCGGTGGGACAATCAGTGAAGGCAGGACAAACAATTGCATTGGTTGGATCAACTGGATATTCTTCAGGCCCACATTTACATTTCGGTGTTAGGATAAATGGTAGTTATGTAAATCCGATGAATTATTTTTCAAAATAGGAAGAATAATAAAATAGCTATTATTAGCATAGATAATAGATAGGGGGGAAGTTAAATTTGAAAAGAAAGTATATTTAATAAATTTTTCATGTTTTGCTTTTGGTGCGGAGGAAAATGTAGATGCCCAAAATAGTGAAACAGATCAAAATGCAACCCCTTCGTTAGGAGAGCAAAAAAAAGAATTAGAGGAAAAACTTGAACAAAAAAATATTGAATTAGAGTATGTTCAGGGAGAAATATCTTCTGCGTTGCAACAAACTTTAGAACTTCAAGATAAAATAGTGGTGCATGAAGAGGAAATAAAAATTTTAGAGGTGGATCTAGAAGAATTACAAAAAACAATAGATGAAACGTCTGCTAATTTAGAACAAATTGAGAAAAAATATAAGGAACAAGAGGAATTATTAGAAAAAAGGTTGGTTGCATTATATCAGGTAGGGGAAACAAGTTATCTAGATGTACTACTTAATTCAAATGGATTTATTGACTTTATATCAAATTATTATATGATATCTCAGATAACGGAATTTGATATGGATTTATTAGAAGAAACAGAGAAACAAAAAAATATGTACCAGACTACTAAGGATAAGTTTGAAATAGATAAGGCGAGTTTAAAGTTAAAGAAAGCAAAGAAAATGCAGATGGCTACAATAATGCAAAATAGCAAAGCTTTGCAATCCGTGTATATATCACAATTAAATGAGCAAGAGGTAGGATTAAGGGAACAAATAGAAAAATATAAATTAGAAGAGAAAAATGTAGAAGCAATGATAGCACAAGCTCTATCATTGGCTACCAATTATGGTTTAAGTTATAGTGGTGGAATAATGACATGGCCTGTCGTAAAAGAGGGCTCGTACATTACTTCGGATTTCGGATTAAGAGAGCATCCTATAACGGGGGTTGTTAAGGCTCATACGGGAATTGATATAAGTGGAGGTTACGGAGTACCAATAATTTCAGCAGCTGACGGTATTGTATCGTATGCTGGATGGCTAGGCGGATATGGAAATTGCGTAATAGTGAGCCATGGAGATGGAATTTCAACGTTGTATGGTCATGGACAGTTAATAAAGGCGACTTTAAATCAACAGGTAAAACGAGGTGACTTGATAATGGAAATGGGCTCAACAGGTAATTCGACGGGACCACATTTACATTTTGAAGTCAGGATAAACAACACGCCCACAAATCCTATAAGTTTTCTCAAAGGGGAATGAGGTAGTATAGTTATAGGTAATCTAAAAAACCTAAATAAAAGTAAGAAGAAGGAAGAAATATGGAATTTATAAAAAAGAAAAATATTTTTAGGATAATAATGTTAATACTCTTGACCGCTTTTATAACATTTCTATTAACAACAATATTTATGTATTCAAAAGTTGAGCCATATTTAGTAGGTAAGACTTTAACTACGACAAGTAATAAAACTAGTAATATGACAGGATTAACTCAAAAATTGAGTAATATTAAGACTTGTTTAACGCAGATGTATAGAGGGGAAATAAATGATAACGATCTACTAGAGGGGGCAATAAAAGGGTATGTAGAAGGTTTAGGTGATGAATATACTGAATACTTTACTGCTGAAGAAATGAAAAACTTTTTAGAAGATACAACAGGTAAATATGTGGGGATAGGAATATATATGCAAAAGAATTCGAACGATGATAATATATTAGTTTTATCAACTATGAAGGGTAGTCCAGCAGAGCAAGTTGGGTTAAAATCTGGAGATATAATAACAAAAATAGATGGAGAAGAGTGTGCCAATCAAGAGTTGTCTGTGTCATCAGATAAAATTAAAGGTGAAGAAGGTACTAAAGTAAATTTAGAAATTTATAGAGGATCAGGGGAAATACTTAATTTTGAAATTGAAAGAAAACCTATAGAGGTAAATCAAGTTGCTTCTGAAAAATTGGATGATGATATTGGATATATTGAGATAGCAAGTTTCAATGAAAATGTAGCAACTCATTTTGAGGAACATTATAGAGAGTTAGAAAAACAAGGAATAAAATCATTGATAATAGATTTAAGAAATAATGGTGGTGGAATAGTTGATGAGGCACTATATATAGCTGAAACAATGGTTAATAAAGGGGATACATTACTAATAAAGAGTGATAAGGATGATAAGGAAGATGTGACTGTATCGAAAAAGGATCCAATAGTAAAGGTGCCTGTAGTAGTATTAATTAACGAGTATTCCGCAAGTGCTTCAGAGATTTTAGCAGGAATATTGCACGATAATATAGGAACAAAATTAATAGGAACAAAATCATATGGAAAGGGAGTTATTCAAACAGCATTTTCAATGTCTGACGGAAGTGGTTTGAAAATCACTACAAATGAATATTTTACTCCAAATCATAATACAATAAACAAAACAGGAATTAATCCTGACGTGGAAGTAGAATTACCAGATGAATTTAAGTATTCTTTAGTAGTAGAAAAAGCACAGGATACACAATTACAAAAGGCGATAGAGGTTTTAAAAACTGATATGTAAGGAATAATAAAAAGGAGAATGGAAAATGAATTTAGCAAATAAGTTGACTGTATTTAGAGTGATACTTGTAATAATAATGATGATTTTTTCACTGTTGACAATAAAAATTGAATTTTATGGAATTGGTCTCACAGCCATAATATTGGATGTAATATTTATTATTGCATCCTTTACAGATACTTTAGATGGGTATATAGCACGTTCAAGAAATCAAATAACAACGTTTGGAAAGTTTCTCGATCCAATTGCAGATAAAATATTAGTTATTACAGCAATGGTTATTCTTGTACAATTTCAGAAATTACCAGCATGGATACCAGCGATTGTAATTATGAGGGAGTTTGTTGTATCTGGATATAGGTTAGTTGCGGTGGAGAAAAATGGACAAGTGATTGCAGCTAGTATTTGGGGAAAAGTAAAAACAGTATCTCAAATGATTGCCATAGCAGTGGCATTTATAGATATTTACAGTTTTGGTGCAATATTTACGGAGAATATAACAGGTATCCATTTTTTCATAAATCTAATAACAACTGTATTTATGTTAATATCAGTTATAGCAACTGTAATATCGGGATATGACTATATTAAGGATTGGAAGAAAGTACTTGACTAAAAATTAAATTTGAGATGAGAAAGAGGTAGGATAGTGGAAAAGGCTGCAGCTAAACAAAAAATTAATAATTTAGTAGAGAAACTTAATTACTACACAAAAAAGTATTTTGATGATGAACAAGTAATAAGCGATTATGAATATGACATGCAAATGAAGGAATTGAAGGAACTGGAAAAATTGTACCCTGATTTAGTTTTAGAGAATTCTCCAACTCAAAAAGTGGGGGCGAGTATTAAAAAGGGTTTCAAAAAAGTAAAGCATGAGATTCCATTACAAAGTTTGCAAGATATATTCGACTTTTATGACTTAAGAGCATTTGATGTAAGAGTTCAAAAACAGGCTAAGGAACTGGATATGCCGACGGACTATGTTGTGGAAACAAAGATTGATGGCTTATCAGCTGCACTACAATATTCTAATGGGAAATTTGTAATGGGCGCTACAAGGGGAAACGGAGAAGTTGGGGAGGACGTAACACATAACTTAAATACAATAAGAACTATACCAAAAAAATTAAAAGAAGATATAGATATAACAGTTAGGGGAGAAGTTTTTATTAGTAAGGAAGATTTTGAGAAGATGAATGAACAAGCCATGCTAGATGATACAAATATTTTTGCTAACCCCCGTAATGCAGCAGCAGGTTCTTTAAGGCAGTTAGATAGCAAGGTAACTGAAAAAAGGCCATTGGATATATACGTTTTTAATGTGCAGAAGATAGAGCAGAAAGAGTTTAATTCCCATTATGAGGAATTAGAGTATTTAGAGTATCTAGGTTTTAACGTGAACCCTGTTAGAATTTATTGTAAAAATATTGATGAGGCAATAGACGCAATAAATAAAATTGGAGAAATGAGAGAAGAGTTAAAATTTGGAATAGATGGTGCGGTAGTCAAGGTAGACAATCTTTCTTTAAGGGAAAAATTAGGTAGTACATCAAAAACACCAAGATGGGCTATTGCATATAAATATCCGCCTGAACAAAAAGAGACAATTTTAAAAGATATTAAATGTCAAGTTGGTAGAACAGGGGTAGTTACACCTATGGCTATTTTAGAACCTATCACTGTAGCAGGTTCAAGGATATCAAAGACAACCTTGCATAATGAAGATTTTATTAAGGAAAAAGATATAAGAATAGGCGATACTGTTGTGGTAAAGAAGGCGGGAGACGTTATTCCTGAAATTGTTGAAGTAAATAAAACTTTAAGAACAGGGAATGAACAGGAATATATTATGCCGAAATATTGCCCTGTGTGTGGAGCTCCAACTGTGAGAGAAGAAGGGGAATCAGCAATCCGCTGTATGGGTATTGAATGTAGTGCTAAAATATTGAAAAATATAGAGCATTTTGTATCAAAAACAGGAATGAATATTGAAGGGCTTGGAGAAGTAATAGTGGAACAGCTTACACAGAAGGGTCTAATTAGCAATATTGCCGATATCTATAATTTGAAATTTGAAGATATTGCTTCACTTAAGAAAAGTGGGACGAAGTTTGCTCAAAAGTTGATGGATTCGATTGAAAAGAGCAAAAGGTCAGATTTATCAAATTTAATTACAGCTTTAGGAATAAGACATGTTGGAGTAAAATCGGCTAAAACACTTGCAAGGAGATATAAAGATATAGATAATTTAATGAATGAAAAGATGGAAATTTTAGCTAGGCAAGAAGATGTAGGAGAGGTAACTGCTAAAAGTATTTATGAATTTTTCAAACAAGAACAAACTATTGATTTAATAAAGAGATTAAAAAAAGCTGGGGTAAATATGATAGAAATTGCTGAAAATGGTAGTGATAGTAGATTTGAAGGGATGACCTTTGTACTTACGGGAAGTTTAGAAAAATACTCTAGGGCAGAGGCAGCAGACATTATAGAAAAATTTGGAGGAAAGACTTCTTCGTCTGTTTCAAAGAAAACAACATATGTTATTGCAGGAGAGGATGCAGGAAGTAAATTGACTAAAGCTCAGAGCTTAGGGGTACAAGTACTTAATGAAGATGAGTTTGAAAAGATGATAGAAGAAAATAGTGGGTAAGATATAGATATATTTTGCCTACTATTTTTTTTACATATTTCCGTATAGTTTAGAAAAAAATGGAAATATACTTGACATATTATGTTAAGAATGATATAATATGAACGTGTATTTAAGTAGGTTGTAAATTAATAATTTTTAGTTTATAAAGGAGGATAGGAGTGTATTTTTGTAACAGTTAACATGAAATGTAAAAGGAGCGATTTTTATGAAAGAAAAAACGATAAAATCCCTAGAAAAATTAGTAAGAGAATTTACATTTAGAAATCATTCGAATGTTCCAGAAACTTTTAATGAAAAAGAATGTAAATTGGCTCAAGTGTTAAATTCATATGATCCATGCAGCTTTGGAGGAATAATACAATATATTGAGGATAAAAATATTCGAAAAATCTTCCGTAGGAGAGATAGAGCAGATCAAATTAGTACCATTAAAAATACAGTAGATGTGGCTAGAATACTCATGGATATAATAGAGGCTTATATTATTTATGTAGAACAGGTAGAACCTGAAAATGAGAATACTGATGAATTTATAGAAATAAAATCGTTTTATGAGAAATATAAGAATTTATAGTATTAGCAAAAATTATATCAGAAAAGGGATTAGATTAAAAAAATCTAGTTCCTTTTTTCATTGATATAATTGTGTGATTTTTAAGGTAAATGCGTTGACAAAAGTCTAGACAAGTGATATAATGATTTTACTTAAAAATTAGAGTAACAGTGTTTCTTTATATACAATCTTTAATTAAGGAGGTAATTAAGATGAAACAAATAAAAGTAAATGGGATGCCAGAGAAAGCAATAAGCGACGAAGAAATGATTTCAATTGATATTTGGTTACCTAAAGAATTAAATACAGTTTGCACAAATTTACTTTTTTGCAAAAATCGGTATTGGCTTAATACAGAGAACATAGAATTTGACTATAAAGGAGAAGAAGGCGGATATAAAATCTTTTCTAAAACTTTTAAATTTAATCAATATGAAAGTAGACCAGAGTATGTACATTATTGTTGCTTTGAGATAAGAGATGATAATGGGACAACAAAGTGGATTAAGGTAAATGAAAACAAACAGCCTATTATTGACGAAAAAAAGGAGCATTGGGTTTTTACTGTCTACAAAGAATATGAAATTCCTAGTTGGATTAAAGGGGCAATAATGTACCAAATATTTGTAGATAGATTTTGTAAGGATGAAGAATTTATTAAGGACAATAAGACAGATATTGAGGGGAGAGAGTATATTAAATGGGACAAACTACCTCCGAAGTGGGCCTCTGAAAATGGAATATTTAAGAATAATGAATTTTACAGAGGAAATTTAAGAGGTATTACAAAAAAATTGGACTATCTTTGCTCATTACATGTTGAAGTTTTATACTTAACACCGATAATGTATTCAAAATCAAATCATCGTTATGATACTATTAATTATGAAAAAATAGACCCAGACGTAGGTACGAAAAAAGATTTAATAGAATTATGTGAAGAGGCTAGAAAAAGAGGAATGCATATCATATTGGATATTGTTTTAAACCATACCAGTAATGAAGCTATATATATTAAAACAAAACCGGAGTGGTATCTAAGAAATGAACGAGGAGAATTTTACTACTGGTGGGATTTTGATGGTATGGTAGTTTTAGACAAGGGCAATCAAGAATTACAAACATATTTATTTGGACAAGAAGGTGCTGCGGGAATTTTAGACCAATACTTAGATTGCGGAATAGATGGGTTTAGGATAGATGTTGCAGATGAACTAAACGACTATACATTGGCTGTATGTAAGGAAGTTCTTAATAGAAGAAATCGTGAAACTATACTTTATGGTGAGGTTTGGGACAATGCTGTAAAGAAAGAGCAAGAATTAAGGCAAAGGAAGTTTCTACTAGGCAAGTGGTTGACATCTGTGATGAATTATCCGGTGATGGATGCTTTATTAAGATTTATCAGGTATGGAGATAATCAGTATTTAAAAAACACACTTGAAGAGATATATAAGGATTATCCAACTCCCGCAATAAATTCTCTTATGAATATTATAGGAACGCATGATACACCAAGGGCAATAAATATTTTAGTAGGGGAGTATATGCAAGAAGAGTACCAAAAAGGTGATTCGGTATATCCACACATCTGGGATATGGAAGTAAATAGTCCGTGGAAGTATTATGAGAATGGACGAGAGAGGTTTGACACACAGGGATTTAGACAGTGGGAGGCAAATAATGATTTAACTTTAGAAATGTATGAAACAGGAAAAAAATTATTGAAGGTTTTAGTTATTTTGCAGTATTTCTTACCAGGGGTTCCATGTATATATTATGGCGACGAAGTTGGAGTTACTGGATATAAGGATCCATTTAACAGAAAATCTTTTCCTTGGAATTTAAAGAAGGATGAAGAATTATTGCATTTTTACAGAGAATTAGGAGATATAAAATTTAAAAATAAGGATGTTCTTGGAGAGGGAGACTTTAATCTTATATACCTAGAAAATGACAGAATGATTTTCGAGAGGGTTTTTGGAAAATCAAAAATATTAGTGGCTATAAACAGAACAAAATTCAGCATAAAGAATTTGAAAATTCCTTCAGAATACAAGAGAGGGCAATATAAAATTATATATTCTCTAAATGATAGTACGAAGAATTTATTAAATTCTTATGGGGCAATTATTCTAGCATAAAACGATGGGGTGAAATTAAAGTTGTAACTTTAATTTCACCCCATCATTTAATCTGTAACTAAAAATTCAAAAAAATTTAATTAAAGTTAGGAAATCCGTTTTTATGGAAAATAATTCCAATTA
>JAUNSP010000049.1 GCA_030539155.1 Clostridia bacterium
TATTTAATTAATTTTGTAAATATATTTTTTTAATTTTATAGACTTTTTTTAATTATAATGATATAATCAAAAAAAATGAAAGGAGATTATCTAAAATGGATAGTGAAAATTTAAAAGAGAAATTATTTAATAAAAAGAAAAATGGATGGATAAATTTAGATTCTAAAGAAAACGAAAATATTAATAAATTTGCACAGAATTATATAAATTTCTTAAACGAGGGAAAAACTGAGAGGGAAATAATAAAAATTTCAACAAAAATAGCTAGGGAAAATGGATTTAAATCAATTGAAGATTTTGAAACTTTAAAGAAAGGTGATAAGGTATATTTCGTTAACAAAGGTAAATCAATGTATCTTGCAGTAATCGGTGAAAATGATATTTCTGATGGTATAAATATTATCGGCTCACACGCTGACTCTCCAAGGCTTGACCTAAAACCAAATCCTCTTTATGAAGATACCGAATTAGCATTTTTAAAAACACAATATTATGGAGGAATTAAAAGATATCAATGGACAAATGTACCACTTAGTATACATGGCGTAATTTCAAAAACAAACGGAGAAACGATTGAAGTAAATATCGGAGAAGACGATAATGATCCAATATTTACTGTACCAGACTTGTTAATCCATCTTTCTAAGGAACAATTAAAGAAAACCTTAGATGATGGAATTACAGGTGAAGACTTAAATTTATTAATAGGAAGTATTCCTTTTGATGATAAAACTTCTGAATCAGTAAAACTAAACATTTTAAACATTTTAAATAAAAAATACGGAATTACTGAAGCTGATTTCTTAAGTTCTGAACTTGAACTTGTTCCATCTTTTAAGGCTAGAAGTTTAGGTTTTGATGGTGGGTTAATTGCGGGATACGGTCAAGATGACAAAGTATGTGTTTTCACCTCATTATCAGCTATGATGAAAATTAATAATCCTAAAACAACCGCTGTATGTATTATTAGTGATAAGGAAGAAATAGGTAGTATGGGTAATACTGGTATGGAATCAAATATTTTTGATACATTTATTGCAGAAATTTTAAATAAAATGAACATTAATAAACCAAATCTATTAGATAAGGTGTTTTGTAATTCAAGAATGCTTTCTGCTGATGTAACATCTGGTATAAATCCACTATTTCCACAAGTTTATGAAAGAAATAATGCGGCAAGAATTAGTTACGGTCTTGGACTTTCTAAATATACTGGTGGTAGAGGTAAATCTGGCTCTTCAGATGCCAATGCTGAGTTTATTGCAAAAATAAGAAAGCTTTTTGAAAGTAATAAAATTCCATATCAAATCACTGAACTTGGAAAAATCGATGCTGGTGGTGGAGCGACTATATCTTACATTCTAGCAAATAAAGGTATTGATGTTATTGATTGTGGTGTTCCTGTCCTTTCAATGCATTCACCTTATGAAATTACGAGTAAATTTGATGTTTACTGTGCATATGTCGCATATACTGCATTTTGGCAAGAATAATAAATGAGTGAGGTTTAATATGAGTGTATATGAAGATACAATGTATATTTTAAAAAAATATAATATTAATGCAAATAAAAGTTTAGGACAAAATTTCTTAATTGATGAGTCTGTAGTTTCTGGTATCATTAACTCAGCTAATGTTAGTAAAGATGATTTGATTATTGAAATTGGTCCTGGACTTGGGACCTTAACAAAAGATTTACTAAAAAAAGCGAAAAAAGTTATTGCAATTGAATTAGATGATAGAATGATAAAAATTTTAGAAGATAGATTTAAAAGCTACGATAATTTTCAATTGATAAATGATGATGTTTTAAAGGTAGATTTAAAGAAATTAATAGAAAAAGAAAAGAGCCAAAATGTTAAAAATGTAAAAATTGTGGCAAATCTACCATACTATATTACAACTCCAATAATTATGAAACTACTAGAAGAAAAATTAGACATTAAAAGTATAACTGTAATGATTCAAAAAGAAGTCGCCGAAAGAATAATTGAAACTCCCGGAGGTAAAATGACTGGCGCAATTACATATTCTGTATATTATTACGCCGAATCAGAAAGTAACTTATTAGTTCCAAATACTAGTTTTATACCTGAACCTGAGGTTGCATCACAAGTTATTACTCTAAAAATCAGGCCCAAACCACTACTTAATGATATTGATGAGAAAAAACTTTTCAAATTGATAAAAGTTTCTTTTATGCAGAGGCGAAAAACCCTTGTCAACGCCTTATCAAATAGCGGTTTAATTGAAAAAAATGAAATAGTAAGAATTCTTAATGAATTAAATATAGATGTAAGAATACGCGGAGAAAAACTGACTATATATGATTTTGCAAAAATCTCGAATAAGATTGTTTCTTGTTAAGGGTTGCATAACAACCACTAATTATGGTATAATAATGATAGTGGGAGGGAAAAATGAATCAGATTTTAGTTAATAAAAGATTATATGTTACACCTGAATTTAAAAAAAGAAGACAAAGATTTAAAATATATTTTGCCTTATCAATTTTTTCAATATGCCTATTAACTTCATATTATATTTACGCTGAATGGGATAGGGCTAAAAGTGAACAAGTTTCAAAAGAAATCCTTGATAGTATACATTTAGAATCTGAGGAAGATAATACAACTATTAGTGAAGAAAAAAGTATTATTGTAGTTGATTTAGATATAGGTGATAATGAGACGCCAGTAAATGTAGATAAATTATTAAAAAAACAAAGAGAGTTAGTAGAAAGTGGCATTGGTCAAGATGGTATGCTAGCATATCAATCTGAAAAAGGATATTCATATAATACAGAAGCAATCTTAAAAATTTCAAAAATAAATTTAAATTATCCGGTATTATCAGAAACTTCTGAAGAACTTTTGAAAATATCATTAAATAAATTGTGGGGTCCAAATCCAAATGAAATTGGAAATTATTGCATTGTTGGTCATAAATATAAGAATGATAAGATGTTTGGCGCTCTTCATAAATTAGAATTAGGGGACATCATTGAATTAACAGACTTACAAAACAGAACTGTAAAATATGAGATATTCAATAAATATGTAGTTGAACCTAATGATACCAGTTGCACAACACAACTAACAGATAAAAAAAGAGAACTTACACTTATCACATGTACAAACTATGGGAAACAAAGATTAGTTATAAAAGCAAGAGAACAAAAGTAAGTGGCAGGATTAATATATTTGTAAAAAATGAATTAGAAAAATCATTCTAATTCATTTTTTTAATTGCTTTTTTATAAAATCTAAATCCTAACATTGTTTCTTTTTATAATGAGCTGCCCTTAAATCATCTCCGAAAAAGTAGAATTTATTAAAATTTCCTAGAAATCTCGAAGACAGTCTCTCATCATAATGATTTAATAAATTTTGAAGATCTAAATTAGTCGATATTATCGTTTTCTTTGTTTTGTTATTATACGAAATTAATCTTGTATTAATAATATTAAACAATTCTGAGCACTTAACACTGTTTAAAAATTCTGTTCCCAAATCGTCAATAATTAACAAATCAACGTCCAAGATATCTTCAATAATATTATTTGTAGTCTTTCCAAATTTATAGTCTATAACTGAATCTAACATAACTGGTGCTGTTTGATATAATACTGTTTTTCCACGCTTTAATAATTCTTTCGCAATACAACTTGATAGAAAAGTTTTTCCAACGCCAGGTTTTCCAGTAAAAATCAAACTTTTTTCCATGGAATCATCAAAATTTTCAATAAAATTTATACATTTTAATTTTATAAATTCTATATTCTCCCTAGGAGATTTCTCTGAGTGATATTTATTTTTATCCACAACATCTGAATAAATTGTGGAATCAAATGTACTAAAATTTTGAGTGTCCAAATTTGCAATATTTGACTTATTGTACTCTAAATTAATTAATTCTTGTTTTAAGCAATTACACGTTACTGTTCTATAATTATTAGTTATATATCCTGTATCATTACATTTTTCACATTCATAATGGGGTTCTAAATAATTTTCAGTTAATCTCAAACCCTTTAAAATATTCAATTTTTCCTGTCTTAAATTTTCAATATTAACTTTTAAAGTTTGTGCCAAACTTTGGTTATTTGTAGCTAGTATTTCCTTATTCGTAGAAATTGCAAGTTTAGTAATTTCATCTTCAATTTCTGCTAATCTAGGATATTTTTCATACAATTCTATTTTTCTCTGATTTGCAGAATTTATAGCTCGTGTCCTTTTTTTCTCGTATTCTCTTCCGCAATTTAGTTAAGTTTATATTCATATATAAATGAAATATACCCGTTAAATATATTTCAAACCCCCTTCCAGATTTTTAAATATTATCGTAATATTCATTTAGATTTGTGTAATCTCTTGGTGTAAAATTCTTATAAGAATTTGCAGTTGCCCCTGCTGCTGCAGTTTTTTGCAAATCCTTAATGTTTTTATTTTTATTTTTTGTATCCAATAGAAACGAATTAATTTCATCCGTAGTTTTTAAATTTCTATCATGCCAATCTGTTAAAAGTGTGTTAATATATTCAAAATTCGGATTTGTTTTTGATGTAGTTTTTTTAAGCGCAAGGTCTATAATTGGCATTGAATACATATAATCTATTGTCCATTTTTCAACATACGCTTCTTCGAACTGTGTTAATGACCTATGATACCCAAGTTTTTTGCATATATTCTTTCCTAAAGATTGTAATTTTTCTTGTTTCTCAAAATGCTTATCAAGGTCTGCATATGTCTTTATATTACTTTTTGACCATGCATCTGCAACGGTTTGCACATAGTTTTTATGAAGTGCTGATTTATTAAAACAATATGAAAAAAGTGCATTCATTACCTCTTCATCAAAATGATACTTTTTAAACCATAACTCTATATCACTATACCAAGACAGTGGCATAATTCCTTGAAAAAATTGATTATTGATACTTTCAATAGCTTTTGCACGAGCTTGGCTTTTTGCTGATTTCTTTAAATCATCAGATGATATAGTTACTTTTGGAGTATACAGCGAATGTAATTCTCTTTCTTGAAGGTTATTTATTATAAAACCTGTATTTTTCTTAGTTAATAAATTTTCTTCTTCAAGGTACTTTAAGCCATCCTGAATACACTTCAATGATAATTCAAGTTTTTTAGATAAATCATTTAATTTTATCTCTTTATTATATTTACTTAAAAATAAAATGTATAAATATACCTTTAGATAATCCCCTGGAATATGTGGTAGATATTCATTAAAAAATATATCTGGTACATCTGTTGAAGAAAATAAAAGCATCATATCGTTTTTTTCTAATTTCATAATTAATAGCCCCTTTTAATCGTGATAAAGAGATTATACCATTTTAATTTTATTTTTACAATAATATTGCTTGAATATTTTAATATTTTTTAAAGAGTAAAATTTTTTTGCTTCTCATATATTATAACATAAATAACATTTTCATGATTGAATCCAACTATACTAAATAGGAATAAAGGAAAACACGTTATAATAAAGAATATTAGTTCATATCTTATATGGTCAAAAATTAATTGGGCTATAAAAAACATTGTTATATACCATATAACATTTAAAATTGCAGTTGAATAATCAAATAAACCGGAATAATTTTGTTCTTATATTATAATTCTGTGGAAAAATAAACTTCATACTACCCCCTTAAATTATTTTTTAGTAAAATTCGAAAAATTTGCTTGTATATCCGTAGATATTCCCCCAATAAGGTCCCTTACATACATATTCACCTTTGTAAGTGCAAATAATGCTCCAACAAACAGTATTTTCGAAAGAGTATCGCTTGTAAAATCTAGCGTAAATATTATTAATAGTATTAAAGATATAAATGACTGTATTATTAAAAGAGAGAAAAACGAACGAAACCAAGATTTAAAAAACCATGATGTTGAATTATTTAACAATGTCAATATTGCAAATGGTGTAATTAAAATAAATACTTTTACCATTATGTATCGTAGGGCAAACGAAAAACTCAAAGTTAATAAGTTTATTGATGTAAAACTTTTAATAATCCCATCAAATGAGAAAAAATCGAAAGTGCTCTCCTCCGTAATTATTAAAGAATTAAGTTCATCAATTAATTGTGAAAAACAAATATTTTTATGTAATAAATTTTCACCAACCGCCCTAATAGAAGATGAAATTAAAGAATTAATATATACAAGTTTTTCACAGATAAAAAAGGAAAAATTGATACATATGCTAAATACTAATACTTTAAAAATAAACTGATAAGGAGGCTCTACTTGTATTGTATATAAATTAGAGAAAAGTAATCTAAAACAATAATACACAAAAAATCCAATTAATAAGGAATTTGCTATAATCAATAAGTTTGTACTTGCATTTGGACCTAATAATTTTTCTATAAATGAATTATCAAATATACCTGTATTAATAAATATTATATCATCTAGAAGATCATAAATACTTGAATCTATGGATGAAAATAGACTCTCAAATAATGTATTTATAGAGGTCATAATCGTTTCAACAATATTTATTCCTGTGTTTTCTATAAATATCCCTCCCTATCCTACTAAACTACTAATAGCAGATAGTATTAAATCTATTGTTAATATAAAACCATACGAAAATAGGGATGTTCTTATTAATTTTTTGGCGATCCTTAAACGTTCTTCATCTCCAAAACTAAATTTTTTCATAAACACACCGGTTCCAACTGCTACGGCTGCAGCCGGTGTAGAAAGTTTTAAAAGCCAATCTTCTACCTCTTCAAACGCTTTTGTAAGAGTTGAAACAATCTTGGGATCCGCACAATAAGAAACCGTAGATAAAGCAATTATCACATATATAAAAATAAATGTTATCTTTATATATCTCTTTTGTTTCTTCATAAAATCACTATCCTTTTATAATATTTAGATTTTTTATTACTTTTTTCAACATATTAAAAGATGAAATATAAATAATTTTAAAGTAAATCTATAAACTTTTCTTAAAATATGGGGACATAATTATCTTCTGTGGAGGAAGTACCCTTAAACCATCTGTTAAAAACGATAAACATGAAAATGTTTCTAGATGCTGTGTAAAAAAGTTCGTATCATACATGTAGTCATACTGATTGTACGTATTTATACTTTCAGAAAGATTCGAATCCCTCGAATTAAATGTATTTGTTAAATAATTAAACGATGTCTGTTTAGCATTTTCTGAGATTGTATGAGAAATTTTTTCCTTATCCTCCTTCCCAATTTGCTTTTGTGCATCTTCAATAGTAAAAATATCATCTGTTCTATACCACAATTTATTTACAAGATTTTGTACAATTACCTTAACACTTGATTCGTTATTTAAAGTATTTAACAGCGATGTGTAACTTTGTGTTGCAATAATATTTATACATTTTGCTTCTCTACTTTGTGAAAAGAAACTACTATCCGTTGCCGTAACATATTCGCTATACTCATCACTTATAAATACTGATGTTTTTGTTTTTGAATTAGCTAAATTTGACATTACCTCCGTTTGAAAATCTAATTTTAAATAAGCAGCAATAATTTTAGATAAATTTTTATAGTCGGCAATATTCATATTTAAAACTACTATTTTACCTTTTGATAGAGCCTCTTGGAAACCTAAAAAATTTAATTCCTCAATTTTTGGACAAAAAGTTGAATGTACCTCATAATCGGAAATAAAACAATTAGTTATAAGCGTTATCTCTGATTTTAATATCGCCAACGTTCTATCATCGAGTTTACAATACTCTTTTTCAAAAAAATTTATTGCCGAAAGTAAATTATAAACTTCCTTATTAGTAAATCGATTTTTCAAAAATAATGTACGCAAATATTCTATTTTTTCCACATAGTATGTTTGAGATGTAACAAGTTTATGTATTTCTTCAAATGTCACATACCCGTTGTTGTACAGTCTACATAATTTTATACATTCTGTTAAAATATTTTCTGCCTTATCTAGCCAATATGATTCCCCATTGTTTTGTGAGAATAATGTTAGTATTGTTTTTAGTCTATTCGCAAGTACCGACGCATTAAGATTCGGTTTATGTAAAGGGTTATATTTTATTTTTCCATTCAATTCTATTATCAATAAATCACTTTCCCTATTATATTTTTTTGCATAAACTTTAAGTTGCTTATAATAATTTCCCTTAACATCCAAAATCAGCATCCCAAGTTTATCTGAACAAAAATGTTTATAAGATACTAATTGCTCTGTAAAAGGATACATCGCACTACTAGTTTTTCCTGTCCCAATCGTTCCCGTTATTAATATATTTTGATATAGCGCTTTTTCAGTCAAATATATTTTTTCTTGTTTTCCATTTTTTCCTAAGTACAGATACAAACCTTGCGGCAACGGGGACTCTTGCACTTTATATTTTTCTTTTTTTGATAAAAACGCATAGAAATAGTTTCTATAGAAGAAATTATACATCAAAATTGATGAACTCACACAAAGAAAAATGTAAGAAACTTTAATTATTTTCCAAAGTTCTGGCGATTTTTCTACTACATTAAATGGTGTTAACGCAAATGGAATCATAACTATAGTTGATGTAAAAATCGATTTAAAAATAAAATAATGCAATATTAAATACGCCATTATAAAAATAATAAAAGCTACCTGTTTTTTTAATTGAAATATATAAAACCCTCCCTTCAAAGAATTTTAATAAATTATTAATTCATTTTTTTTAGTTTTAATTTGGAACCTTGTAGATTGTGAAAAATTATTGTATCAAAAAAGTCATAAATTGAATAAATTGTGATAAAAAAATTTATAATATATGATATAAAAAAGTAAATTACTAAATTATTTATTGTCATCACCTCTCGTTATTTGTAAAAATTTGTAAAAAGAATATAAAGTAATTAATAATATACTACAAATTTTTCAATTTGTCTATACTTTTTTAAAAATTTATGATAAAATTTGTAATATTAAAGTGAAAGGAATGATTATTATGAAATTTGATAGAACAACAAAAATCGGTGAAATATTAGAAAATGCACCTGAAAAGGCAGATATTTTATTAGGCGCAGGTATGCATTGTTTAGGTTGCCCTGCATCACAGGCAGAAACAATAGAAGAGGCTTGCGATGTCCATGGCATAGATGTAGATGAACTATTAAAAGAACTAAATTCATAGAGTCTAGTTTTAATTGAAAAAACATTTATAAAATGAGAAATAAACTAAATATAAAATAGAACAAAAATAGCATAATGTACTTTAAAATACTTTATGCCATTTTTGAGCTGCCCGAACCTCTAATATTTTTATATTATCTCTATATTCTGTATTCTTAAAATTTATTTTACCATTTTCTATTCTATTATGTTTCCATTTAAATTTTGGTAAATTACATTAATATTATTTTTTGTTCTTAAACCTTTATCAAAAATCCAATCTTTGACATCTTCATCCTTTACAATTACTACTACTTCATAATCTGTTCTCGGAAATTCTTGATTTATGCTTGGTGTATCCGAAAACGTAGAAGTAGTTATTATTTCATTATCCAATTTAAAATTACTATTTCCAAAATTAATAATTTTTATCTTCCTTAGCCTCGCAAACATCCCTTGCATAGTTGTTACATTTGAGATATCAAATGTATCTCCCATGTCTAAATTTTCTAAATTTACACAATCAATAAACATATGTTGCATATTATTAACTGCACTAGTATTAAATTTATTACCTAATGATAAATTTTGCAATGATATACAATTGGCAAACATAGAACCCATATCTTTAACATTACTTGTATCAAATTTATCCCCTAACAATAAATCCTGCAATAATTGACAATCACCAAACATAGAACCCATATCTTTAACATTACTTGTATCAAATTTATCCCCTAACGATAAATCTTGCAATAATTGACAATTGTCAAACATCTTCCTCATATCTTTAACTTTACTTGTATCAAACTTGTTACCTAATGATAAACTTTGCAATGATTGACAATTGTAAAACATTCCATTCATATTAACAACATTACTTGTATCAAATTTATTTTCTAAATTTAAACCTTCTAATAACGGACATCTTGCAAACATACAATTCATACTATTTACTTTTTCTGTATTAAAATTTGTTCCTAAAATAATATTTCTTAATTTAGAACAACCATCAAATATTGATCCCATACAAATTACATTCTTTATATTAAAATAAGTTAAATCTAGAACTTCTATATTATTTATTGCTGCAAATAAATTAGTACAGTTAAAAGGTGCCGTAACCCCACCTTTTCCCCAAATGTATACCTTATTATCTTCTGATTTCCAGCACATTACACTTTTTTCCTTATGTCCTGCCGATGTTATATCAAATGGGTTTGATACTGCCTCTATCACTCCTTGACTTACCTCTATTCCTGAAACTTCTCCTTGTTGGTTTAGAACAGTTCTTGGATATTGTGTTTCATTACTCAATTGTGTATCTAAAAAAGTAATCGCTGTTATTTCCCCCCTTGATATTCCTGTTCCTAACCAACCACATTCACTACTTGCATTAGTATCTGCCATCATTACATTATCATCTTCTTCTAATACTACTTTGATTTTATTTGTAACTGTATCATCTAAAATATTATCTAAATATACACAATAAACCTTTTCACCCACAACTACTGCTGCCTCTGTTGTTTGAGCTGTTACAGCATCACTTTCCGGGTTATATGGAAGTCTATTATACATTTCCAATTCATTTAAATCTCCTAATAAATACTCCTCCATTGTTGATTCTACTGTACCACCCATTTGGCAAGATGCATAATCCATTTCTAATTTTTCCTTTGCTGATGCAAGTTCATAATTTTGTTTTGCAAGTTTTGCTTTTTGGAAAATACCATTTTCTCCTAATGTTAGATTAATTGTAATGCCTGCTAAAATTAGCATAATTACAATGGTAATAATTAGGGCGATTAATGTAATACCTTTTGAGTTATAAGAATTTGTATCCACATTTTGTCCACAATTATTAAATTTTTGCACATCAAAATTAGAGCCCGAAAAAATTTCCGCACCTCTGCCTTTTTTAAGTAATTCTTT
>JAUNSP010000086.1 GCA_030539155.1 Clostridia bacterium
ACTGGAATTCCTGCCTCAACACACCCTGCAACAATGTTTTCCTCGGTTACATTTTTAAGAGATAATCCATATTCAGAGTATACAGTCTTTTTTTCTAAGTTCGCCTCTCCCTGTTCGATACTTTTATTTAAGTAACCAAATCTAGTACCTTCCATTATTTGCTTTGGCTTTAAACAATTTTCCGTTGTGCCGTCTCCAAGTTGTCCAAATCCATTATATCCCCATGTATAGAGTTTCCATTTATTATCTATTGCTACCGTATGAGAATATCCAGCTGCAACACAAATAAATCTAGTTCCTGTCATTATATGTTTAGGATTTAAGCGTTCTTTTGTTTTGCCGTCTCCAAGCTGTCCATATCCATTATATCCCCACGTATAAAGGTTACCTTGTCTATCTATTGCCACTGTATGACTTCTACCTGCTGAAGCATAAATAAATCTAGTTTCTGTCATTATATGTTTTGGAGCTAAACGTTCTTTCCTTGTGCCATCTCCTAGTTGTCCACAGGAATTACATCCCCATGTATAAAGTTTACCCTCACTATCTATTGCCACCGTATAATTTGACCCAGCTGAAATAAAAATAAATCTAGTTTCTGTCATTATATGTTTTGGAATTAAACATTCTTTCCTTGTGCCATCTCCCAGTTCTCCTAGACTATTATCCCCCCATGTATAGAGTTTACCCTCACTATCTATTGCCACTGTATGATTTGACCCAGCTGAAGCATAAATAAATCTAGTTTCTGTCATTATATGTTTTGGAGTTAAACGTTCTTTCTTTGTGCCATCTCCCAGTTCTCCACAGTAATTACATCCCCATGTATAAAGTTTACCCTCACTATCTATTGCCACTGTGTGATCTGGCCCTGCTGAAGCAGAGATAAATCTATTCCCCGTTATATGTTTTGGAGTTAAATGTTCTTTCTTTGTGCCATCTCCCAGTTCTCCATGTCCATTATATCCCCATGTATAGAGTTTACCTCGTCTATCTATTGCTACTGTGTGGAAAACCCCTGCTGAAACAGAGATAAATCTATTCCCCATTATATGTTTTGGATTTAAACTATTATTTCCCAATGTATAGAGTTTCCCTTCACTATCTATTGCCTCTGTATAATTCCTCCCCGCTGAAATGCTGTTGTAATTGTTTTTCAGGAATATTTTCTTTTCCATATTATCATCCTTCCTATCTTAATTATTTTATTTAACATAGTTACTTATGATATTATGATTAGCATTTATACTCTTATTCCGGCTAGTTAATATTATTACCTTCTTGCCTTTTTCAAAATTATTTTATTATAAAAGATCCTATTACAAATTTCAATGACCACATTATATATTATTTAACATAATTTGTCAACTTTTAAGATAACAAAAAATTAGTTTTATTTTTATGTTTAATTTTTTAATGAACCTATGGATACTACATAGACCCCATCTTCTCTCCTATATGAATACTCACTGCCTGTTAATACCATCAAAAATTCAGGTTTTCCACATTTCTTTGTATCAACTTTATCCTTAAATTTTAATAAATTCTTAGCTGCCCCTTCTATATATCCAGCACCTAATTTAATTTCAATAGCTCCCCATTTACCATTTTGTAATCTCAAAATTGCATCTACCTCAAACTGATTTTCATCCCTATAAAATGAAATTTCCCCGTTTAAACTTTGTGTATATACCTTCAAATCCCTTATACACAAACATTCAAATAAAAATCCAAATAAGTTTAAATCTTTTAATAAATCATCTGGGGTAAGTTCAAGTATAGCTGTAGCAATTGATGGATCTACAAATTCCTTTTTACTATTTGTTCTAATTGCTGATTTCGACCTAAAATTCAAATTAGTTGCATTAATATTTTCTATAACGTATAATTTTTCTAATGTATCTATATAATCATTAACTGTTGGTCTGGAAACTTCGCTTCCAAAATTATTTTTTACATCCTCAATTATGGTTGAATTTAGTACGGGTGTTGATATATTTCTAGCAAAACTCCTCAAAACTGCTGTCATTTTACTAGCATTTCTCTCAATTCCATCAATGCTATTTACTTCTTCATGAATTAGTGCCTTTACATATTCCCTTGCCACTTTATATTTATTCTCTCCTTTTATTTCTAATGCCGCAGGCCATCCACCTCGTACTATAACTTTTGCCAAATCTTCTAGAGCTAAATCTGATACCCCTTTTATATCCTTGTTTAACATTATGTCCTTTATTGAAACCCTTCCATTAGAATCTTTTGATTCATATAAACTCATAGGCCTCATAAGAACCCTTGATATTCTGCCTGTCCCTGTATGCATTGTTTGCCCTTCACTTGGTTTGGCTGAACCAGTTAATAAATATTGTCCTTTTAACCCTGTATTATCAACATTTATACGAATACTGTCCCATACTACGGGATACATTTGCCATTCATCGAATAATCTAGGCTTTTCTCCCTCTAAAAATAATGATGGTTTAGTATTTTTAATATTTTCAAACTCTTGCCTTTTATCTGGATTTTGAAACTCTAATATACTTTTTGCATGCTTATTCGCAGTTGTGGATTTTCCACACCATTTACACCCTTCAATTAACACTCCACCCATAACTTCTAAAAGGGACTCAATCTCTTTATCAATTATTCTTGGTAAATATTCTTTCATTCTACTCACTTCTTTCTATAAATAAATTTTGTACCTTATACTATATATTATACACTACTTTTCAAAAAAAGTAAATATTATTTTACATTTTAGGTAAAAATCATTTTA
>JAUNSP010000087.1 GCA_030539155.1 Clostridia bacterium
ATATAGTTAAAAATATAGTTAATAAAATTCCAAATAATATAATTAGTCAAAAACAAAAAAAATATATAATAATGTATATTATGAGAAGAAAAAAATTATTGTTAGATATTATTAATAAGGAAATATGATATAGAAATAAGGAGTAGGAATTTTGGGTAGCCTCGAAAATAGACCACTCTTTTTTGGAAGATGGTCTATTTAATAATTTTTTTATTGAGCAATTTCTATTAGTTTTTTATTAATTCTTGTTTGTACATCAAGATAATAAGATGCTTCAGCAGTATTCATATCCTCATCATCCCATTTTTCAAAATTCAGCATATTTACTCATATATTTTGCATAATCCGAAATTAAACTCATGTCAGTTCCATTTGAAGCCTTATATTTTTTCATAAATGTTATATATTCATTAATAAAAGATTCATAACTATCCATTGCTTCCTTAAATTCTTTACACAATCCTGTTGTAGCAGTAGAAGTTGTTTGCTCTTTTTGTTCTTCCTTTGGTTGTGATACTTCTGTTTTATTTTCTTTTATTGGTTCAGAAACTTCTGTCTGAGTAGTAGTTGTTGTTTGATTTTCTTTTTTTTTCTGATTCTATAATTTCTTTTTTTAACACCTTTACAATTTCTTCTTGTTTAACTTTTTTTATTATCTCACCTTTTTTAAATAATAGTCCTTCTTTAATTCCTCCTGCAATCCCTATATCAGCTTCTCTTGCTTCACCTGGACCATTTACAGCACAGCCCATTACTGCTACTGTTATATTTGATTTTATTGTTTTTAAAAATGTTTCCACTTCTTTTGCTATGGGAATTAAATCAATTTGTGTTCTTCCACATGTTGGACATGCAATTAATGTTGGAGAATTCGAATATAAGTTACAATCTTTTAATATCTCTTTGGCTACTTCTATCTCTTTTATTGGGTTATCAGATAATGATACTCTAATGGTATCTCCAATTCCTTGTCTTAACATATATCCTAATCCTATACTTGATTTTATTGTTCCACTAAATTCAGTACCTGCCTCTGTTATTCCTAAATGAAGAGGATAATCAAATGTTTTAGCAACTTGCTCATATGCTTCAATACATAAATCTAAATTAGAGGATTTTAATGAAATTGCTATATCATAAAAATCAAGATTTTCTAATATTTCTACATGTCTTTTTGCACTTTCTACCATTGCCTGAGCTGTTGGTTTTCCATATTTTTTTAATAAATCATTTTCAAGTGAACCAGCATTAACACCAATTCTAATTGGTATATGCTTTTGTTTACATGCATCTACAACCTTTTCTATTTTATCTTCTTGCCCTATATTTCCTGGATTAATTCTAACCTTGTCAACTCCTGAATTAATTGCTTCTAATGCAATTTTATAATTAAAATGTATATCTGCAACAATTGGTATATGGATAAATTTTTTAATTTCTGCTATAGATTTTGCATCTTCTATATCTAGACATGCTACCCTGATAATTTCGCACCCCACTTTTTCCATATCTAAAATTTGTTTAATTGTTGATTCTACATCTTTAGTTTTAGTATTACACATTGATTGTATTACAACTTTATTTTGTCCGCCTATTTGAACATTTCCTACCATTATTTTTCTTGTATTGTTTCTTTTTCTAATATTTTTAGTTTCCATATATTAACTCCTATATGCATATTTAAATATTTATATAATTATATTAAACATTTGAAATGATTTTATCATGAAAATAAAATAAATACAAGTTCTTTTTTATACAAAACTAAAAAAGGGATTTTTTCAGCAGCCTCGAATTCCCCTCTTTTTATTCAAATACAATCTTTACTTTTTATGTAAATTATGATATAATATAGAAATCTTAATTTAAGGGGGAAAAGATGAAAAATAAGTGGTTCTCTATTATTTTAAAATATTTAGAAAATGATAGAAGTAAATTGATCTGTTATGTTGTATTAGTTGCTATATCATTCTTACCAACAATACTGGGTGGATATTTGTGGGGAAAAGGAGTAGAATTTTTAATAGAAAAGAATTTAAAAATGTTTACTATTTTTATTTCAACAATGGTAGTGATGAATATTTGTACATCAACAGTTATTATGGGATTTAGAGAGCATTTATATAATTACCTAGAATTAACATTTATGAAAAATTTAAGTAAGGATTTATATAAAAAAATAGATAAGCTTCCAGTAATAGCATTTGAAAAATATGGAGTAGGTGAATTCATTAATCGATTATACACTGATCCAGATAATATTATGGAATTATTGGCAAGAATAATTAAAACGGGATGTGAATTGATTACACTTATTATTATTCTATTTATTTCTTTCAAAATATCAATTATAGTTGGAATTGAGTTTATTGTTCTAGCATTTGTTATGGGAATTATTTCTGGAAAGTTTTTACCTAAAATAAAAGATAAACAAAAATTAATAAAAAAGGATGCAGATAAATATGTAAAGGAATCTACAGAGAATATTTCTGGCATTAGAGAAATAAAGTCGTTGGGAATAAAGAATAATATAGAGAAAAACATTTTTAAAACAATGGATAATATGTTTTTTGATAAAAAGAAAATAAAGAATTGTCAAGTAATGTATTATGTTACAAATAATTTCATTTATTTTATTTTGTTGTTTTTAATTTTAGTAACAGCCGGATATTTCTTTATTATAGGGAAAATAACTCTTGGATACTTTTTAATGTTTAAATTATATATTAATAGAGTTGATGGAATAGTTGAATCTTTGACAGATGTTG
>JAUNSP010000088.1 GCA_030539155.1 Clostridia bacterium
AGTCTGCAAAACTCTGATTCCCCGGTTCAAATCCGGGTGTCGCCTCCAAAAAAATGAGGAAACATTGATTTATCAGTATTTCCTCATTTTTCCGTATATAATAAGGTTAGGCTACCTTACTATCCTAAATCTCTTTCTTGAGATGAATTCAACATTTCTTCAGCTATTTTATGTGTTGACTTTTTTACATAAGCTTTTTTATATTTTTCCCCTAGTTTTTTACGAAGTAATTCTTTTATTTTTATCTTTACTTCTTCAATATCACCTTGTAGCATTTTTATTTCAATACCTTTAGGAAGCTCTACCTCTGAGCTTTTATTTTCGGCTAGTGAATCGTCTTGAACTATGCATAATTCTCCATTTGGCGTTTTCCCTTGTATTATTAGTCTGTTTTTTTTAACTAAAAATTCCTCTCCTAATTCCTTTAAAGCTTCACGATACTTTAAATTATATTCAAAAATCAATTCATCTGTACTATCTTCTATTGTTCCTTCTACTACTTGTTTGCTCCTACTAATATATGACATTCCTGGTTTATCATGTGAAGTTTTTACTATTAAAATTTTTTTGTCTGTTCCTATTATAGTTCTAATACATAATGTACTATTTGGCATATTATTTTTATAATACTTATCAACTATTTTAATTCTTTCCATTGTAGCATTACTAATGTCTAATTCGTTTACTAACTCAGATAACTCTACATCTCCTGATAATTTAATTTCTTTATTAGTATCGTTCAAACTCTGAATTTGCTTTCTGTCTATATGAAAAACATCCTCTATTTTTTTTTCGCCCACTTGCTTTAAAACTTGTTTTGCATATTCTAACATATCTAAATCGTTCATCTTAGTAATTTCTTGCAATGTTTTCTGCCAAGCATTTCGTACACTTTTATTTGGCTCAGAATTTTCTGTAATTTTTAATAACGCCATCATTACTGAAAACCTCTCCATTTTTTCACTTTCATTGTTTATTACATTTGTTTCTCTTAATGTCCTAACTCTTTTAATGCTTTTATTAATTATATCCCACATATCTGTATCTATTTCATAATAATCTATTCCTGGTCTTTTGTTAGTTCTTATAGTATTAACTATTGAAGTAAATAATTCACCATATTTTTTCTTTTGTATCATATCAGTAAATTTTTGAACTTTACCACTTATTTCATTATCTCTTTCTTCATAACCTACCGATAATTCACTAATCGTATCTTCTTGCCATTTTTTAGATATTATATCAATATTTTTATCTTCTTTGGTCGCATCTACTATGTCACTAATAGCATATGCCACTTTATCAAATTCTCTTGGCAATTGTACATTTATACCTTGCCCTCTATATTCAAAATTTGTCCTACTATGTTCTTCTATTGCAGAAATAATTGAGTTATATGCCATATCAACTTCCTGTTTAACTGTTGACTCATCTAATCCTTCCATTTTTCTCATTATTTCATTACTAATATCTTCTGCATTATCGCTACGTATTCTTTGTACAACATTTTTTCCATTTATTTCATGCGAAAAATTCCCATCTATGCTCTGTAATGTTTTCTCCATTCTATGAGCAAATGGCACATGTCCTATATCATGAAATAATGCTGAGAAAATAGTAACTAGTCTTTCATCATCACTAATTATTATATTTTTGCTTTTACAAGCTAGTCCTGTTGCTAATGATACTTGTTGTGAATGGCTCATTCTATTTGTTAATAAATCTTCATTATTATAATAATTTTCATTTAAAAAATTGCTTACATAATTTTCCATTGTGGGATATTCTATATCTGAAAAAAAACATAAGAATAACTCCTCTAAATTTTTAGGCTTGCCTGGATTGTAATTTTTCTCTCTCTTTACTTTTGATATTTGCTTAATTAAATATTCAGGATTTTCCAAATTATCTAAATTTGTTTCTGTTTTTTTTAAATAATTATGAAATATTTGTCCCTTATACTTTAATTGTTTAAATTCGGTACTTTTTAGTATTGAACTTATTACATAACATGCTGTTATCTCTTTTAAAGACATATTGCTTTGTTGTTCTGAAATTTCCTTTCTTGCTCTAGAATACTTTGATATTTGATTTGGCATTTCCCCTTCTAGTTCTTCTGATATTATTGCAGCTAATATTTTTAAATTTTCAGGATTTCCAGATAAAACTTCACATTCTAATTCATTTTTCATATCAAATTTTTTATGCGTTGTACCATCCGTACACTTTAAATCATCAATAGCAATTTCAATTTTTGACGAATCTGGTGCAATAATGTTTGCATAATGTCTATTGTTTTCAACAGTTAATATAGGATTAACATCATTTTCTATTGAAATATTAAATTTACCTTCTATAAGTTTTATAGCTTGTTGTATTGTCGTGTTTGGTGATATTTCAATTTCGTATTCATTTCTTGATTTATATTTATCATTTGAACTAATTGGTTTTTTATATGTTATGTAAGATTCCTCGCCTTTTTTTCTTATACGTAAACTTCCACCATATTTTTCTATGTCAAAATTCCTTGTATCGAAATATTCATCAACTTGAAAATTACTTTTTTTCGAACTTGGTTCCATTTTAAAATTATATAATTCTAACTGTCGTAATATATCTTCAAGACTTTTTTCTTTTAATATAAGAAATTTCAATTCATTTTCAATACTCATAATAAACTTTTCCTATCTTTATAATTTTTTATATAATATATACTATTTTAACAAATTTTAGCCAATAATTCAACTTTTTGTAAACATTT
>JAUNSP010000089.1 GCA_030539155.1 Clostridia bacterium
TTTAGAAGTTTTATTTTAAAAAGTTAAAAATATTAAAAAAATAATGTAAAAAAATAGGTTTAAGTGTCCAATCAATTAAGAGCAATTTCTTAATTGGTTTTTTGTTTAAAAAAATAAAAAAAGCAAAAAATAATAAAAAGGGGGCACTTTATGGGAGAAGAGAAAAAGAGTAAAAGGGAATATAGAAAAAAAAGTGATTTTAAAATAAACATTATTTTTAATGATGAAGGAAAAAATTTTGAAAATATAATCGAGAGAGCATTTGAGATCTATTGTAAAAAAAAGAATAATATGATATATTATGAGTAGAGTATCAATATTATCTCATCATAAAAAGGCAGTAAAGGAGGTAAATTTGAGAGATAATATAATAAAAAATATTGATTATAGAGTGGGTATATATATAAGGCTTTCAAGGGAAGATGAGGAAAAAGAAAAGTATAAGGAAAGTGAGAGCGTACAAAATCAAAGAACTTTATTGATGCAATATGTTAAAGAAAATAGATTAAACTATATTTCTGAATATGTTGATGATGGAATAAGTGGAACAAGTTTTGATAGACCAGGATTTAATAAAATGATAAAGGATATTGAATCACGGAAAAATAAATATGGTTATTACAAAAGATTTATCAAGACTAGGAAGAAACTATGTACAATCAGGTTTTTATATTGAAACATATTTTCCGGAAAATCAAATAAGATTTGTAGCAATTTTAGATAACATAGATACAGCTTATGATAATTCAAACAATGATATAGCACCATTTAAATCAATATTAAATGAGATGTATGCAAAAGATACATCTAAAAAAATTAATAGTGTATTAAAATCTAAAAGGGACTTAGGACAGTATTTAGGAACTCCACCTTATGGTTACAAAAGGGATTCAGAGAATAAATATCATTTAGTGGTAGATGAGGAAGCAGCAAATGTTGTTAAATTAATTTATGAAAAATATTTATCGGGTTTTGGAACAATGCAGATTGCAGATTTTTTAACTAAATCAAAAATTCCAATTCCATCAGATTATGCAAAGAAAAAAAGAGGACAGAGGTCATTAACTTATGGCTTTTGGCAACAATCAACTGTAAGATTTATTTTATCTAATGAAATATACACAGGAACTATTGTACAGGGAAAGAGAAAAAAAGTTAGTTTTAAGTCTAAAAAATTTATTAATTTACCAGAGGAGGATTGGATTAGGGTTCCAAATATGCATGAAGCAATAATATCTATTCAAGATTTTGAAAGAGTAGGAAAAATAATTCAGGCAACAAAAGGTTCTAGGGTAGTTAGAAAAGATTATCTTTTTAAAGGTTTACTTAGATGTTATGATTGTAAAGGATATATTGGAATACGAAGTGCAGATAAGTATGGAAATATTTATGGTAGATGTCAAAGATATGGCAGGTTTGGAAAATTTGATATATGTTCACCACACAATTTTAATTATCAAGTATTTGAAGAGCAAATGATAAATCTTTTAAAGGATATTTGCATGGAATATACAAATCAAGTTAAGCTTGAGGAAATTGCAAAACAGACAAAATCAAAACAAGCACAAGAGTTTGATAGAAAAAAACAAATTGAAGATTTAAATAAGGCTATTGAAAATGAAACAAAAAAATTAGATTTAATGTATGATGATAGATTAAATCGGAATAATTTCTCCAGAAGAGTATATGAAAAATGCTACTAAAACAAAACAATTAGTAAAAGAAATAAATGAAGAAATTAAAGAGTTGGAAGTGGAACTTAAGTCGGAAAATTCTAAAGAAAATCATGGAGGAATGGATGATTTAGTTAAAGAATTTTTAGAGTTAAAGAAACCTACAAAGGAAATTATAAGGGAATTTATAAATAGGATTGAAATTCATGAAAACAAACAAGTTGATGTGTATTTTAATTTTAAATCATTACAAAATTTAAATAATAAATTTATATGTGCCAAAAAAGATTATGAGAAAAACAAGGCAAGTGCCTAAAAATGGTTGTAAGCACAATACACTCATGCTGCCATTTGGGTAATTATTGCGGAGGCAATGCTTGGTTTTGGGGATAAGGCAGGGGAATTCTTTAGAATGATAAATCCGATTGAGCATACAAGAACAAGAGAGGCATCACAAAAATATAAGGTAGAACCGTATGTGATTCCTGCTGATATATATGGAAGGGGAAATTTACTTCGGTAGGGGTGGGTGGACCTGGTACACCGGTTCAAGTAGTTGGATGTATGATGCAGGAATTGAATATATCCTAGGTCTTAAAATTGAAAAAGGAATTTTAAAGATAGAACCTTGTATACCAAAAGAATGGAGGGCATATTCTATTCATTATAAATATAAAGATAGTATTTATAATATTGAGGTGAAAAATCCAAATGGAAAAAATACAGGGGTAGAAGTTATAAAACTTAACGGAGATGTAGTTAAAAATAAGGAAATTATGTTACAGAATACAGGAATTTGGGAAGTTGAGGTTGAGATGTAAATATTATTTTAGAAAAAATTATCTACTAAATATGTTGATATATATGTATTAATCCGCCACATCTTGCTTGGAGTTTATATATTTTTTATTAACTTCCTCTCCTTCGTTTCAAAGCTTTAGAAAGCCTAAAATAGTTTCTACAAACGTTCGGTTGCTCAAAACTATTTAAGGCTTTCTACTACTTTTCAACTTCAAGAACTCGTCGATTAATAAAAAAATATATAAACTCCAACGTGTGGCTACTTTCTACTCTGTTTTAGA
>JAUNSP010000050.1 GCA_030539155.1 Clostridia bacterium
ATGGTGTTAACCGAATATAATTCTATAGTTCCTAAATTAAGTTCAAGAAAACCCTCAAAAGGTTTTTGGTTAAATGATATATCTATTTCAGAGTATTTTTACAATCATCTATTGTCTTCTTATGATTCTGGAGATTACACATGTAGAGATTTTTCTCTTAAATCATCATTAGAATGTAATTTCTATAATTCATAAACTCTCAAAAAAGCGAAGCTGTATTTTTTCACAGCCTCGCTTTTTTGTATAATAGAAAGTCCTTTCCAATTTTCTTATTCAACTATTACCTCATGCTTTAGTTCTTTATTCTTCAATATATCCTTTGAATTTTCAGGTCTTAAATCTAATTTTTCTATTTCTTGTTCACTCTTCCACAACATCATTGTAGTATCCTTATCAACACACCTAAAAGATTTCTGTTTTTCGATAATATCATCCTCTCTAATATCTATTAAATAAATAAATAGTATTTCATGGTATCTTGTAGAACTATATTGAAAAAAATTTTCGCATACCCTAATCAATCTAGTTTTATCCTTAGGAATTTCAAAACCGATTTCTTCCATTACTTCCCTCTCTAAAGCACTTACTGTTTTTTCTCCAAATTTCACTTTTCCACCTATAAGACTATAAAAATCATCTTTTTCACTCTTTTGTATTAAATATTTATTGTTGTATTCAAAAATTCCAGCCACTCGATAATTAAATTTAATATTATCATTTTTAAAAACTATATCATCATTATTCATTTATAATTCCCTCCTTTACAAATATAAATTTTAGAAACAGTTTTTTATAATCGCTCTGATTTTTCATATATTCATAATTATTTTCCTTATTCCTTATTTTAGATTTTGTCTAATTGTAACCTCAACGAATCGATAATACTATCTTTTTTGACACTTAATTGTTCTCCTGTTTTCATATTTTTTAAAACATACTCTCCTTTTTCTAATTCTTCTCCACCTACTAAAAGTACATAAGGAATTTCTAACTTATCTGCATATTTCATTTTTTGTTTTAATTTTTTATCATTTAAATAAATCTCTGTTTTGATATTTTTGGTTCTAAGCTTAGTTGCTACATTTACCGCTTCTTTAAAATTATTATCAACAGTTGTTACTAAAACTTGTGCCATAGACTCATCTTTTTCTTTAATTAAATTCATCTCATTTAGTTGATAAAATAACCTAGTTAATCCAATTGAAATTCCTACCCCTGGGAATTTTTTATTAGAATAAAACTCAGCTAAATTGTCATATCTTCCACCTGAACAAACACTTCCTAATGACTTATAATCATTTAAAATTGTTTCATAAACAGTTCCTGTGTAATAATCTAAACCTCTTGCAATTTTCAAATCTATATTAATGTTCTTTTCTGGAACCCCAAACATATATGCAGCTTCAATTACTTGTTTTAACTCCTCAAATCCAATTTTAAAAATTTCATTTTCTATCTTTAGATTTCCAAGTTTCTCTATCTTTTCACTATTTGAACCTGAAATATTTAGGAACTCTTCAATTTTTTGAATTATACTTTCTGGTACATTTATTTTTCTAAATTCTTCTTTAACATTTTCAATTCCAATTTTATCTATTTTATCAATAATTCTCATTACATCAACTTGCATATCCTTTAGCCCTAATTCTTCAAATAAACCATTTAATATTTTTCTATTATTAATACAAATTGTAAAATCTCCAAAATCTAATTCACTAAATATATTGTAAATAATGCTTGGCATTTCTGCATCGTTTAATACGGATAAATTATCATCTCCAATGATATCAATATCACATTGGTAAAATTCTCTGTATCTACCTTTTTGAGGTCTTTCGCCTCTATACACTTTCCCTATTTGATATCTTCTAAAAGGAAATGCTAATTCATTTTGATTTTTAGAAACATATTTTGCAAGTGGTACAGTCAAGTCAAATCTCAAACATAAATCATTGTCCCCTTTATTAAATCTGTATATTTGTTTTTCAGTTTCCCCCCCTGCTTTCGCAAGTAATACCTCTGATAACTCAATAATGGGAGTATCTAATGGTAAAAAGCCAAATTTCTCATATACATTTTTAATTTTATCTAACATGTTATTAAACTTAATTTGCTCCTTTGGTAACAACTCCATTGTACCCGAAAGGGTTCTTGGTTCTACTTTATTATCCATATATTTTCCTTCTTTCATTTTTTACTTTGAAAATCTTTCTTTTTGTCTTTCGATTAATTCTTCATCATCAAAATAATTTATCTTCATTGCTTCCTTAACCCTCTTTAAAGTTTCTTCAGCAACTATTTTAGCTTTTTTACTTCCTTTAGATAAAATTTTATATACCTCTTCAATATTATCTTGAAGTTTTAGCCTCTTCTCTCTAATTGGTCTTAGTTCCTCTTGAAGAATATCATTTAAAAATCTCTTTATTTTAACATCTCCAAGTCCACCTTTTTTGTAATGTGCTTTCAGTTTATCTAAATTTTTATACTCTGGTAAATATTTCACAAAATGTTCATCCTTACAAAATACATCTAAATAAGTAAACACTACATTATTTTTAACTCTCCCTGGATCTTCAATCTTAATGTGATTCTCATCCGTATACATCGACATTACCTTTTTCTTGATTTCTTCTGGAGAATCTGAAAGATAGATACAATTTCCTAGAGATTTACTCATTTTATTTTTTCCATCTAATCCTGGTAATCTTGCACAAGCCTGATTTTTAGGAAGTAATGCTTGTGGTTCAACTAACACTTCATCAAATTTAGTATTAAAGCTTCTTACGATTTCCCTTGCCTGCTCTAACATAGGAAGTTGATCCTCTCCAACAGGTACACAGTTTGCGTTAAAAGCTGTTATATCTGCTGCTTGGCTTATTGGATATGTAAAAAATCCTACTGGTAAACTTTTTTCAAAATTTCTCAATTTAATTTCATTTTTTACTGTTGGATTTCTCTGAAGTCTTGATACAGTTACTAGATCCATATAATAAAATGTAAGTTCGCATAACTCTGGAATCTGTGATTGTAAGAAGATAATAGTTTTTTTTGGGTCAATCCCACAAGATAAATAATCAAGTGCAACTTCTATTACATTTTGCCTTATCTTTTCTAAATTATCTATATTATCTGTTATTGCTTGAGCATCTGCTATCATTACATATATTTTATCATACTCCCCTGAATTTTGTAATTCCACTCTATTTTTTAATGACCCTACATAATGGCCTAAATGCAATTTCCCTGTAGGTCTATCCCCTGTTAAAATAATCTTTTCCATCCCTATTCATCCTCCCATTTTCTTATGTCTTACATTTTATCATATAAAACAAAAAAAAGCAAGAAATTTAAAATTTCTTGTTTTCCTCTCTTATTACTAAATACCATAAGTATACTACTATTAAAAATATTGCTATATTCTTATAATATAATATCATTATACTTGATACTGCAGTTAATACTATCATTAAAGTATTCATTATTATGCTTGTCAACCTTCTTCCCTTCCTTATTCCCAAAAAAATCGTACAAATATTTTTTAAAATTCTACCTCCATCTAAAGGATATATTGGTATCATATTAAAACACCCTATTAATAAATTAGAATAAATTGCAATTTCTGGATTCATTGCAAATATTTTAGGATTTAAACTTACTAATATTATTAATATAAAATTAATCACAGGTCCAGCAGCCGCAATAATTGACTTCTTTAATAAGACTATATTGCTTTTTAATATTTTTTTATTATAATCATCCACGGGTACTTTAAAAGTCACAGATATTCCTAACGTATGGATGTTTATTTCTTCACACCTATACCCAAATAAATATCCAACTAATAAATGTCCGCACTCATGTAGAAATACAAATAACATTAAAATAAAATATAGTTCTAATTGTTCAGTTATGTAAAAAATTATTATAGCTAAAATTATTTTAAAATCAACCTTTATTTTCATTTTTTCCCCTTTAACTATTAATCTTAGAAAGTAAGTATGTATTCAGGATTTACAACCCTATTTTCTCTTCTTATTTCGAAATGTAAATGTGGGCCAGTTGTTTTTCCTGTAACCCCAACCTCCGCTATATTTTGTCCTAACTTTACATTGTCGCCTTTCCTGACATATATTGATTGGCAATGGGCATACACCGTTGTAATTTCGCCATCCTGTACTTTTAAATATTTTCCATAATATTCATCTGTCAGAACATCCGTCACAACCCCATCCATACTGGATTTTATGATGCTCCCCAAATTTGCACCTATATCTATTCCCTTATGATTAGACGATATTATATCTGTCGATTCTCTAACACCAAACCTCGACGTTACCACTCCCTTTATTGGTAATGAGAGATTGCAATTTTCTTTTATATATTCAGCATCTATTTCCATTTGAGTTTTTTCCACTTTCTCAACCTCTTCTTCTGGTCCCCCCCCTATTCCTGCCCCCTCATTCTCATTTTTAGATATAACATCGTCCTCTTGATTTATCTGTTCCTCTTGTGATATTCCTTCCATTTCCCCATTTCCTACAGAATCCTCTTCTGTGCTTTGTCGTTTGTTTTGTGTAAAAAAACTATTTACATCATTTTTTATACTTACAAAACCTTCAACAACTTTTGTATATATCTCTCCAACCTTTACATTATAAGTTAGAATTTCTTGTGTTTTATGTATTATATCTTCTGAAAAAATATAATTATAGTTTTGTGCTACAATAACAATTATATATATATTTATACAAAATATAAATTTTTTAAAATATCCTCTCTTTTTCTTTGCTTTTTTATTTACCATTTTCTCTGGTACTCTTATTCCTCTGTCTATTTTTCTTCTATTATATATCTCCTCCGCTCTACTTATCCTCTCTTGCTGACTAATTATTCTTTCTATAATAATCACCTTCTTACTTTTTTCTTTTTAATGTATATGTTTGTCTTGTCTTTTTATGATATTTTTCATTTGACTTTTTTGTATTTTTATTGTATACTATTACTATTATGTAAATAAAGGAGAGTAGAAAAATGATAGTTAAAAACGCAGAATTCAGAATTTCAGCAGTAAGCCCTAAACAATACCCTGACACTAACCTCCCTGAGGTTGTTTTAGTTGGTAAATCAAACGTTGGTAAATCATCGTTTATTAATACGATGATAAATAGAAAAAAACTTGCACGTACAAGCAGTGAACCAGGAAAAACTAGATTAATTAATTTCTATGATATTGATAGTAAATTCTACTTTGTTGACCTCCCTGGTTATGGATATAGTAAAATGTCAAAAACAGAACAAAGTAAGGTTGGTACTTTTATTGAACAATATTTAGTTTCAAGTAAAAATATTCAGTTAATTATATTTTTGATTGATATTAGGCATAACCCTACTACAAATGATAAAATAATGTATGATTACATTATAAAAAGCGAATTGCCTTGTATTATCATTGCAAATAAGGCTGATAAGATTGCGATTACAAAGGTTGATAAAGCAGTAAAAGATTTACAATCTGCCTTAAACCCTCTAAAAGATCTTACCTTTATCCCGTTTTCCTCTGAAAGGAAAATTTATACTGAAGATGCTTGGAGTGAAATTGAGAAATATCTATTTTAAGAAGGTTGTTTAAAACGAAGCCCTTTTTATATAATAGGGAAGGAGAACTTTCCTATTATATTTTAAAAGCGACCCCAAAAGGTCGCTTTTAAAATATCTTATATCTCTTTTTTAATTTTACTTTAACTGGTTTTATATTAAAAGTACTTTCTAATAATTTTGAGTCATAGTATTTTACATAGTATTTATCATCTTTATATATTACCTCAACTGATATTTTTTTTAAATTTATTATCCTAGTTTTAAATAAATTCTTCAATATTTCAAAGTTATCGTTTTCATTTTTGGAAATTTCCTTAATTAGTTTTAACTGGACCGCCTTTCTAATTAAAATTTCCTTAATTTCGTTTAACTGTTTGTTATACGCTTCCACATCACCTATAGTAATTTTTTCATCAAATGGAACCATTAAATAATACCTAAACTCACATATTGATTTATATAACTCGTCTTTATCTTTTATTTGCATTGCTTTATAAGTAATGCACTCTAAAAAGGTTTCTTGAAACGTTTTTATTTCTTGCCCATATTCTTGTTTCTTATATTTTGCTAATATCAAATTCTTAACGTTTTCCATATATTTATTTATTATTTTCTCCCTATATTTTCTAGTTAAAATATTTTTTATTATCTTTAAGTTATACTTTCGAATTATTTCTATAGAATTCTCACCAATTAAAATTTTTAGGGATTGATATATCATATTATATATATAATCAGGAATCTCTTTACTTGACACTTCCCATGCCCAACCATTAAAATCCCTCAAAATTTCAATCATATCAGACGGTACACTTACTTCAATAAAATCTGTTAATGCATCTTCCCACATTTGATTTTCTTCTATTAGTTGTATTTTATATTCATCTATTTTGAAAAGCGAATATAATAATATCTTTTCATTCGCATACGTACGTATAGTTTCATAGTCTCTATCTATCTTTATATCTTTATATAGTGAACCTTCATTGTCTTTTTTTATAATTTCTATCATTCTACAACCATACTTTATTATATAAAATAATTTTTCTATATAATCGTTTCTACTTATAACATTTACCTTCACACTTTTATAATCCATATAGGAATTTTCTATCTTATACAGCATGCTTAGCAACAGATTCTTTACCTCAGGTGAGAATCTCTTCTTTTCTAGTATTTTTTCCAACTGATTCTTATAATTATTCATACTAATTAAGTATCACCACCCCCTACTTTTGAGAATCCGACGCCGTAGCTCCTTCTTTAGAAATCTTTTTTAAACTTTCCCATGCCATTTTTAATTCTTGGAGTTGTTCCTTTGTTATTAGTACTTCTCTTGGTTTACTTCCTTGATAACCAGATATTACGCCTCTTTCTTCCATTTGATCTATTATTCTCCCCGCTCTTGCATAACCAACCTTAAATCTTCTCTGGATAAATGAGGTTGATGCGGTTTTTGATTCAACAGCTAAATCTATAGCATCCATTAAAAACTCGTCTGTATCATCTTGCTCTACATCATCTTTTACATCTGATTTATTATTATTTTCAATACTATTTAATATATCTTCACTATAACTGACTTCCCCTTTACTCTTTATAAAGTCAACTATTTTTTCAACTTCTTTATCAGAAATATACGCCCCCTGTACTCTTACAGGTTTCGGTGCTCCTGCTGGATAAAATAACATATCTCCTTTTCCAAGTAATTTCTCTGCTCCAACCATATCTAAAATAGTTCTTGAATCAACTTGTGAGGATACAGCAAAAGATATTCTAGATGGTATATTTGCCTTTATTATACCCGTAATTACATCCACAGAAGGTCTTTGCGTAGCTATTACCAAATGCATTCCTGCTGCCCTTGCCATTTGCGCTAACCTACATATTGAATCCTCAACCTCTTTTGGCGATACCATCATTAAATCCGATAACTCGTCAATAATAATTACTATTTGAGGTAACTTTTCTAGTCCCCCTTCTTTATCTAAAACTTCATTATATCCCTTTATATCTCTTACATTTTTACTTGCAAATAGACTATATCTATTTACCATTTCTTGGACAGCCCAAGAAAGTGCCCCTGCTGCCTTTCTTGTATCAGTAACTACTGGAATTAATAAGTGTGGTATTCCATTATATACTGATAATTCAACAACTTTTGGATCTATCATTACCAATTTGACCTCACTTGGCTTTGCTTTGTAAATAATACTTGCAAGTAGTGTATTTATACATACACTCTTTCCAGAACCTGTGGCTCCTGCTATAAGAACATGTGGCATTTTAGCAATATCAGTAATCATTTCTTTTCCAGCAACATCTTTTCCAAGAGCGAAAGAAAGTTTAGATTTATGGCTTTCAAATTCCTCAGTCTCAATTATATCCCTAATATGTACAATTTCATTTTCTTTATTTGGGACTTCTATTCCCACAGCCTGTTTTCCAGGTATTGGTGCCTCTATTCTTATTGTTTCAGCCGCTAAATTAAGTGCTATATCATCTGCCAAATTTGCGATTTTATTTACCCTAACACCCTCCGCTGGTTTTAGTTCATATCTAGTTATCGCAGGTCCAACAGAAACATTTTCAACTTTTGCTGACACTCCAAAACTATAAAGAGTTTTTTGCAATCTGCTAGCTGTATCTGCAACAGCCCTTTTTCCTCCTTTTAAACCTCTTGCTTCGCCCCTCTTTAATAGATTTATTGAAGGGAATTCATAGTGTTCATCCTCAATTGTCATAGTATGTTCTAAAGTTAATATTTCTTTTACCTTTTCTTCTTTTTTCTGTTCTTCTTTTTTGAATAATTTTGATATTGCCTCATTTTCATTCACATTCTCCTGCAAATCTTGCTTTCCATTTATATTTATTGTCAATTGGTCATTAACTTGAAGCGCCGCTTCCTTTTTTTGCTGTTTCAACGTTTCTTTATCAATCTTTTTATTTTTATCTAAAATTTTCTCCTTTAAGGCTCCCTTTTCCGCCTTCTTTTTTATTAATTCTTCAATAATTTCTTCTTTTCTTTCTTTAAACTCATCTTTTATTTCTAAAAGTTTTTCAACGATTTTCACCCTAAACATGAATACAAACGTAGTAATTAATACCGCCATAGCAAAGATTACAGCTCCAAACATCCCAATTAATTTTATTAACCCTACTGCTAACAAAGTACCTAATAGTCCTCCTCCTTGGTTAAGTCCCCCTAAATATGTTGCTCTTTGCATTATTATACCTAACTCTTGATTTATACTTATTTTATCAGTTGAAATTTGGTATAATGAAAATAGTATTGATAAAGACAAAATAAACATAATGAACTGTAGAACTTTAGACTTTACCCTTTTCTTTTTTTCATACATTAGCGCTATTCCTATACAAATAGTTCCTATTGGAACTACATATTTTACTCTACCTAACATCTCCCCTAATATTTTACATAAATTTATTCCTATGTATCCTGATTTAAAATATACCAAGAGTGATAATAGACTTCCCAACGCTATAAGTGTAATTACTGCTATTTCTCCTTTTATATTTACTGTCTTTTTATATTTTCCGTGTTCTTCTCTTCTTATATTTTCTTCTCGCCATTTTTCCTCGCCCCTTTTCGATTTTAAGAAAAAAATCAGATACCAAAAATCAATTTTTTTCTTGACCTCTAATTTCTGATTTTTACTTTAATTCCTTTCTGTTTTTTTCTACAATTAATAAAGCCTCTTGTAATGCGGTCTCTATTCCAGATAACATACTATCAGCGTACTCTTTTGTTCCTGATATTATTTCTCTAGACATTTCATTTGCTTCTTCAACTATCTCATTTTTTTGTTCATATGCTTTTTTAGTAATTTCATGATCGTCAATCATTGAAATTATTCTATTTTCTGCTTCTTTTACTATTTCACCGGCTTCTTTTTTTGCTTCATCTAAAATTCTTTGTCTTTCTTCTTTTACCCATTTTGCTTGTTTTAATTCGTCTGGTAATTTTAGCCTAACTTCTTTTATTATTTCTAATAATTCCTCCTTGTCTAATATACACTTATTAGAAAAAGGTACATTTTTACTTCTTTCTATAATATCTTCAATAGCTTCTAACAATGTAAATATCTCCATTTTAATTGCTCCTTTCGCATAAAAATATAATTCTTACTCTTCCATATTTTCTAATGTCTTTTATATTTATATCTATATTTTCTAATTGTTTTAAATCTCTTTCTTCTTCATCCGTTTCTAATACTATTATCCCTGTTTTTTTAAGCATTCCTTCCTTTAGAATTCTATTTACGGCATCTACCGCTATATTATTACTATATGGAGGGTCTATAAAAATTATATCAAACCTTTGATTTTTAAGGGTAGATATTGTTTTTTTATAATCAGCTCTTATTATATTCGCTTTTTGAGAAAACTTCACTTTATCAATATTTTGTTTAATTACATTTATTGCGTCTATTGAATAATCCGAGAAAACAACTTTCTCTGCTCCTCTACTTAAACATTCTATTCCTAAAGCACCACTTCCAGCAAATAAATCTAATACCGTAGAATTGGCTATATAAGACTGTAATATATTAAAAAGAGCTTCCTTTACTCGGTCTAAAGTTGGCCTCGTATTTTTACTCTCAATAGTATTTAATTTTGTTCCCCTTGAACACCCGCTAATAACTCTCATACGACCTCTTCTTTACTATATTATATTTTACATACTATACTTTTTTTTTTCGTCTGTCAATAGTTTTTAATTATTTGTTATATATTTATTATATTGTAACATTTCTGTAATACTTTCGTAACATTTCTTCTGTATTATACACCATTTTTATGAATTTTGCAATAGTTGTAAAATAATTCAACTTAAAATGGTTACAGGTTAAGGGTTTTAGAAAAAATGACTCTAAAACAAAGTAGAAAGTAGCC
>JAUNSP010000090.1 GCA_030539155.1 Clostridia bacterium
AATATTGTAGAAGGTGGGACTCTTATAGATAGTGGAACACATGAGGAATTATTAAGTAATTGTGATATTTATAAGAAATTATATTTATCTGAAGAGAATATTATGTATAATAGTATATAGAAAATTATAGTTTTTTAATGATAAATCTTTTGTACCATACATTCATAAGTATATGTAAAAATTTTTATGACAGAAAATATTATTAAAGAAATGTTATTGGTTGAAATATTTTTCGGATATGTTATAATAAAAGAACATAATTTAAGGAGGGGAGAGAAAAGTGGTATATTTAAAAACTTTTAAACTAAATACTGAAAAGTTAGATAATAATAATATTTATCCATATAATGTATTAAAGGATAAAGAACCTGAAGTTTTTGTCTTTGATAATATTACGGTGTTGTATGGAAATAATGGTTCAGGAAAATCAACAATATTAAATATTATTGCACATAAGTTAAATTTAAAAGGAAAAGAACGAAATAATCCTGAAATTGTAGGAATTTATCCATATTATGAAGAGTTTGTAAATAAATGTAGGTATGAATTAGGAGAAAATGAAGAAGGTAAAAAGTTTTATAAAGTACCACAAAATAGTAGATATATTAAAAGTGAGGAAATATTATATGAAATTAGAAAAATACAACAAGATAATATTTTAAAAGAAGGGTATCTTTCTAATTTAGTTAAAAGTGGAAAAAGTGTTGAGGAAGCAAAAAATCAAATGAATTCTGTAAGAGGTGAAATTCAATTAGAAAGATTTAAATTTGAACAAGATAAATATTCAAATGGGGAAACAACTATGCAAATATTGAATGAAAATATTGAAGCGGATAATTTATATTTATTAGATGAACCTGAGGTATCATTATCACCACAAAATCAAGTAAAATTAGCTGAAGAAATAAATGAAATGGCAAGATATTTAGGAATACAATTTATTATTGCAACCCATTCTCCATTTATGTTAGGAATATTAAATGCTAAAATATATAATTTAGATACAAATAGTTTTGAAATTCAAGAATGGAATGAACTTCAAAACGTTAAATATTTTTATGAATTTTTTAAAGAGAGAAAAAAACAATTTGAATAAAATTGGAAAATAACATTGCTTCTATAAAATTTTTAATTAATAATTATATGTGGATAAAATATATGAAAATATATTGATTTTTGATTTTTTTTGTGATAATATTAAAATGGAAATAATTAGAAAAGGAAAGGTAGTTTTATGGATAAAAAATTGTGGTTGATTTGGAAGGAACCAATAAAAAAAAGGAATTATATAATAGGTATTTTAGAATATAAAAAAAATAGGTATTTTTTTAAATATGTAGATCCAGAATTAAATGATGCAAGAAAAAGTGGGTTAACAAATTTTCCGGGATTTGATGTTATTAATAAGGTATATGAGAGTGTAGAGATGTTTTCAAATATTGAGGTAAGACTTCCTAATAAAGGTAGACCTGATTACTTAGATATTTTAAATATGTACGACTTAGATATATATTCTACTAAAATGGAGATATTAAAAAATACAAATGGAAAATTATTAACTGATAATTTTTCATTCGTTCCAGTGTTTAATGAAAATAAAATAGAATTTGAAGTTGTAGGAATTCAATATAGAAATGGAATAAATGAAGTGAAGAATGAATTAGTAAAAAATTCTAGTATTGTGATAGAAAGGGATGAAAAAAATGAATATGATAAATATGCGATTAGGGTTTTATTTAAAAATAATCATTTAGGATTTATACCTCGATATTATTCAAAACAAGTTAGTGAATTAATGAAAAAGTCAGTAAGGTATTCAGCTAAAGTAAAAAATATTACTAAAGAAAGAACAATTAATAATGAGGAAAGAGTAAGGTTATTTGTTAGAATAATTTTTGAAAAATAAGGAGGAAAAAATATTAAATATTTAGTAAAAGAAGAAGGGAAAGATTTTTTATTTATTCCTGAATTAAAGAATAACAAAGGATCTAGGGAAAAAAAGATGGCTATTGATTATAAAGAAGATAGAATATCAATGTTTAAATATCAAAGTGAGAAGTATAATACCTCAGAAGCATGTTCGGAAAAGTTAAGTTATGAAATAGCAAGAGTATTAAAATATGATTGTGCAAAAATAGAATTAGCAATAGATAAGAGTGGGAAATTAGGTATACTAAATTATTTATTTGTGGATTTGGATAAAAGTGAGCATATTGATGCTGATGCATTTATTAAAAAAGGAGAAAATGATAGAAAAAAATTTTATAATTTAGAGAATATAAAAATGTGTTTAGATAAGTTAAATAAAAATCTATATTTTGACTTTCTAAAAATTATGTTTTTTGATGCTTTGATTGGAGAACAGGATCGACACGAAGAAAATTGGGGTGTAACAGTAAATAAAGGTGAGTATAAAATTTCACCTCTATATGACAATGGATGTAATCTTTTGAGAAACTTTAAAGATGAAAAATATGCAGAAAAATATTATAATAATGAATGTCTTTTTGAAAAATATATTAATAGAAGTAAGAGTTTAATTTATAAAAAAAATGGGCAAAAATATGGACATTTCGAATTAATTGAGGATGTATATGAGGAATACCCAGAATTTATTCAAAATGAAGTATTAAAATTAAATATTCTGAGTGAAAATATAGTT
>JAUNSP010000091.1 GCA_030539155.1 Clostridia bacterium
TTGTAATTATGCTAATTTTAGCAGGAATTACAATTAATTTAACATTAGGAGAAAATGGAATTTTCCAAAAAGCAAAACAGGCAAAAGAAAAGTGGCAACAAGCAGAGCAAAAGGAAAATGAAGAATTATCAACGGCGTTTGGAGATTTTAGATTATATGCAAATGGAAGTACTTTGTATAAGTTGTATGAAAATGGGGATTTATATGGAAGAGGAAATAAAGGAAATCGTTTAAATACTTCAGTTAAAGAGATGGAGAAAATAAATAGTTATAAATGGGGGGAATATAATATCCCAAGTGAAGTACAAGGTTGTAAGAAGGTTATAATATCAATGTTTGGTGACTCGTTATTTTTTATTGATAAGGATGATGAATTATGGGCTTGCGGAAGTAATTCTAACAATATATTTGGGTTAGACAACGATCAATTAACAGAGTATAATCAGAGAAATACTATTAAGCTAGATGTTGCAGGAAAGAAAGTTAAGAATGCCTGGATTGGCAGTAATAGTGCAAGCTTTATTGTCACAACAGATAATAAAATATATGTAGCTGGAAGCAATCAAAATGGGGAATTGGGATTAGGAGAACAAAGCCCTAACCAGATTAATTCCTTTACAGAAGTAAAAATAGAAGGAAACTCTAATTCAAAAGATATAAAAGATATTCAATCTTATGCTAATTTGACAATAATACAGTTTAATGATAATACTTTTTATTATGCAGGAAAACATATATACAGTAATTTGGGAAGTGAATATTATACAACTAAAACTGAGTTTACAAAATTTTGGGATGGAGTAGGCGGAGGAATTGACATTGATGGACAAGTGAAACAAATAGTTATAGCAAGTGCTGTAATGGTTGTTTTGGATAATGGGAAATTAATAACAGAAGGTGATAGGTACAACTATTTATCTAATAATAATTCACTAGAAACATGTGAAAATGGTTATGGTGATTTTAAAGTTTATACAGCTTTAAAGGATAAGTTTGTTGAAAAAGTATATTTGTGCAGATCAAGTGCGGGATGTATTATTGAGGTTAATGAACAAGGAGGAACAAAGGCGTATTATAAAGTAGGAAATCCAGATGAAAGTGATTTGTTGGGAAGTAATAGCCAGATGAATAATACTATTTCACTTATTAATTTCCCACAAGAATTAGTAAATGAAGGAATAAAGGAAATATTTACAATAGAAAATGGTGTATATATTTTAACAAATGAATCAAAAGTTTGGTTTGCAGGGGGGAATAGTTACAGTGGAACAAATAATATAAGTGGATATACAGAAAACTTTATATATACAGGTTTAAACAATATTGAAACATTATATGATTCAAAAATAAAAGGGAATAGTTTATACAATTGTGTAGTAATTCCAAAAGCTTCAAATGGAAAATACTATATGACGGGTAGTTCAAGATTAATGTTTAAAAATAGGATAGTAGAAAATGATTGGATTAAAGTTGCTAGTAATGTAAAAAGTGTAGCAGTAGATGGTTGCGCATATATAGATAAAGACAATAATTTATGGATAGCAGGAGGAGACTCAAAGGCATTAGGGTTAGGAGAAAAAAGTGAGACATCAATAATTATTAATAATTTTGAAAAATGTACAGATAGTAATATTTTAGGGAAGGCTAAAGAAGTTAAATCAAGTTCATATGGAACAGTTGTATTAACAACAGACAATAAATTGTTTGCGACAGGATATTATAATATACAAAATGCTAATATGAAAGCAGGATGGGTAGAATCAGAAGATAAATCAACTTTTGTAGAGATCGCTGATAATGTAAAAATATTTGATATATTAGATTATCAATATGGTGTTAGGGCTTATATAACAAATGATAATAAAATGTTTTTTTGGGGATTCCATAATGGAAAGGTTTGTGACGATTGTGGAAGTAAAATAACTGTACCAACAGAAAACAAAAATATAAATACAATAGTTGCTAATAAAGATATTATAAAAATTGATATAATGGGAGGAGTAAGAAGCAATATATTAACTAGCGATGGGAAAGTATATAGAGGAGGATATAGTTCAGCTGGATATGATGGTGGAGAACCGATATCATTTGGAATATCATCGTATACCTATAATCTACCAAATGAGAAAATTACTGATGTAGTAAGTATTTCGGCGAATTCAAGTATATTTTTAACAGAAAAAGGTGATGTGTATGGATTTGGACCTGAAAATAAACTTGGGATTAATTCGGGAAATACAACGAAGGCCGAAAATAGAAAACTACCAATATCAAATGTTAAAAGTATAATAGCTGGGTCTTTTGGATATATTGCAATAAAAAATGATGGAACAGTTTGGGCAACAGGGGATAATAGTAATGGGATACTAGGAAAATGGAAAAAAGAAAATGGAGAATTAACAGAAAGTAGCTATGATACACCTATTACTTGGGTTCAATGTCCTGATTTAGAGGGAATAGAATTTTAGGATAATATTATAGGATATATTTGGAGTATAGAATAGCGTATTAGAAAATGTACTAAGGGTTAAAAAGTAGGTAATTTGTAAAGTGGAACCAAAGTATTAGACAAAAAGTTTAATGGGAAAATTCACTTTAAGATTACTTGCTTTTTGTTGTAAAG
>JAUNSP010000051.1 GCA_030539155.1 Clostridia bacterium
TTACAACAAAAGCAAGAATTTTACAATAATTCTTGCTTTTGTTGTTATAGGTTAAGAGTTTTATTAGACATAAGTGTCAAATATGTTAATATATCTAAATTATTTATGTAATGACGGGTTTGAAAGGAAAAATGTTAGAAATCCTTAAAAATTTTTGAGCAACCGTATGTTTGTAGAAACTAAACATCCCACACACCATATTATACACTATAAATTTTCTAATATTTCTTCCTTTTTTAACTTTTTTATATAGTTATACTTATTATCACATTCCCTAGGATTAAATGTACATATAGCCTTATATTTACAATACTTGCAAGGTGTCTTCTTATTTTTAAGTTTATAATATGGTTCTATTGGTATGTCGCCATGTAGAATCCTTTTTGAAATATCCTTTATTATATTAGTTACCTCATTTTGCAATTTTCGGTATTGCTCTTCCTTTATCGTACTAGATTTATTTTCAATTATCTTTCCATCTTTAGTAATACACACTGGAATAACTTTTGAATATCCTGTCTCTAAATTTTTATCCATCATCTTTACTATATCTATATCAGATAAAATTAGTCCTTGCATTTTAAAATGTTTCTTCATCTCATCCTCAATCTGCTCATCAGTTACACTTCTATCTAACTTTAATACTGGATCTATTAAATTAAAATATAGTACTCCAGCAGGTATTACATCCTCATTTTTTTCACAAACCGCATTTATATATGTTAAAAGTTGTATTTGTAGGCCCGCTTCTATTTCATTAAAATCTATGGACTTACTTGAAGATTTGTAATCTATTATTCTTAAATATTTTTTACCGTCTTTATGAGCAGAATCTATTCTATCAATTTTGCCCACTAATTCAACAGTTTTTCCATCTTCTAAACTTAATTTTATTGGCCCATATTTTTCATTATCTCCAAATTTAACCTCATTATCTTCTATAAAGAAATGACTTTGTTTTAATTCCTCTATTATATACTTTACACTCTTATCAATAACTCTTTTAAGTTTATTTGTTAATACAATAAATTTAGGTGAACTTGAAAACTTATAATTTTTAACTAATTCTAATTTCTCATCAATAATACTATGTAAAAGTTGTTGCATTTCCTCGCTTGAAAATTCTTCCAAGTCCTTTCCCCTCATTATATTAAAAAAACTTTCTAGAACATCATGCATAAATGACCCTGTATCAATTAATTCAATATTATAAGTTTCTGGCTCTTGTAATTTCAAACCATACTTTAGATAATATGAAAATGGACAAGATTGATACTGTTCAAGTTTTGATATGCTTGTTTTTAAGTCTTCACCATATAATCTTTCAATGTTCTCTTTAGATATTCTCTCTGAAACATTTGAATAATTTAATCCTTTCATTGCATACTCTAACTTATATGCCCATTCACCACTTTCTTTATAGTAATTATATATATTAAACCACTTTTTATCAATTACCTTTCCATCTCTAAAATCTCTTAAATTATTAAGTAATTCAATAAATGTAGTATTTTCAAAAATAACCTCTGACCTCTTTTTTATAATGTCACTTTCCTCAATTATATTTTCAAAAATCTTTTTTATTTTAGAAATTAAAATCGAAGGTCTTAAAGATTTCCCATCTAATGTTGCTGAACTATATGATAGATATAATTTTTCCTCTGCGATAGTAAATGCTTTATATATATTAAAATTATCTTCATATAACCTCTCTAAAGTTCCTTTTGCCAACTCCATTTTGTTTTCCATCAATTTTTTTCTATCTAAATCATTGAGAAATCCTTCACCCTTATTTATATTTGGAAATTCACCATCATTTAATCCGATTATAAATATTGCCCTCATTTTGTGACTTCTTGTCCTATCTACATCCCCAACAATAACCTGATCCTGAAATATTGGTATATTCCCCAATTCACTATTGGCCAAACCAATTTTTAATATTTTAGTGTATTTATCAAAACCTACCTGTTCATCTCCAAAAACTAATACGATTTCATCAAAAACATCCATCACAATATTCCAACTCATTTCATAATCACTGGCAAGCTCTAATAAATCCATTTCTCTTAATTCTTCTATTTTTTTATTAATCTTATTATCTATTCCATTTTCTATTAAAAAATCATATACTTGTTTTGTTATATTTTTTACTGATTTATCATCTTGTATTTTTTTCTTCAAATTAATTAAAGGAGCAACTATTCTTTTCCTCAAAATTTCATATTCATTACTATTTTGTCCGTAATTCCATTCTGAATTATACCATTTTGCCCTATTTATACCCCAACTAGTACAATAATTCTCTAGTTTATATATTTCATTTTGTTCTAAACTCGTTAATCCAATTTTAAGATAATTAAATACAGATTCTGTACTCCAATTTTTTGAAAAAATCTCTAATATCCCTAGAATGTATTTAACTAATATATTTTGACTTAAATCTTTTTTTTCATCAATAAACAATGGAATGCTATAATTTCTAAAAATAACTTTGCATAGATTTGAATAATTTTGAATATTCTTAGTTATTACGCCTATCTCATTATATCTATATCCATTTTCTTTAACCAATTTTGAAATATTTATAGCAACATTTTCCACCTCTGAATATTGATTTTTTGCTAAAAATAATTTTATATCATTTACATTTTTTTTATATTTTTCAAAAGGAATTTCATACATATTTTTTTCTAAATGTCTTAACTCTGAACTTTTATACCTATAATTATTTTTTAAGCATATATCCTCCTCAACGGTGATATTCATTTGATTTGCAAGATTCTTTAGTCTATCTACAGTTTGCTTACATGTATAAAAAACATCTATTTCTGGTTCCCTTTGAACTCTTATATCATCCAAGCAGGCAGTAACCACAACCCTCTTTGCCCTAATTAATAATTTTTTAATGACTTCATATTCCTGCTTTGTAAATCCTACAAATTCATCTATATAAAATATTGCATCTTTAAAAAAATCTGTCCTATCCAAATTCTGATTAAGCATTGTTAACATATCATTTTCATCAATAAACCTATTATTTATTATATTTTCAAATTCTTCATAGATTACTTCAATATCCATCAATTTATTTTTTAAATACTCATCATCATTAATAACTTCTATTGTCTCTTTCAAATTCTCTACACTTACTTTATGTTTTTTTAATTCCGTTATTTGCTTCCCTATCATTTCAATATTCTCTTGTGTCTTTCCTAGGAATTTTAATTTTTTAGTATTTTTCAAAACAATATCATAAATAAGCATTGACTTACCACATTCTGTTAGGTGAACTTTTTTTGCCCCATACACTTCTTTCATTAATCTGTATGCCATTCTATTAAACGTTAAAACTTCCGCGTTTATAACAGCCCCATTCTCTATCTTCTCTAATAACTTTTTTTCAGCAGTGAAAGAGAATTGTTCAGGGGTTATTATATATATTTTATCTTTATTTTCTATATCACTTAAAATTTTATCAAAACAGTATTCACTTTTTCCCGAACCTGCTCTTCCATACACTATCTGTAAACTCATCCTATCTCCTTATATTAAACTCCAATATTTCTACTTTCATGACATGTGAAATATATTATTTGATATTTTTTTGAAATTTGCCTTATTAAATCATTTGCATTTTCTATTTTATCTTTATCAAGATTTACAAATGGGTCATCTAAAATTATAAATGGTTTTTCACTGTCAAATATTGCATCTATTAAAGCAAATCTGGTTGCTAGTGATATTAAATCCTTATACCCAATACTATAATATCCCAATTCTTTAGATTTACCTTCAAATTCTATACATACCTCTAATTCAGTATTTATAGTTACATCTTTTATATTATCATCATTTTCTGATATTATATCTAAATACTTTTTTAGTCCATCTTTCATTTTCTTTAAATATCTTGTAGATAAGTTTTCCTGTGCCTGTCCTAATATTTTTCTAGTTTTCTCAATTTTTTCTAAATAACATGAAAATTCCTTTATTGTATCTTCTTTGTTTTGAAGTTCCTCCTCTAACTCTTGTTTTTCTTCAAAATTTGATTCAAAAATCTGTACTTCTTTTTCTTTTGCAGTCAAGTTATGTAATAAAATTTCTTTACAATCTTTTAATCGTTGAAGTTCAATTTCAAGTTTCTCCTTGGTCTCAATTACTGTTTCATCATCCATAAGTTCATCGATATTATTATTTTCTTCAAACTCGCGAACTTGTTTTTCAGATTCCTCATATTGATTAATTATTCTCTCTAAATCTGTCCTTTTGTAATGTAACTCTTGAAGGTATTTTCCATCACTTATATCTATTTTAGAAATATCTTTTATATATCTTTTTATAAATTCATATGCCTGCTCATTATTGTTTTCCATTTCTTCAGCAAATTGCATAATTTGATTCTGTATTTCCTCTATCTCTAATTTAATCTTATCTTTTTTCTGCTTTAAAATTTCATACTCACTCTTTTTCTTTCTATTCATATCCATATAAAACCCTAGTAATACTACCCCCACTAAAATTAAGATAATACCAATAATATTCTTCAAAAATATTAACCCTACAATTAACGCCAAAACTCCACATATTAAAATTTTATTATCCCTCTTAAGATTTTCTAGTTTTATTTCATCGAATTCCTCAGTTTTATATTGCTCCTTTAACTTTAACATATCTATTTCTTTACGCAAAATCTTATTACGTTCATATCTGTCTTCTTGTTTTAAAATTCCATCTTCTAAGCTTTCAAGGTTTTTATCTCTCTCAAGTTCATCTTGATTAAAGAAATTAATTATCTCTTGCTTTTCGATGTATTTTTCATCCCTGCTTTTCTTTAAAGTTTCGAACCTTTTTCTCTTCTCTTCTTTAACTTGATTTTCATTATGCCTTTTTATATCTTTTTCTATATTTTCTATATTATTTAAAATATTATTTTTTTCTACTCTCATAGATTTGACTTCATCAATTGAATTATTATAAGCATGTTCAATCTGACTATATTCTAAAATCCTCGTTTCAAGATACTTCTTTCTTTCATCTTCTACTTTTAATTTTTTCTTTAAATACTGAATTTTATTATCTAATAAACTAGTAGCTTCTTTATACTTATCCATATCGTCTTCACCTATTGCGTCCAACTTGGTAAGTTTCGCTCTTAAATCATCACTAGTTCTTACTTCTACAACCTGCTGTCCTACATAAATACTTCTTTCAAAAGACTCCCTATCCAATTTAAAAATATCTTCACCAATATTTTCAGAAAAAGTTCTATCTATTTTATTTGTTTGTAAGTTTATAATAGTTGTTTCATCTTCCCTTAAAGTTTTCCCAAAAGACTTTTCAATTTTATATTTCTCACCCTTATACTGAATAATCAGGTTTCCACCATAAATTCCATTATTCCATGGTTTATATTTCAATCTCTCATTCTCATTAATATTTTTCTTTCTAGTATCTTTAAATCCATAAAGAAGAACCTTAATAAACATTGCCAAAGTTGTTTTTCCCCATCCGTTTTTTTCGTCGATTTCAGTCAATTCTTCATCAAAATTGAATTGTTTTTGAGATATTTTTCCAAAATTTTCTACATAAGCACTGATTATTTTCAAAACTATATCTCACCTCCAAATATCGCCTTTATACCGACTTAAACAAACTTCATTTTTTTCATCTTCAGACCAATTTTGTTCTTTAACAAGCCTAATAAACTCACCCTTAAGTGAAATATCATTTTGAAACTTTTCCCAATTTATTATAGGTTTTGCTTCATTTTTCACCTCAAAATAGAAGAATTCATTCTCATACTTTGATTGTATTTTATCTATCTCTAAATACGTTTCTAAGCCCTCTCCAATTTCTTTTACCTCATAATCTCCTACTAATGTTACCCTAACGATATTCTCCTTATAAATATTTATTAGTTTTTTCTCTATTAAATCATCTAATTCCAATTGTGAATTAATACCCACAATATTTACCTCTATTTCATATACAGTTCTCTTTGAATTCTTTATAAAACTCCTTTTTAAGTTTCCGTTTTCAATCTCTAATAATATAAAGCCCTTCTCTCCGCACTCATCAAAGCTTCTTCCTTCTAAGCATCCAGGATACACATATATTCCCCTACTGTCTAGATTTCCCTCTTCACCTTTATGAATATGTCCTAAGGCTAAATAATCTATATTTTTATTTTTTAATTCATTGAGATATATAATCTCTCCCTTATCCTTCCTATTTAAGCTTTTGTCAATTTGACCATGCATTGTAACTATGTTAAAATTCTCATACTTTAGATTTAAAGTCTTAAAAATATTTTTATTATTCTTATCAAGTTCAACCCCCGTTATTACAACATTTCCATAGGAATATGAATTCCAATCATTATTAAACATTTTTAAATTTTGAGGCATATCTTCTTCTTCCAAAAAATTATTTCCATCGTGATTTCCCTTTAAATAAATAAAATCTATCTGTTCATTGCTCTTTATTAAATCTATAATATATCTTTTGGTTTTCTTATTAATAATCTTTTTAGTATTATCAAACAGGTCTCCAGCAATTAAAATTACCTCAACATCATTTTTTGCTGCAAAATCTACCATGTTTTTAAAATTTTCAAGTAATTCTCGTTTCCTTTGCTTTGACTTTTCTTTGCTTAATTTGGATTCCATTGGTGAATCTAAATGCACATCAGCACAATGTATAATCTTCATATGTTATCACCTTCCTAATATAAATTTTATTCTTCAAAAATTTTATTAAACTCTTCCCCTGAAATTATTTCTTTTTCTAGTAAGGTTTCTGCAACGATATGCAACTTATCTATATGCTGAACCAAAATCTCTTGTGCCCTGTTATAAGATAAATCTATCATTTTTTTAACTTCTTGACCAATAACATCTGCCATATTTTCTCCAAAGAAAGGAATGTCACTAATATTATTAGTTGATGGTAAAGACACTGGTCCAATCTTATCATTCATACCATAAACTGTAACCATGTCACTTGCAATTTTAGTTGCAACTTCTATATCATTACTTGCACCTGTAGATATATCATTTAATGCTATTTTTTCTGCAGCTCTACCCCCCAATAACGAGATTAATTTTTCCTCCATCTCTGTTTTGGATGTGTAGAATTTATCTTCATTAGTCTTATACATAGTATACCCACCTGCAACACCTCTCGGTATTATAGATACCTCTTTTATTCCTTTTTGCGTATCCAAAAATCTACTAACAACAGCATGTCCTGCCTCATGATATGCTGTCAACTTTTTATCTTTTTCAGAAACTACTCTATTATGTTTTTCAAGCCCTACCATAACCTTCTTAACAGCATCCTCAATATCACCATTTGAAATTGCAGCATGACCCCTTGTAGTTGCGATAATTGCTGATTCATTTAAAATATTTGCAAGTTCTGCACCTGTAAAACCTGCAGTATCTTCCGCAATACTTCTCAAATTTACATCGGCATTAAATCTCTTACCCCTGCTATGAATTTTTAAAATATCTTCCCTTCCATTTAAATCTGGAAGTGCAATAACTATTTGTCTATCAAATCTTCCTGGTCTTAAAAGTGCCTTATCAAGCATTTCTGGTCTATTTGTAGCAGCTAACACTATAATTGTTTCTTCTCTATCAAACCCATCCATCTCAACTAATAACTGATTTAGTGTTTGGTTGTTTTCACTCTCTGCACCATTTCCACTGCTTCTTCTTGAACCAATAGCATCTATTTCATCAATAAAAATTATACAAGGAGCTATTTTTTTTGCTTTTTCAAATAATTTTCTAACCCTAGAAGCACCTAGCCCTGCAAACATCTCTATAAATTCAGAACCACTCATTGAAATAAACGGAACTGCTGCCTCTCCTGCTATCGCTTTTGCTATTAAAGTCTTACCCGTACCAGGTTTTCCACATAGCAATACACCCCTAGGTATCTTTGCACCCATTTGATTAAACTTTTCTGGTTGCTTTAAAAAATCTACAATCTCTATCAACTCTTGTTTTTCCTCATCTAGCCCCGCAACTTCATTAAATTTTGTTTTTGTTTTTGACGCCTCAGCATCATATACTTTTCCCTTTTCTCCTAATCCTTGCATCTTTAATATTACAATGAAAAGTATTATTAGTATAATAGTTGGTAACCAAGAATATATTCCCGAACTAATCTTTAAGAATATATTTAGTTGATTTTGTATAAGTTCTATATTATTTCCCTCTTGAACTTTTTCTTGTATAAGTTCTATAAAAGCCTGTGTATTTGGTATAATAGCACTTTTCTCTTTTTCCACATTATTTTGCTTTACTTTTATTGAAGTACTCCCTACAGTCATCTCAATTTTTTCAATTTGCCCCTCGTTTATCATTTTAATAAGTTCTGTATATGCAATTTTATCTTCATCTTGTTTATCAACATTCCTATTATTTACAATTATAATAGTTGCTACAATAAGTGCTAATGCAACTGTAACTCCTATTAATATCATTAAATATTTTTTGTTTTTTTCATTATTTTGATCCATTTTTCCTAACTTCCTTTCTGTTTTTATAGTTTTTACTTTATCTCTGCAAAATATTCCTCGATTTTCTCAATTAGTATTTGTTTAACCTCCTCTAAAGTCATATTTTCAAGTTGTGCACCAGCTAGCGTAATATGACCTCCTCCTCCGAAGTTTTTCAAGTATTACTTGAACATTTATATCTCCAATTGAACGCCCACTTATATAAACTTTACTACCTATTTTTCCAATTACAAAAGATGCCGTTATATCACTTATTGTAAGCAGTTCATCCGCCGACTTAGCACATATTAAATTAACATCCTTTTCTTCAACCTCGTTAATAGATATTGCTATTGTCTTTCTATATATCTCTGCTTTTCCGACGATATCTGATATTTGATTATAAGTTTTCAAATCACTTTGGAACCATTTTTTCACTTTAATAATATCCACTCCACTTTTCCTTAAAAATGCCGCTGCCTCGAAGGTTCTTACTCCTGTTTTAAATGTAAAATTCTTTGTATCCATCATTATACCTGCGTATAATGCTTCCGCCTCCACTTTTGTCAATTTTATCTCATTTTCAGAATACTCTATTAATTCCGTAACAAGTTCTGCCGCTGAAGATGCATATACTTCGTGAAATGTTAGGATTGCATTTAAAATATAATCCTCACCCCTTCTATGGTGGTCTATAACCACAATTTTATTTGTTTTAGAAATTAACTCTGGTTCCTCTACAAAACCTGCTTTATGTGTATCAACTATTATTAATAAGGTATTCCTATTTATTTTCATTAAGGCTTCATTTTTATTTATAATAACCTGATTATACTCTTCCTCTTCTGCTAAAGCTTCTATTATTTTCTTTAGTGCTAATCCATATGTTTCGTTCAAAATATAAGTTTCTTTACCTAATGATTTCGCTATTCTGTAAACACCTAAACTAGACCCCATTGAATCTATATCTCCATTAACATGTCCCATTATAATAACATTCTCTGATTTTTGTATCAATTCTTCCAAGGCATGTGCAACTATTCTAGCTTTAACCCTGGTTCTCTTTTCGATTTCTTGTGATTTTCCTCCATAGAATATATACTTTCCATCTTTTCTAACAACCGCCTGATCACCACCTCTTCCAAGGGCAATATCCATTGTTGCAAGCGCTGACTTATATTTTATAGAGTTTAACTCACCTTCATTAGTAATAGCAATGCTCAATGTCGATTGCATAATCCCTGGTATCTTTATTTGTTTTACTATATCCAATATATTAAATTTCGACTCTTCAATCTTGTTTAAGTTTCTCTGTTCAAAAATGCATACGAACGTATCTCTTTCAGATTTTACAATCATTCCATCAAACTTCATTACCCAATCATATACATTTTTCTCTATTTGGGCAATTAACTGAGGTCTATCCTCGCTTGAAACTCTTTGCATTATTTCCTCGTAATTATCTATCATTATTATACCCACGCATATTTTTGAATCAATATATTTTTGAGCTAACTTAACCTTTTCCGTTTCGTTTATAAAATACAGGGTAATTATATATTTATCATTTTTATCTCTATTTTTTGACTTTGCATACTTTCCTATCAAGTTATAATTACTATCACCTATCTTAATTTCTCTTTGAATATCTCCCTTTAAGTTTTTATTTTTGGAAATATCTATTTCTTTTTTTATT
>JAUNSP010000092.1 GCA_030539155.1 Clostridia bacterium
CACTAAAAATTGTCTCTTTAGAAACTCTTGAAACACCTGTAAGTACTGCTTTTTCCATATATGGATTTCCTTTAAATATATTTGCATAAAATGGTTTTAAGTACTTAATTGCTTCTTCATAGAATCCTGATACATAAGCATTTTGTAAAGGAACATCATATTCATCAAGTAAAATTAAAACCTTTTTTCCATATACACTTTCTAAAATTGCTGCTAATTCTCTTACTGAAGATATTAAATTTTCCTCTTCTACTTTTTTATTAATATAATCTTTTATTTTTATTTTTACTTCTTCATCAATTTTTTTATTATTTAATAAACTTTCATGCTGTCTATACATATCACTTATACTAGATTTTAGCCACCCTATCATTGTTTCAAAACTTCCACCCATAACATCTTTTAGAGTTAAATATATTACTGGCATAGAATTTAAATAATTTGTATAATTTTCACCTTGCTCCATTATTTTTAATCCCTTAAATATTTCTCTCGAATCTTCTTCTATGTTAAAGAAACATTTTAACATATCCATATTTAAAGTTTTTCCAAATCTTCGTGGCCTTGTAATTAAAATAACTTTACTTGCATCATCAATAATATTTTTTATATACAAACTTTTATCAATATAAAAATAATTTTTTTCTCTTATTTCTCTAAAAAATTCATTTCCAATTGAAACTGGTCTTGGTCCTGGTCTTTCCAAATAATACTTTTTCTCCTCTTCTCCTATAGTATAAGTGGATTTTGATTTCCCAAAATAACCGTAAAAATTTTTTCTTTTTTTGTTTTCCAAACATCATGTACCTCCCTTCTGCAACTTTTAAGATGCGATTCCCCTATAATCCATATTTTACCATACAGCTATAAAAAAAGCAAGATAAACTTCTTGCTTTTTACTTTTCCATAGTTATCTTATATTTATAGTTGCATTACATAAGGTGGTCAACCAATCTTTTACATTTTGATTTTTAACCGTAATTTCACAATTCGGATTAAACAGATGAAACATATTTGTTGTTGTTATTTCGTTTGCTCTATTAACTCCAAAATTTCCTAAATTTAAACTTGTTATTTGTTGCATATATCCAAACATATTATTCATACTTGTTACATTTTCTGTATAAAATTTTTGTCCTAAATTTAGTTCTTCTAACTTACAACAATCCCAAAACATCCCAGCCATATCTGTAACATTTTCTGTATTAAAGTTACTACCTAATTCTAATGATTTTAACTCCTCACAACTTGCAAACATATTTTTCGTAACTTCTAAATTACCCTTATTAAAAATATCTCCTAGATTTATATTAGTTAATAATGCACAATTGTGGAACATATATCCAGTATTTATTACATTACTTGTATCAAAACTACTGAAATCTAATTGATTATTTTCACTGCTACCTCCCTTTAAATTTCTACATTCGGCAAACATGCCATTCATACATAATACATTACTTGTGTTAAAACCTCTAAGATCTAAATATTCTAAACGGGAAACTAAATTACTATCTATTAATGGCCCCTCTCTAAACATTGCCCACATATCAATTGTATTACTTGTATCAAAGTTTATTGCATTTTCTCCAAAATCTATTTCCTCTAAATTTGGCATAGCACCAAACAAATAGAAACATGATTTGGGTGCAACAACTCCACCATTTGCTCCTATAGTTATATTATAAATAGAAGCATCATTTGAATCTGTAGTCCACCAAGCCATTACCTTTCCTTCTCCATGGCCTAATGCTGTAACATCTGCCTTATTAGTCTCTTCTTCTAAATTATTCGGTATTTCATTTACAAAACTAATTGATTTTATATCTTTTCTTGCAATTCCAGTATTTAGCCATAAATCATTTTCTCTTACTGTAAAATCACAATCTGATTTCATAACATTACCTTTGTCTTCTCTAAATATCTTTACTTTGCCATTCATCCAAGCCGCTGTATATATTACATATATATGATCATCTAATTCTACTATATATTCATTATTATCTGATGTTTTTGTTATTCTTTCTATTGCTATTCCTTCTAGTTTTGCATCTCTTAAATAATCCTCCATTGTAGATTCTATCGAACCACCCATTTCACATGTTGCTAAATCCATTTCTAATTTTTCCTCTGCCGATGCAGTTTCGTACTGACCCTTTGCTAATTTTGCTTTTTGGAAAATTCCATTTTCTCCTAATGTTAAATTAAGCGTTATTCCAGCTAGAATTAGCATAATTACAATTGTAATTATTAGTGCAATCAACGTTATTCCCTTTGCGTTATAAGAATTTGTTTCCACATTTTGTGCGCAATTCATATTTGCACCTCGTCCACAGTTTTGTGATTTTTGCACATCAAAATTAAAGCCCGAAAAAATTTCCGCACCTCTGCCTCTTTTAAGTAATTCTTTTTCTCCTCCTTTAAAATTAACCGTGTGTGTGTGTGTGTGTGTGTGTGTGTACAGCCGCAAGGGATGTAGCGTTTACGTTCATAGAATCCATATTTTTCATACCGTTTTTCATCTTAAAATTTCCTCCTTGTTTTAAATTTTTTGTTTTAGGGCACAGCCCTATCCATAAATTAATTATAAAATTTATTTT
>JAUNSP010000052.1 GCA_030539155.1 Clostridia bacterium
GAAAAAATGACTCTAAAACAAAGTAGAAAGTAGCCACACGTTGGTGTTTATATATGAATCATTTCCCACATTTTAGGCATTAAAACTCTTAATCTGTAACTCTCCAAGGAATACCCTTGATTTTGAAGACCAATAAAATAAACTTAATAAATTTTAATAATTGTATGTAATATCGCCTCATCTTCACTTCTAATACTAACTATATGTTCTCCATTTTCAAATGTATAAAAACACTTTAATATATCATTCAATTTTGTTTCTTTTTTGTACATTATTTCGATATTATTGAAAACCGTATTTTCAAATACCCCTTCTGGTAGTGACTCATACGCAATATCTAAATACTCTAAATTATGTGTATGATTATTGAAATCAATATTACTCCTCTTAACTGTATAGTATGATACCTTTTCAAATTGTTTAGGTTCTATAATCTTTTTAGGGAAATCACTACTAAATGCGAATTTATCATCCTCCGCATACCCTTCAGGAATTGTAGGTAAAAGCATCACCGGCCTACCCGTTTCTATATTTAATAATGCCCACTTTGATGTTGCTCTAACTAACAATTCCCCTGTTTTATCATCATAAACTTCATATTCACGGAAGCAATGAAGTTTATTTGCTCCCCTTTCCCATGACTTAATATTTAATAGATTGCCATATACCGGTCTTTTTATTACCTCAACCTTCCAATTAAGTAGTACCCATGATAGTTTTGAATTTGGAATATCATTAATTCCAAGTCCTATCGTGCTAGATTGTAAATTCCCTATTTCCTCTAAAAAGGATAATAGGGATTTATTCTTTAATTCTAAATTTTTATTTAAATCCGAAACCTTAATTTCGAAATTATGTTCATATATCATTTTAATCCATCCATTCTAATATTCTACTTTAACTAAAAATAGACCGTTCGGAGGTAACGTTTTACCTGCTCTAGTTCTATCTTTTGATTCTATTATTTTCTCTATTTCATCTACCTGTATCTTTCCTAATCCAACATCTACGAGAGTTCCTGCAATAATTCTCACCATATTATATAAAAAACCATTCCCAGTTAACTCAATAAAAACTCTTTCACCTTGTTCTAAAACTTTTGCACTATAAATTGTTCTTATACTACTCTTACTGCTTGTTCCACTTGCTTTAAAACCTTTAAAATCATGTTCTCCCTCAAAAAATTTTATGGCCTTCCTCATTTTTTCCACATCTAGTTTACATGGTAAATTAAACTCCATATTTCTATAAATTGCTGTTCCATATTCTGAATTATTTATAACATATCTATAAGTCTTTCTCTTACACCTGTATCTACTATGAAAATCCATATCAACTTCTTCAGCTTGCTTTATCCTAATTGATTTTTTCAATTTTGAATTAATTGCTATTGGAATTTTTTCAATACCTATATTACTACAAGTTCTAAAATTTGCAACTTGCGCAATGGCGTGAACACCTGCATCAGTTCTCCCTGATGCATTTAACTCAATTTCTTCTCCGGTTATTTCACCGATTGCTCTTTCAATTTCTCCCTGTATATTTAATTTGGTTGGCTGTTTCTGCCAACCATTGAAATCTTTTCCATCATATTCTATTACTAATTTTATATTTCGCAATGTACTTTCCTTTCTAATGTTATATAATCTAAAAAATTTACCGTAAACAACTCCTCATACAAAATTCCTAAAAAATTTTGGGTGCAAAAGCCAATATGCAGACACATACACAATGAGAATTAATAAATATTTAGATTTTGTCCGTTTTATTCTTTATGTTTTTATTCTTTAACATTTCTTTTTCTCTATCTGTTATTAAGTTTTTTATAAGCATTTTCTTTAAATTTTCTTCCTTAACATCTATAGATAGTTTACCAGCCCTTGCGACAGATATTTTTCCAGTTTCTTCAGACACTACAACTATTATGGCATCTGACTCTTTAGATAATCCTATTGCCGCCCTATGTCTGGTTCCCAATTCTTTACTAATATTGGCATCATCAGCAAGAGGCAATATACACGCTGAAGATATTATTCTATTATTACTAATAATAGTTGCTCCATCATGAAGTGGTGTATTAGGAATAAATATATTTACTAATAATTGGGGTGATACTTCCGCATTAATTTCTATTCCATTCTTTATTATATTATTTATTCTTATATCTCTTTCAAATACTATCAGTGCACCTATCTTCTTTTTAGATAATTCTGTTGCTGCAATAGTAACTTTGTATATATCTTCTTTCCATTTTGTTGCTAAACTCTTATCAATTCCAAATAATTTTGTAATTTTGTTTGTACCCAATTTTTCTAAGGCAAGTCTTATTTCTGGTTGGAATATTACAACCAAAGCTACAACTCCCCAACCCCAAGTCATTATTGTTTTTAAGATAAAGTTTAATATAGATAAATTAAAAAAGTCCGTCGCTGCCGTAATTACCATTAATAATATAATGCCTTTTATTAGTTGCCATACCCTAGAGCCCCTAGTTGCCTTAATAAATTTATAAACTATATATATAACTATAACTAAGTCTATTATTAGGGATACCAATTTCACTGGATACTGTTGTAAATCATTTATATACTGACCTATATTTTGCTTTAAAAATAAACTAATCGTTTGTATTAATTTTTCTATCATATATTTTACTCCTACTTTTTATACTCTTATAATAATGAAAATACTAAGCTTGCACACATACCAAATAACATCATTCCAGCAAGTGCACCTGCTAAAATTTTTCCAAATACTTTTCCTGCCTCACTACGTTTCTTTTTCATGTAAAATCCCTCCTCATCATATATATAATACCACTTTTTTTATATTTTTTCAATCATATTTAACTATTTTATAACAATAATGTCTCGATTAGATTTTGTAAGCGATTCAGCCCCATCCTTATTTATTAAAACAGTGTCTTCTATCCTTATTCCAAACATTCCTGGAATATATATGCCAGGTTCATTTGTAAGTACCATATTTTCTTTTAGAATGCAATCTTTCTTTAAATTACAAAATGGAAGCTCATGAATTTCTAAACCTACACCATGCCCCAAACTATGTATTAAATCCTGATTATTTAATTTAAATTCTGTTTCAACCATTTTCACAATCGTTTTTAAATTTTTTCCTTCTATATAATGTTCCTGTGCTTTCTCCTTTATTTCTAAAATTAAATTGTATAATTTTCTTGTTTTTTCTGTCACATAATTCATGAAAACTGTTCTAGACATATCTGAACAATAACCTTTGTATTTACATCCAAAATCTAATAATACTACATCTCCTACAGTAATTTTTCTTTCAGTAGGCACTGCATGTGGCTTTGATGAATTTGGTCCTGATGCCACTATCGGTTTAAAGGATATGTCATCTGCCCCATTATTAATTAGAAAACGTTCTATTTCCTTTGCAATTTCGATTTCCGTTTTTCCAACCTTTATAAATTGTAATAAATAATTAAAACATTTATCTGTTATTTCACAAGCTTTTTTTATTTTTATTATTTCTGATTTTTCCTTAATAGCCCTTTGTTTTTCAATTATTTTCTCCGTTTCCTCTAGGTTATTTATCTTAAATTTTTGTTTATATTCTTTATATTTTGCATAGGTTGCATAATATTCCTCAAATCCAACATTTTCGCAAAACGAGAAAAACCTTTCATAATCGTAGTCAATTAAGTCCTTATAATTATTAATTATTATCTCATCATCTACAGTGAGTATACTTTTCACTTCTTCTATGTACCTACTATCAGTCAAAAAAATATTTTCCTTTCTAGTAATCAACAACATTCCCTCTGCCTTTAACCCTGTTAAATATTCAATATTAATTGGATTTGAAACAATCATTCCATCTAAATCAAATATTCTCATTCTTTCTCTAAACCATTTTATCTTTTGATTCATAATTTCTTCACTCCTTTTTAAAATGTTCCTAATGTAAGAATTTCAAATAACATTGTAATTATTATATCAAATGGTATAAGTATCACTACAAACGAAGCAAGTACTATAAATGGACCAAAAGGTATATATTCTTCCGTTCTTTTTTTATTAAATATTAATATAATTATGCTAACTACAGCTGCTATTAAGAATGCTATTACAGAAATTGCTATTATTTTTTGAAAGCCGAAAAACAACCCTAATGCACCCATTAATTTTACATCCCCAAGACCCATAGCTTCTTTACCAGCAATAAGTCCACCAATAGCCGTTATAATGAGGAATATTCCACCCCCAACAAACATACCAATTAACATATCTATAGCGACATTTATTCCTCCAAATATTCCTCCTAAAAATGCTGTTACAAGTCCCACTTCAAACATAGTAAGATTTAACCTATTAGGAATAATCTGTATTTTATAATCTATTATAAATGCCGACATCAACATCGGTGCCAATAACAAATACTTTATTAAATCTATTTTATATAAGACTCCATAATTAATTTTTGAGAAATATAATAATACTAAATAAATTAGAACTGTAACAATAACAAGTATTTTATTCTTGTTTTTGCTTTTCAAGTATATCTTAAAAAAATCTTTTGAAAAAACCCTCTCATATTTTGGCAATCTAATATTTGCCCAATCTGTTAAAAATCCTGCTATTATTGCTATTACTCCTATAACAATATAATTTAATATATTAATATCATTTATATACATATATTTTACCTACCTTTCTTTTGTTCATTTAAATAACGATTTATTACTAGTCTCTCTAATGGTCTCTTAATTTTTGTAATTAATATATCTTTTTCTTCTAACGGTTTTACAAGTATTGAATATATTTTAGAACGATTTGCACCCCATACATCAGTAAAGATTTGATCTCCTATTGATGCTATATTTTCATTTTTCAAATTCAATTTCCTTGCTGCCTTTTTAAAACCACTTTTAGACGGTTTTCTTGCAAAAAAGAAATAGTCTACTTGTAATTTTTCTGCAATCTGTCTTACTTTTTCTTTTTTGTTTGTGTTAGAAAGTATTATTAACTTTATACCTTCTTTTTTCATTTTCTGTGTCCAATTAAATATCTCTTGTGACATTTGCTTTTTCAAGTCAATTAGAGTATTATCAACATCTAAGATTAAGCCCTCTATTTCATTTTTTCTCAAAAAATCTATATCAATCCCGAGTTATTTTGTCTACATATTTTTTTGGATATAAATTCATTTTTCACCTATCCCTTTTTATTTAATCTTAAAATCTTATGCTTATATCTTATCAATAAGTTTCCAATTTGTCAATTATTTTTATAAAACTTGTATTATTTATTCCGCTTTTTCAAAATCTATTCTTCTTGTAACTTTGTCTGCTAAAATTACCCTAATCTTTATTTTATCTCCAATTTTATAAACCTTTTTGCTTCTTTCCCCTATTAAATGTTTCCTATCCTCATCGTATATATAATATTCATCACCTAAATTTTCAAATCTAATTAATCCCTCTATAGTGTTTTCTAATTCAACAAATATTCCAAAACCTGTTACGTTTGATATTATACCTTCAAATTCCAATCCTACTTTACTGCTCATATACTCAGCCTTTTTTATGTCTATACTATCTCTTTCAGCCTTTTGTGCTGTTTTTTCACAATCCGAAGAATCACCTGAATATTTCTCTGATTGAGATTTATATCTTTCAATAACATCTTGGTTTACATCATAATTTTTTTCTATGTAATATGATATTACTCTATGTATAAATAAATCGGGGTATCTTCTTATCGGTGATGTAAAGTGACAATAATATTTACTCGCTATTCCAAAATGCCCTTTATTGTCTGGTTCATACCTTGCCACCTTCAAAGTTCTTAGTATTAAATTTGAAATTATCTTTTCTTCAGGTTTACCTTTTATTCCTTCTAAAATCTCTGCAAAAGCCTTCGGATGTATATTATCCTTGCTTGCCTTTATTTTATATCCCACATTATATAAGAATTTATTTAATTCAGTTATTTTCTCTAAATCAGGTTCTTCATGAACTCTGTATATAAATGGGGCCTCTAACCAATAAAATTTTTCTGCAACTGTTTCATTTGCAGTAAGCATAAATTGTTCTATTATTTCATTTGCAATAGATAATTCATATTTTTTTATATCTACTGCTATACCTTTCTCGTTTAAAACAACCTTACTCTCTGGAATATCTAAATTTAAACTACCATCTTTTTCTCTTCTTTTTTTCAATATTTCTGCCAATTCTTGCATTAACCTAAAATGCTCTACATATGGTTTATATTTTTCAATTGTTCCTTCATTTAAACTTAATAGTATATCCTTTACATCTGAATAATTCATTCTCTTTGTTACATTTATTATTGTCTTTTTTACTTCCCCTGATACTACTTTTCCGTTACTATCAATGTCCATTATAACAGATAATGCTAGCCTATCTTCTCCCGCATTTAAACTACAAATTCCATTTGATAATTCTTTTGGCAACATTGGAATTACTCTATCCATCATGTACACACTAGTCCCTCTTATAATAGCTTCTTTGTCTAACATTGAACCTTCTCTTACATAATGACTAACATCCGCGATATGAACCCCTAAAGTATAATTTCCATCAGTATTTTTCTGTACACAAACTGCATCATCTAAATCCTTTGCATCCTCTCCATCTATCGTAAACATCTCTTGAGAGCGCAAGTCTAACCTCTTTGATATTTCTTTTTGAGTTATTTCTCCCCTTATATTCTGTGCCTCATCCAATACTGCTTTTGGAAATTCATATGGCAAACCATATTCTTTTATTAAAGATAAAATATCTATTCCAGCCTGATTAATATTACCTATTATCTCATCTATTACGCCTTCTGCATTTTTCCCTCTTTGTGGATATTTAGTGATTTTAACAACAACTTTTTCATTATTTTTAGCACCATTTATATCTTTCTTTGATATAAATATATCTGTTCCAAATCTCTTATCGTCTGGAATTACAAATCCAAAATTTTTGCTTTTTTGAAATGTGCCCACAAGCGAACTTCTTTCATGTTCTAAAACTTTTATTATTTTTCCCTCTTCGTGACTATTTTCTTGCTTGTCCTTTATTATAATAACTAAAACTTTATCTCCATTTAAAGCATTTTTTGTATGTTCTTTTGCTACAAAAATTTCCTCTAATTCATCTTCGACTTTTACGAATCCAAACCCCTTTTCATTAGCCTTAAATATACCTATTTTTTCTTTTTTCATAATTTATCCCTTCCCTTAGAAATTGTTTTAAGGCGAAAAAGACAATAAAATATTCCTTTTTATATTAGAGATATTTCATTGCCCTTAACGCATAATATAAATTTAAATTTTTTATAAAACATTTATTACTGAAAGTGTTATTGCTATAACTACAAAAACTATTCCTAAAATTATTGTCATCTTCTTCATTTTTCCTTCTTTTGTATTACTTTTATTTTTTTCAAAGAAGTTATTGCTTGATGACCCTGTAATAGTTCCTGAAGCTCCACTTCCTTCCTTATTTTGTATAGTTACCATTACTATTAGCCCTACACAAACTATGAAATATATTCCAAGTAAAATATACCTTAATACTACCATTACCTCACATCTCCTATTCCATTTGTAAAATTTTCTTTACTTATTTCCTTATACTCAATCATTCTAACATATTTTTTTACAAAAAGCAATTGTATTTCTAAAAAATTTAAGAAATTACGTTAAACATTAAATCTAAATAAAACAATGTCTCCTTCTTGCATTATATATTCTTTCCCTTCTAATCTCATTAATCCCTTCTCTTTAACTGCTCCAATGGAACCTTCTCTTATCAAATCACTATATGATACAACTTCTGCTTTTATGAAACCTCTTTCAATATCTGTATGAATTTTCCCTGCAGCATTAGGTGCTTTTGTGCCCTTCTTTATTGTCCATGCTCTTACTTCTGGCTCCCCCGCTGTTAAGAATGACATTAAGCCTAATAAATCGTAACTTCTCTTTACTAATTTATCTAACCCTGATTCTTCTAATCCTAGAGCTTCTAGCATCTCCTTTTTATCGTCTCCATCTAAACTTGCAAGTTCTTCTTCAATCTTTACACATAAAGGTATAACTTCCGCATTTTCTTTTTCTGCATACTCCATTACTTTTCTCACTAACGCGTCATTTTCTACCTTTGAAAGTTGTTCTTCTGACACATTTGCAATATACATCATTGGTTTCATTGTAAGCAAGAATGTTTCTTTTAATATTTCTAAATCTTCATCAGTATAATCTAATGTCCTTGCCGATTTTCCTTGTTCTAACGTTTCTTTTATTTTCTCTAATAAATTTAATTCCGTTTGATATTTCTTTTCTGCCTTTAACTTCTTCTTTACAATATCAATTTTTTTGTTTATTGTTTCTAAATCTGCAAAAATCAATTCAAAATTTATCGTTTCTATATCTCTTAAAGGATCAATATTTCCATCTACATGTACAATATTAGAATTTTCAAAGCATCTTACGACATGAACTACACTATCAACTTCTCTTATATGTGATAAAAATTTATTTCCTAATCCCTCACCTTTACTAGCTCCTTTTACAAGCCCAGCAATATCTACAAATTCTATTACTGCATGGGTTACCTTTTTAGGATTATAAATTTCAGATAATCTATCTAATCTTTCATCTGGTACAGGTACTATTCCAATATTGGGCTCTATTGTACAAAATGGATAATTTGCACATTCAGCACCTGCATTTGTTATTGCATTGAATAAAGTACTTTTTCCAACATTAGGTAAGCCAACTATTCCAATCTTCATTTTTTATATTCATTCCTTTCATACTACTTTCTTTTTCCATCTAATGAATCTAAATTATCTAACGCCTTTCCCGTTCCTAATGCTACGCAAGATACTGTATCTTGTGCTATCATTACGTTTATTCCTGTTTTTTCTTGAAGTAATTTATCTAAACCATCAACTAGGCATCCTCCACCAGTCATATAAATTCCCTTATCACTTATATCTGCTGCAAGTTCTGGTGGTGTCTTTTCTAATACAGAATGAACGGCATCTACTATCATCATTGCTGGTTCTATCATAGCATTTAACATCTCGTCTGAACCTATAGTTAATGTCTTTGGAAGTCCTGTAATTAAATCTCTCCCCCTTATATCCATCTGTATATCCTGCATTTTAGGAAATACACAGCCAACATTTATCTTTAAATCTTCTGCTGTCCTTTCACCTATCATAACATTATGACGTTTTTTTATGTATTTAACAATATATTCATCAAATTTGTCTCCTGCAACTTTTAATGATGTATTCACAACTGAACCACCTAATGATATAACCGCAATATCAGTTGTTCCACCACCAATATCTACTACCATATTTCCGCATGGCCTTGAAATATCGATACCTGCACCTATTGCTGCTGCAATAGGTTCTTCAATTAAATATACTTTCCTTGCCCCTGCTTGTGATGCAGCATCAATTACAGCTTTCTTTTCTACTTCAGTAACTCTTGATGGAATACATATCATTATCCTTGGAGAAAATATTCCTCTCCCTGATACCTTCTTTATGAAGTATTTTAACATTTTTTCAGTAACTGTGTAATCTGATATTACACCCTCTCTTAAAGGTCTTGTTGCTACAATATTTCCTGGAGTTCTACCCAACATTCTCCTTGCTTCTTTACCAACTGCAAGCACTTCCCCTGTTCCATTGTTTACCGCAACTACTGAGGGTTCCCTTAAAACTATACCTTTACCCTTTACATACGCAATTACCGTTGCTGTTCCTAAATCTATTCCTATATCTTGTCCAAAACCAAACATCCCCTAATCTTCCTTTCCAATTAAATTACTAAAGTATTTTATCATTTATATGACATTTGTGTTACATTGTTACAATTATATTACAAAATCACTTTTTTTTCAATACTTTTTGTTAAAATTGAACGAAAACATGTTACAGGTTAAGGGTTTTAGAAAAAATGACTCTAAAACAAAGTAGAAAGTAGCC
>JAUNSP010000053.1 GCA_030539155.1 Clostridia bacterium
TGTGGTTTTGTTGTATTCACATTATATTGGATTATCTATGTTTTTTCAATATATTCTTAAAAAAAGATAGTAGGCAAATTATATATACTTTTTGCCTACTAATATTTTACATTAACTAATACATATTGTAGGTTGAACAAGGATTGCCGTTTATGTGTTTAAAATAACAGATTTTTTGATACTGTTACTAGCGCAAGCCCCCCTATAAAAATACTTTTATACTTATTACCCCATTTTTTCATTTGTTCCTCACACGTATATCTCTAATTAAGGATTTTCTACAACTATTGTCCCAGAAAAAATTGGATTACCATTATTACCGCTTAATAACCACTCTCTTACTTCACTATCATGTACTATAATCTCACAATTGTTTGTATTTAAAAACATATTTTCCGTACTTACGATATTATTTATATCAATATTACACTTACTAAGATCTAGATATAATATGCTCTCACAATTACAAAACATATGCGAAGTACTTATTGCATTTTCCATATTAAATTTTTCACCTAAGTATAACTCGTTTAAATGCCCACAATTTAAAAATAGACTTGTAAAAAATTTTACATTTGTTGTATCGAAATCACATGTTCTCAAATCTAAACTCTCTAATAAACCACATCTCGCAAATACACCTTGCAAATTAGTAATATTCTTCGTTGTGAATTTTTCACTAAATATTATTTCTATTAAAGAATGACAATCACAAAATAGATTTTCCATACTCGTTGTATATTCGGTACTAAAATTTTCACTACTTTGATTTTTACCTTTAAAGTTAATTTTACTCAAAGACTTCATAGTTGAAAAAAGAGATTTGCTATCTCTTGGTGAAATCACACCTCCATTTCCAGCTATAACGATATCATACTTCCCATCATTTTCTGTCCACCAAGCCTTTACACTTCCTTTTTCATGCCCGGATGCTTCAACATTTACAATAAAAGTCGTTTTCCCCTCATATTCAATAGAATTTATATTTTCAGAATCTGCTGTCTCTATTAATGATGGGATTTGATTCTCAAATATGATAGTATTTATTCTGTTTCTCATAATATTTGTTTTCAACCAAAAATCAGATTCGTTTTCCGATTTATCTGCCATCATAACATTTCCATCTTCATAATACACTTTTATTTTATTACTAGCTTCTACATATACACAATATACTTTTCCATCAACTACAACTGCAGCCTCTGTTGTCTGCGCTGTTATTTCATAATCCTCTACGATGTTGCCTTCCCTATCTGTTTTCTCTTTATATGGTAACCTACTATACATTTCCAGTCCATTTAAATTCCCTAACAAATACTCTTCCATTGTAGATTCTACTGTACCACCCATTTGGCAAACTACTAAATCCATTTCCAATTTTTCTTTTGCTGATGCATTTTTATATCGTAATTTTGCATCTTTTGCTTTTATAAAAATTCCATTTTCCCCTAATGTTAAATTAATTGTAATTCCTGCTAAAATCAACATAATCACAATAGTGATGATTAGCGCAATTAGAGTAATACCTGAGCTTCCTGATTTTACCTTTTTGCTTTTCACTACATTTAAATTTGTGTTTTCTTTTTTATTCATCCCTTTATCCTTCCTTATCTATAAATATATTTAGGTTGTTAGTTGGTAACCTAGAAACCATACTAAATGTTAAAAATTAAATCCTAAAAATTTGAATTATATCGAATTAAAATCTCTATTTTTAAATTTTAATTATTTAATCTTCAAAACAAATTTTTAACACATACACCTATAATTTGGTGCACGCGCAAAACCCTTCAGCCCTATTGACTGAAGTTTCCATATTCTCATATCTATAATACGCATACCGCAACTTATTATGTTTGCACACGCAAACTTAACCCTTTTGCTTAAAGAGCCTGTTTCATTTGTATTCTTATGATTTTTATTTATGCGTACTAAATAAACGTTTTTTAACGCACTTAATAGAACCTCTCTCTCTCTCTCTCTCTAGTGGAATGCGGGTTTCAGGGTTTTCCATATTTTTCCTCACTTTTTTTCACCATCCTCTCTTTTGTAATTTTTACTTCCTCATTTTTTTATCTTGCCTATTTTACTTAATTGTTCACCTTTTTGGTTTTTAGAGTATTTACTTTTTCGCTATTTTCTTTTTCTGCCTACTCTTTAAGATTGCCCACTATTGTTTATCAGAGATTAGAGTATTAGTATTAATAATTACCTCTAATTTTTTGAACAATTCCCTACATAATTAAATGATATCATAAACAAAAAAACTTTTCAACACTAATTTAAAATGTCATATAATTGTTATATTTTTGTCATATAATCGTAATAAAGTATAGGGATTTGACATGGAGTCCTCATAAAAGAACTTTTCTCAAGAGTACAAATTTGAGTAACTTGCTATTTCAAAAGGGGTCCTCTTTTACTACCTTATTTAAAGTTAACAAAAAAAAGGGCTGTAAAAAAAGTCCCACAGAAAAATGAGTGAAATTATTGATTGTATTGACCTAAACTCATATTTTGTAAAGGAAGGTTACAAAATTGGTCGTCCAAGATATAGTCGTATAAATTTACTTAAAATTATATTATTTGCATTCATGGAAAATGGATATTTATCATTAGGAGGGATTGAAAAATCCTGTAAAACAGATATTAGATACATGTATTTATTAGATGATATGGATGCCCCATCTTTTGTTACCATTGGAAATTTTATAAAAAATGATTTAATTGATTCAATGGAAAATATCTTTATTGAAATAAACAAAATCATTTTTGAAAAAGAAAATGTTGATATAGAACATACATATATTGATGGTACAAAATAGAAGCAAATGCTAATAAATATACATGGGTTTGGAAAAAGTCTTGTATTACTAATAGAAATAAAGTATTTGAAAAAATATCTGCGTTAATCAAGAAAATAAATTATGTTTTTAAAATTTGTATTTAATTTGTTTCACATCAATTGTAACACTACATTATTTAACTTTTGTTACCCTTTCTACTCCCTTCATCTTGAACTACCGAGAATGCCTCGATAGTTGCTCCTTGTTTAAGTTCCCCTTTGCTGTAAAATTTTTCTCATTAATTATTTATTTTTCTTAAATTGTATGATAAAATAAAATCAATTAAATTTTAGGAGGTTTGTTATGAAAAAAATACTATATTGCAGTATATTTTTATTGTTCATAATTTTGATTTTTCCAATTTGTTCGCAAGCAGATTCCAGTGACTTATATATGAACTCTTTAGATATACAAGCACAAATCAATAATGATGGGAGTATGAGAGTTTGTGAATATTGGGATATTGATATTTCTGAAACAAATACATTATTTAAAGATTTTATTATTGATTCATCTAAATATTCATCAATAGATAATGTTATCGTTTCTCAAATTTCTAATAATATAGAAACACCCTTGACTTCTACTCCAAACTGGGCTTATCATCTTGAAAAGGGAACCTATAATGCATCTGTTCATAACAATAAATTTGAAATCTGTTGGGGTGTTGGATTAGATAATGATTCTACTACACGACTTTATAAAGTTGAATACACAGTTAATAATGTTATTTCAAAATATGAGGACTGTGCTGAACTTTATTGGCAATTTGTTGGAAGTGAATTTGAAATAACTATTGGCAAAATCACTGGTACCGTTTTGTTACCAAACAATGCCGATTCAAAGGATGATATTTTAGTATGGGGACATACTAAAGCTTTAAATGGTACCATTTATGCAACAGATTTAAATAAAGTTAAATTTGATGTTGGTGGATTAAATTCTGGAAATTTTATGGAGGTTAGAGTTGCTTTTCCAACCAAATTAGTTAATTTATCAACTAATTTAAAAAATACTTATAATCTAAACTCTATAATTGAAGAAGAGACTAAGTGGGCAAATAAAGCAAATGCAAAAAGAATTGCCATAACATCATTAATTCTTGTTGTTTCTGTTTTATTTGATGTTTTACTAATTTACGGCTTTATTAAAAAGCATAAAGAATTAGAAGAGATTAAAAAGAATAATCCAAAGCAAGATCTTCCTTACTTTAGGGATATTCCTGATAATAAATCTTCAAGTGCTGAAGCTTTAAGATATTTAAAACGAAGTGTTAATGATTTTTCTACTGAAGATTTTGCAAGAATTTTTTCATCTTCAATATTGGATTTATGTTTAGATGGATATCTTACTGTTGTTCCTGTTGAAAAGAAAAAAGTTACCCTTAAACTTAATAAAGAAAAAGATATTACCTCTTATAGTAATAAAGTTAATACTTTAATTTATAATTTTATAAAAAAAGCTTGTGATAATAATTCTGAGATTGAATTAAAAACCCTTGAATCTTACATAAAAAAACATACTTCTTCTATTATTAAATTAAAAAATAATATTGAATCTACTTCAGAAGATATACTTTTAGATAAAAATCATGTAGATAGTAAATTAAAATCCCAGGCTGAAAAATACACTATTTCAACTATAGTATCTGTTTTAGCTATAATGTTTTCTATCTTTGCTCCTATTATAGTATTTTCAATATTCTTCTCAAAGATATGTTTAATAGGTTTCTTGATTTTGTTTATTATTAGTGTAATCAAATTAATTCAATCACTTATTATTCAATCTCGTTTTTCAATTTTTACAGATGAAGGAAAAAGATTATGTATGGAGTGGAACGGGCTTAAAAGATTTATGGAAGATTTTTCTATGCTAGATAAAAGAGAGGTTCCTGAACTTCCTCTTTGGGAAAAATATTTAGTATTTGCAACTGCTTTTAATATTTCTTCAAAAGTATTAAAACAATTAAAAATAGTTTATCCGGAGCTTGAAAATCCTGATATAATGAGGAATTATGCTAATTTATATTTTATTACAAGTTTTAATTATTCATATTTTAATTCTTCAATAAATAATTCAATTAGTACATCAATTTCATCACAATACTCTTCAGGAGGTGGAGCCGGTGGAGGTTTCTCCGGTGGCGGCGGATTCGGCGGTGGCCGGTGGTGGCGGCGGCGGTCGTTAATTAATTAGAATTTATTGGTTAGAAATGAGATATAAAAAATCTCATTCCTAACCATTTTTTGTTACAGGTTAATGGTTTTATTAGACATAAGTGTCAAATATGTTCATATATCTAAATTATTTATGTAATGAAGGGTTTGAAAGGAAAGTAGATAATTTTTTCTAAAGACCTTAACCTGTAACCATTTTTTTACATTTTTATTTTAAAGGTATTGACAATTTATCACCACATATTGTATAATAATTTTGATTTTTTATTCCCTACTATTTTTCTATAGTACTACTTCCCCAAAAAAGAATGGAGTGTGATGTTATTATAAACTTGGATTTATTTAATAACTTATTAAATCGTGCAAAAGATAGTAATTTTGTACAAAATTTTATTGAAGAATTGTCTAATTATTTGTCTAATAATAATCTATCCAATTCAACAAATAGTTTAAAACAAGAGAATTGTTTATATCAAGTTACAGAAATGAGTAATAATGGTGCGTATTTACAAAATACTAAAAATGGAAAAATTTGTAAAGAAAAGGATATCCCTCAAAATATTTTAAATGAAATAGGCAATGATACGGTATTACGATACAAAAACGGTGAGTATGTTATAGAGAATGATATTACAGAAAAATTCTTAAATAGCCTGATTGATATAAATAGATTTGAGAAAATAAAAAATGATTTTATTCGTGAAAGTGATATACTAAATATAGATTCAAATGCAAAATTTAATATTAATGAAAAACAGGACTCATACACTCTCTTAAATTATAATAAGGGTAGTATAAGAGTTCCAAATGAACTTATTCCCTTTTTTGCAGATGAAGACAGTACTTTATTATATAAAGGTGGACGATTTCATATAACATAGAATCGAACCGTAAAAAGAGAATCAAATAATTTGTTTTTTGATTCTCTTTTTTATTGTTTTAATCATATGCTTCTTCCATCAATTTGCTTTCACCTGTTTTATAATCTATTTGAATTCCTGGTTGAATATTATATACAAATACATTAAATTGTATTTGTTTTCCTCCATCTTCAACTGATTTTGCTTCCATTTGAACTCCTTTTGCAAGTAGGTTTTCTCCTTCAAATACTGGTGAAACTCTATACATTACATGACTTTGTTTATTATTTTTTAAATATTCTAAAATATCTGTTTCAAAATCTAGCATTCCGTTTACATTAAAGTATCTAGTTCCTGTTATTAAGTTCTTCTCATTTGCATTTTCCGCAGACAAGCTATGTGCAATCAGATGACATCTATTATATAAATAATTTCCATCCACAACTTTCGGATACTTTTTGTTTATCCAACCTGTCGGTTTTACATTGCTAATACTCCCTCTTTCTTCATTCTCCTTCGGCATAGTTTCTTTCCCAAGTTTTGCATACGCTACTCCACATCTTCCTAAACTATCCAATTCACTATAACTTTCAAATGCTGATTTTGATAAATCTTCTTCTGAGAAATTAGGTATATTATTATTTATCTCTATATAAACACTTCCACTAAACTCGGGAATTTCACTAATTTCTATACTGTTATCTAAACTATTTTCTTGTTCATTTACTTCTATATACCTATTTTCATATTGCGAATTTATCTCTTGATTTTCAGTTATATTATTTCCGTTTTCACCAAATATCGCAACTCCTAAAATCACTACTATAGAAATAAAAATAGCTTTGTAAACTTCACCTCTATTTTGTATCTTTTTCATAAATTCCCCCACTTTATTTATTACTATATTATTCTATTTTACAATTTCATAAATATAATAATCACATATTGTTGAAACCATTTTTCCTTGACTTACCTCTTTTGTTCTTTTGAAATCACATTTTTCTAATAACTTTATTGATGCAATATTTTCCTTATCTACATCTGACCAAATAATTTGTAGTTCTGTATTTTCAAAGCACCAATTAACCATGGTTTTTACAGCTTCTGTTCCTATCCCCCTATTATGATATTCTGGACTTAATCTTATTGCTACTTTTGCCTTCTTATCTCTTTCGATTAGATAAATATAAATATCTCCTATAACTTTTTTATCCTGCTTAAATTCTATCCACAAATGGAAACTCTTACTAGGTTTTTCTGGTTTTTCAAATAATAGTTCTGGTTTTAAATCTACTTTTCCTGGATTTTTTCCCCAATACTTATAAATCTCTCTATTTGGTGTCCACTGTCTCAAATCCTCAATATCTTCTCTTATAAGTGGTCTTAAAACTAATCTTTTACTTTCTATTTTTGGTTTACTTTCAATATAATCTTTTAACATATTTTTTCTCCTTAAAAATTAAATTCTTCGCCCCAATTAAAATCCCCTGATTTTTCATAACAGTTTGGCCAATGTTTACACCATTCTGGCATTTCTATATTTTCTACTCTATCTATACTTGGCATATATGGTTTAATATCTAATACTGGTGTGTTATCAAATGCGTCTATATATGGAATATATATTATTCCATTTTCATAATCTACATCTATTAAATATACTGTTTCAATTCCTATTGGATTTGGCCTAAATGGAGATCTTGTTGCAAAAACACCTAATTCATCTGGTCCTTTTTTATATGGTTTCTTTTCAATTTTTAAATTCCTATCCTCAACTTTGTCAAACCAATATACTACTTGTATATATTGAAAATCTTTTATTCCCTTTAAAGCTTCAATATATTCCTTCTCAATTTTGATACTAAATCCTTTATCAGTCTTAATTTTTCCTATTATATTCAATCCTAAATCCTTCATATAATCATTCCTTTCTTTCTTTTTATGACGTCATTGTTACTATTATATCAAGTATTTTTTATACTTCAAGACTTTTTTGAAAATTTTTTTATTTTAAATGTTGTCCTTTATCATCATCTAAATTTTCCTCCACTTTGCAATTCTCTTCACCACAACATTCATATTTTTCCTCTATTTCTATTGTGACATGCCCTATCTTTAAATCTCCTAACTCTTCCCTTATTAGTTTCTTTACCTTCTTCCTATCTTCATCTGCATCAGTTACAATATGCATCGTTGCAAAGTTTTTATATCCATCCATACTCCATACATGGATATGATAAACTTCCTTAACTCCCTCTATGTTTAATAAATGTTCTTTTATTACACCTATGTCTACATTACTTGGTGTCTTTTCTAAAAATATATCAATTACTTCTTTAAAGTTTTTCACTGTATTTATTAAAATAAATGTTGAAACCGAAATTGACATTATTGGATCAATTATTGATATATTAGTAAATTTCATAATTATAGCTCCAATTAAAACCACAAACCACCCTAATACATCCTCTAACATGTGTAGACTTACTGCTTTCTGGTTTAGTGAAATTCCATTTCGTGTAAACAATGCTGCACCAGAATTAATTGCTAATCCTAAAATCGCAAAAATTATCATTCCTTCATAATTTACTTCAACTGGATTTAATATTCTTAAAACTGAATCATAAATAACCAAAAGTGACCCTACAAATAGAATTGCTGTTGTTATTGTACTCCCTAAGACAGAATATCTAACATATCCATAAGTGTAATTCTCATCAGGCTTCCTTTTACTCTTTCTCTCTAAAAAATATGATATACCTATACTTATACTATCTCCCAAATCGTGTATTGAATCTGATATAATCGCCACACTGTTTGTAAATATTCCTCCAAAAAATTCTATTATTGAAAATGATAAGTTTAGCAAAAATGCTACTAAAATGTTTTTTTCTGATTTCATTTTTCCACCTCTTTCTTTAATCCCTATCTGCATCCTTTATTATTTTAAATAATCTCTCATTCCTATATATTCTCTCTCTACCTATTTTTTCTGATGTTAATAAACCTAATTGTACTAAATTATCTAAATATTTCTGTGCAGTCTTACTTGATACTCCTAATTGAGATTGTATATATGGAATTTTTGTATAGAACTCAAAAAATATTGCATCTAATAATTCTCTCGAATAGATTTTAGTCCTTTCCCTTAATTCATTTTTCATCTTAAATATTTCTTCCCTAATCCTATTAATAATACTAATTGTTTCTTCTGCCATTTCTTCTATTCCAACAAGCATATATATTATCCATTCTTCAAAATTTTGAGTTTCTCTTGTTTCTTGAAATAACTTATAATATTCTTTTTTATTTCTAATTATATATTTACTTAAATATAATATTGGTGTATCAATTAAATCTTTTAATATCAAATATAAAATATTTATTATTCTTCCTGTTCTCCCATTTCCATCATAAAATGGGTGAATTGATTCAAATTGATAATGTATTATAGCAAGTTTAATTAAAGGATCTACATCATCATCATCATTAATATATTCCTCTAAATTTTTAATATACTCTAATATTTGCTTTTCTTCTTGTGGAGGTGTATATATGATTTCATCAGTAATAGTATTTTTTATTACAGTCCCTTGTGTACTTCGTATTCCTGCTTGATTATGTTCAATTTTTTCTTGTATTTTTATAATTATATTTAAATTTAACATTTCTCTTTTTTTTATTAAATTATATCCTTCCCATATTGCAGCTCTACAATCTACAACTTCCTTTGCATAAGGTGAAGTTCCTCCTTTACTTACCATAGCTTTATAGATTTCATCGTGTGTTGTCACTATGTTTTCAATATTTGAGCTTGATTTTGCTTCATTTATCATTATTGCATTTATTAGAATTTTTTGATTTGGCATAGTTTGTGCTACACCTTTTAATTCCGCTAAAGCTCTACTACTCCTAGATAATTGTTTTAAAACTCTTGGTGTTTCAATATTTTTCTTGATTGGTAACATCTCTATTTTATTTTTCATTTTATTATCTTGTATGATATATTTAATAACTTAAATAACCATACACTCCTTTCTTTCTACATTT
>JAUNSP010000093.1 GCA_030539155.1 Clostridia bacterium
AGAAATTTTAAGTAAAACTGGGGGATAGTATTGAAAATAAAAAAAGGATATGCTATAATACAACATAGTGAAACACGAGGAGGAATGATATTATGAATTATGAAAAACATACAGAGAAAAGAGAAAAAAATAATAAGAAAAGGAAAGGCAAAGTTAACAAAAAGGCTTTAATAGTAATTTTATCAATTATTTTTATTTTATCTGCAAGCTACATTGTGTGGAATATAATTGATTCGAAGAAAGCAAAAAATATGGATGATTTGTTAGATGAAATAGAAATTTCAGAGGAACATAGTGGAGATAAAACTGAAATGATGTTAAAAATAGAAGAATTAAGGAAAATAAATGAAGAGATTGTTGGATGGGTAAAAATAGAAGGGACCGATATTAGTTTTCCTGTTTTACAAGGAAAGGATAATTCATTCTATTTAACTCATAACTATAAAAAAGAACATTCAGGTTTTGGTTCGATTTTTTTAGATAAAGATTATGATTTTTCTAAACCAAGTAGTAATCTATTAATATATGGTCACAGAGATACAAAAGGTGGAACTATGTTTGAAGGTTTAGTAAATTATAAAAATGAAGATTTTTATAGGGAACATCCAAATATTAAATTTGCAACAACACAGGAAGATAGCGAGTATGAAATAATTTCGGTATTTTTATCAAGAGTTTATTATAAGAGTGAGAAAAATGTTTTTAGGTATTATTTCTTCGTAGATGCAGAAAACGAAAAAGAATACAATGATTATGTTGAAAATAGTAAAAAAGCTTCCATGTATAATATAGATAAAACTGCAAATTTTGGAGATCAACTTTTAACATTATCAACTTGTGAGTATTCACAAGAAGATGGAAGATTAGCAATAGTAGCGAGAAAAATTAAATAATATTTTAAGATTTGGAGCATTTAAATGGAGGATGATATAAAATGGCAAAGGTAAAAACAGTTTTTGTATGTAGTGAGTGTGGCTACGAATCTGCAAAATGGATTGGAAAATGTCCTGGATGCAATCAATGGAATACATTTTACGAGGAAAAAATTACAAAAAATGTAGATGGCGGCATAATGGATAAAAAAACAAAATCAGCATCACCTAGAGCTTTAAATGAAGTGGTTAGTCAGACAGCTCTTAGGAGCTCGAGCCGGAATAGAAGAATTAGACAGGGTTTTAGGGGGAGGACTCGTAAAGGGTTCTCTTGTTCTTTTAGGTGGTGAGCCAGGAATAGGAAAATCAACTTTGATATTACAGATTTGTAATACTGTAAAAGGCAGTGGTAAAGTTTTATATGTATCCGGGGAAGAATCTGCGGATCAAATAAAAATTAGAGCAGATAGACTGGGTATAAATAATGATGAAATAATGTTTTTAGGAGAAACGGATATAGATATAATAGAGCAAGCGATAAATGATATGAAGCCCAAATTAGTAATAATTGATTCAATTCAAACTATGTATAGCGATACTATTACATCGGCGGCAGGGACGGTAAGTCAGGTAAGAGAGATTACGGCTAGAATAATGAGATTATGCAAAGGTCAAGATATTACAACTATTATAATAGGTCATGTAACAAAAGATGGGAATATAGCGGGACCAAGGGTTTTAGAACATATGGTAGATACTGTTTTATATCTAGAAGGTGAAAGATATTTTTCATATAGGATTTTAAGGGGCGTAAAAAATAGATTTGGTTCAACTAATGAGGTTGGAATGTTTGAAATGCAAAATGAGGGGTTAATTGAAATATCAAATCCATCATCAGTATTAATATCTGAAAGGGATGATAATCCATCGGGGTCAGTAATAGTGGCTTCTATGGAAGGAACAAGACCGTTGCTCATTGAATTGCAGGCATTAACAACAACAAGTGTTTTTGGAATGCCGCGTAGGGCAACAAACGGAATAGATCATAATAGATTAACTTTGTTAATTGCTGTATTAGAAAAGAAAGCAAAAATGGCATTCGGAACACAAGATGTATATTTAAATGTAGTTAGTGGAATTAGAATAACTGAGCCGGCAATAGATTTAGGTGTTATATTAGCAGCAAGTTCAAGTTATAAAAATATACCAATTCCGACAGATTGCGTCGTAATTGGGGAAGTGGGTTTGACTGGTGAGGTTAGAGCGGTGAATTTGATAGAGAAGAGGATAAAAGAAGCGGAGAAATTAGGTTTTAAAAAATGTATAATTCCGGAGGCAAATCGTAAGAGCTTAAAAGAAAAATATAAAATAGAAATAGTTGGAGTAAAAAATATCCAGGAAGCCATGATTAACTTAAAAATAAGGTAATGTTTTCGTTACAGGTTAAGGGTTTTAATGCCTAAAATGTGGGAAATGATTCATATATATGTATTAATCCGCCACATCTTGCTTGGTGTTTATATATTTTTTTCTTAACCTCCTCCCCTTCGTTTCAAAGTTTTAGAAAGCCTAAAATAGTTTCTACAAACGTTCGGTTG
>JAUNSP010000054.1 GCA_030539155.1 Clostridia bacterium
CATACTGTTTTTCATCTTAAAATTTCCTCCTTGTTTTAAATTTTTTGTTTTAGGGCACAGCCCCATCCATAAATTAATTATAAAATTTATTTTTCAAATAGTCAACAAAAATTGCAAAAGTTTTAAAAAAAGTTTTCCACAGTTTAAAGGTTTTAGAAAAAATGACTCTAAAACAAAGTAGAAAGTAGCCACACGTTGGTGTGGCCGAGTTACATATATAGCAATTAAATGTGGATTGGACTTTCACCAATTAACTAAAACGACATGCCCGTCGCACTACAAAAAAATCCCACTAGACTATCATTCTAGTGAGATTTCTTCAGTTATATTTTAAATAAACTTATTTTTTATATCCTTATACAATTTTTACTCTACATTTTCTTCTTTATCTTCTAAATTAGAATCTTCATCCTCAAGATTTTCTGTCTCTGTTTTTAAGCCTGTACTAACACTTGTATTTTGATATTTATTAAGACCTGTTCCTGCTGGAATTAATTTTCCAATAATAACATTTTCCTTTAATCCTATTAATTCATCAACTTTTCCTTTTATTGCTGCTTCTGTTAATACTCTTGTTGTTTCTTGGAAAGACGCAGCTGATAAGAAACTTTCCGTTGCAAGTGATGCCTTTGTAATTCCAAGTAATACCCTTGTACCTTTGGCTGGTGTTCCACCATTTGCTATTACCTCATTATTTTCATTTTCAAAATCGAAAATGTCTACCAATGAGCCTGCATACATCTTTGTATCACCACTATCTTCAACCCTAATTTTCTTAAGCATCTGTCTCGCAATAACCTCAATGTGCTTATCATTAATATCAACACCTTGATTTCTGTAAACTTTTTGAATTTCTTCAATTAAATAAATATATACTCCCTCTGGACCTTTTATATCTAATATCTCATTAGGATTTATTGAACCTTCGGTTAGAGGTTGTCCTGCTTCAACTAATTCTCCATCTTTAACTTTTATTTTTGCTCCAAATGGTATTAAATATTTTTTACTTTCCTCTTTATTAGTTACAGTTACTTCTCTTCTCTTTCCTTCATTAGAATTTTTAATTGTAATCTTTCCATCAATTTGAGAAATAATTGCTAGTCCCTTTGGTTTCCTAGCCTCAAATAATTCTTCAACCCTTGGCACACCTTGTGTTATATCAACTCCAGCAACACCACCATTATGAATAGTTCTCATAGTAAGCTGTGTTCCTGGTTCTCCAATTGATTGAGCAGCTATAATTCCTATTGCCTCTCCTATATGAATTCTTTCTCTAACCGCTAGACCCATTCCATAACATTTTGAGCATACACCATGTTTTGTTCTACATCCTAGAACAGAACGAACTTTTACCTTATCTATACCAGCCGCAATTATTTTTTCAATGATTGCCTCTGTTATCATTGTATCGGTATCTACAATTAGTTCATTTGTTTCTGGATTAAATAAATCTTCAAGAACAAATCTTCCAAGCAATCTCTCTTCTAATTTTTCAATTACTTGATTTCCATCCTTGATGTCAGATACTTCAATTCCTTCTGTTGTTCCACAATCATCTTCTCTTACAATAATATCTTGTGAAACATCAACTAATCTTCTTGTTAAATATCCTGATTCTGCTGTTCTTAAAGCAGTATCAGATAATCCCTTTCTTGCTCCATGAGCTGAAATAAAATACTCAAGTGCATCTAATCCCTCTCTAAAACATGATTTAATAGGAATTTCAACAGTTTTTCCTGTTGTGCTTGCCATAAGTCCACGCATACCTGCAATTTGTCTTAACTGACTCATGTTACCTCTGGCTCCTGATTCTGCCATCATGTAAACTGGATTGGTCTTTTCAAAATTATTTTTCATAACATCTGCAACTTCATCTGTTGCTTTGTCCCATATTTTTATTACAGATTCATACCTTTCATTTTCTGTTATCAAACCACGTTTATATTTTTTTAAGATATTATTTACTTGTAATGACGCATCTGAAAGAATCTTTGCTTTTTCCTCTGGAACTTTTACATCTGCTACAGAAACTGTTACTGCCCCCTTTGTAGAATACTTAAAACCTATAGACTTAATATAATCTAATAATTCTGCAGTTTCTCCAAGACCTTTTTTACTTATTGATTGTGCAATTATTTTTCCTAAATTCTTTTTCTTAACAGTATAGTTAATCTCTAAATCTAACTCATTTTCAGGATTGGATCTATCTACAAACCCTAAGTCTTGAGGAATACCTTTATTATAGATGATCCTTCCAACTGTTGTTTCTATTTTTTTAGTTTTTATTGTACCATCTTCCTCTTCTTTTGACATTCTTACAAATATCTTAGAATGCATCCCTACCCCATTATTTTCATAAGCTAAAACTGCTTCTTCTGGAGATGAAAAATATTTTCCTTCACCTTTTTCTCCTTCTAATTCCATCGTTAAATAATAACTTCCTAAAATAATATCTTGTGATGGTACTGTTACTGGTTTTCCATCTTTTAAATTAAGTAGGTTATTAACTGATAACATTAAAAATCTTGCTTCAGCCTGTGATTCAGGTGATAGTGGAACGTGAATTGCCATTTGATCACCATCAAAATCTGCATTAAACGCTGTACACACTAACGGATGTAATTTTATTGCCCTTCCCTCTACTAGAACTGGCTCAAAAGCTTGAATTCCTAATCTATGTAAAGTAGGCGCACGGTTTAACATTACAGGATGATCTTTTATAACTTTTTCTAACATTTCCCATACTTCTGGTCTTAATTTTTCTACCATTCTTTTTGCATTCTTTATATTATGAGCTAAACCTCTTTCAACTAATTCTTTCATAACAAATGGTTTGAATAATTCTATTGCCATTTCCTTTGGAAGTCCACATTGATATAGTTTCAACTCTGGTCCGACTACGATAACTGAACGTCCTGAATAGTCAACCCTTTTTCCAAGTAAGTTTTGTCTAAATCTTCCTTGTTTTCCTTTTAGTAAATCTGATAATGATTTAAGTGACCTATTTCCTGCTCCTGTTACTGGTCTTCCCCTTCTACTATTATCGATTAGTGCATCTACAGATTCTTGTAACATTCTTTTTTCATTTCTCTTTATTATTTCTGGTGCACCTAATTCCATTAGTCTTTTTAATCTATTATTTCTGTTTATTACTCTTCTATATAAGTCATTTAAATCAGATGTAGCAAATCTACCTCCATCTAATTGAACCATTGGTCTTAATTCTGGTGGAAGTACTGGTACAACATTCATTACCATCCATTCAGGTTTATTTTCAGAATGTCTAAATGAATCTACTGTATCTATCCTTTTTATTAATTTTGCCTTTTTTTGCTCACTTGCTTTTGCAAGTTCCTTTTTTAATTTTTTTGATAATTCATCTAAGTCAACTTCTTCTAATAATTTTCTTATAGCTTCTGCTCCCATTTCTGCCTTAAATGAACCTCTACCATATTTTTCTACCGCTTCATGATACTCTTTTTCAGTTAATACTTGTGTTTTTATTAAGCCGCTCGTACCAACGTCAGTTACTATATATGAAGCGAAATAAATTACCTTTTCTATATTTCTTGGTGAAACATCAAGAATAAGTGCCATTCTACTTGGTATTCCTTTAAAATACCAAATATGTGCTACTGGTGCTGCAAGCTCGATATGTCCCATTCTTTCTCTTCTAACTTTTGCCTTTGTAACTTCAACCCCACATCTATCACACACTATTCCTTTATATCTAACCCTTTTATATTTTCCACAATGACATTCCCAATCTTTAGTAGGTCCAAATATTTTTTCACAAAATAGTCCCTCTTTTTCTGGTTTTAAAGTTCTATAATTAATTGTTTCGGGTTTTCTAACTTCACCCTTTGACCAATCTCTAATTTTTTCATCAGATGCTAATCCAATTTTTATTTTATCGAAATTTTCTAATTCTTCCATTAAGACGATGCCCCCTTTTAATAACTTTATTTTTCATCCTTTTTCACTTTTAAATATACACCGCCTGCACAATTCCATCCTGCAATCTAAAAGTGCTATTAAAGACTATATTTAATTAGTGCTAGCAACTTAAGTCTATAGACTTAAGTTGCTAGAAACTAGAAGTTATAAATATTATAAATATTTTAGCTTCCATTTTCTCTTTTAGAATTCATCTTCAAAATCATCTAAGTCCTCAACCTCTAATATTTCTTCATCTTCTAATCCAAGTTCCTCACTCAAATTACCTAATTCCAATAAATCATCTAAATCTTCTAAATCTTCTTCAATAAATTCTTCTAATTCATCCTCTAATAATTGTCCCTCTTGAAGTTTTCTTTCCTCTTCACTAACATATTCTACTCCATCTTCGATATGTTCCTTCAATTCTAATTCTTCGTTATTTTCAGTATATAGACGGACATCTAATCCTAATGATTGTAATTCCTTTATAAGAACCTTGAAGCTTTCTGGAACTCCTGGTTCTGGAACGTTTTCACCTTTTACTATTGATTCATATGTTTTTACCCTTCCAACTACATCATCGGATTTAACGGTTAACATTTCTTGTAGTGTATAAGCTGCTCCATAAGCCTCTAATGCCCAAACTTCCATCTCTCCAAAACGTTGTCCTCCAAATTGTGCCTTTCCACCTAATGGTTGTTGTGTAACTAATGAATATGGTCCTGTTGAACGAGCATGGATTTTATCATCTACTAAGTGGTGTAATTTTAACATATACATAACGCCGACTGTGATAGGTTGATCAAAAGCTTCACCTGTTCTTCCATCATAAAGAATAGTTTTTCCATCAGTTCTCATATTAGCTTTTTCTAATAATTCTTCTATTTCATTATCTGTCGCTCCATCAAAAACTGGTGTTGCAACTTTCCATCCTAATGCTCTTGCTGCCATCCCTAAATGAACTTCTAAAACTTGTCCTAAGTTCATACGTGAAGGCACACCCAATGGATTTAAAACTATATCTACAGGAGTTCCATCTGGCATAAATGGCATATCCTCTTCTGGTAATATCCTTGAAATAACACCCTTATTTCCATGACGTCCAGCAATCTTATCCCCTACTGATATTTTTCTCTTTGTTGCAATATAACATCTTATTACTTGGTTTACACCTGGCCCCAATTCATCTGAGTTTTGTCTTGTAAATATTTTTACATCTACAATTGTTCCCGCTTCTCCATGTGGTACCCTTAAAGATGTATCTCTAACTTCTCTAGCCTTTTCTCCAAATATTGCACGAAGTAACCTTTCCTCTGCTGTAAGTTCAGTCTCTCCTTTTGGAGTAACCTTTCCTACTAATATATCTCCAGGTCTTACCTCTGCTCCGATTCTAATAATTCCGTTTTCATCTAAGTCTTTTAATCCATCATCTCCAACATTTGGAATATCCCTTGTTATTTCTTCTACACCTAGTTTTGTATCCCTACATTCACAGTCATACTCTTCTATATGTATCGATGTATAAACATCCTCTTTAACAAGTTTCTCACTAATCAAAATAGCATCCTCATAGTTATAGCCTTCCCAAGTTGTAAAAGCTATTAATACATTTTTACCAAGTGCCATTTCACCATCTTTTGTTGCTGGTCCATCTGCTAAAATATCACCTGCTTTTATTTTCTCACCCTTAACAACAACTGGTCTTTGATTAATACATGTTCCTCCATTTGTTCTTTTAAATTTGCGTAACCTATATTTTTCTATTTCTTTTTTATTTGTCCTTATAACTATCTCGTCTCCCGTAACCTTTTCTACAACTCCATCAGTTTTTGCAATTACAGTTATTCCTGAATCTCTAGCTGCTCTATATTCTATTCCTGTTCCAACTATTGGTGCTTCTGAAGTTAATAATGGAACAGCTTGTCTTTGCATATTTGAACCCATAAGTGAACGTTTAACATCATCATGCTCTAAGAAAGGTATCATCGCTGCCGCAACTGAAACTAATTGTTTCGGTGATACATCGATAAACTCAACCTTCTCTCTTTCTACTTCAGTTATCTCTTCCCTTTTTCTAACTCTGATTCTCTCATTCACGAATTTATTATTCTTGTCCAAAGTTTCTGATGCTTGTGCAATGATAAATTTATCTTCCTCGTCCGCTGTCATATATACTACTTCATCAGTAACCTTTCCATCTATTATTTTTCTATAAGGGGTCTCAATAAATCCATATTCATTTATTATTGCAAATGATGAAAGTGCTGAAATCAAACCTATATTTGGCCCTTCAGGTGATTCTACTGGACATAACCTTCCATAATGAGTATGATGAATATCTCTTACCTCAAATCCTGCTCTCTCTCTAGAAAGTCCTCCCGGTCCTAATGCAGAAATTCTTCTTTTATGTGTTAACTCTGAAAGTGGGTTTGTTTGATCCATAAATTGAGACAATTGAGAGCTTCCAAAGAATTCTCTAATTGCTGATGTAATTGGTTTAGTATTTATTAAAGTTTGTGGTGTTACAACATCTAAATCTTGAATTGTCATTCTTTCTCTAACAACTCTTTCTAACCTAGTTAAACCAATTCTAAATTGATTTTGCAATAATTCTCCAACACACCTTATTCTTCTATTTCCTAAATGATCAATATCATCTATATTTCCTAATCCATGATCTAAATTTAATAAGTAATTTATTGATGCAATTATATCCTCTGTAGAGATATTTCTTGATACCAATTCTTCTCTTCTTTCTCTTATAGCCTCATGTAATTTGTCCTTTTCATTATTTTTTATTATATCCTTTAATACTTCAAAATTAACATACCCTTTTATATGTAAATCTGAAACATCAACTTCTGGTAAATATTCTTTTATATCCACCGTTCCATTTCCTAATATTCTAACTTTCCCATCATTAATTTTTACATCAACCATGTTTATTCCTGAATTTTGGATACTATTTGCAATTTCCTTTGAAATTACGTTATCTTTCTCTACCATTATTTCACCAGTTGTTGGTTCTATAATATCTTCGTATGCAACTAATCCTTCTATTCTAGATGCTAAACTCAATTTTTTATTAAACTTAAATCTTCCAACTTTTGCTAAGTCATATCTCTTTGGATCAAAGAACATTCCTGTAAATAATGCCCTAGCTGCTTCAATTGTTGGTAATTCTCCGGGTCTTAATTTCTTATATATTTCAATTATAGCCTCATCTGGAGTTTTTATTGTATCTTTAATAAGTGTTGCTAATAATTTTGCTTCCTCTCCAAATAATTCTAATATCTGCGTATCTGTTTCTAGCCCTAACGCCCTTAATAGCGTTGTTACTGGTATCTTTCTTGTCCTATCTACCCTTGCAAAAAATATATCATTTGAATCCGTTTCATATTCTATCCAAGCACCACGTATTGGCATTACTTGAGATGTATATATTTTTTTACCTGTTTTATCATAAGTAGCATCATAGTAACATCCTGGTGAACGTACTAACTGACTTACTACTACTCTTTCTGCTCCATTTATAATAAATGTTCCACTTTCTGTCATCAAAGGGAAATCGCCTAAATAGATTTCTTGTTCTTTAATTTCTCCAGTTTCCCTATTTATAAGCCTTACCTTAACATGTAATCTTGTTGCATAAGTTGCGTCTCTTTCTTTTGCTTCTTCTACCGTGTATTTTGTTTTATCCTCCATATAGTAATCGAAAAATTCAAGTACTAAATTTCCAGTGTAATCAACTATTGGTGAAATATCTCTTAATACTTCCCCTAATCCTTCTTGTACAAACCAATCATAAGAATCCTTTTGGACCTTTATCAAGTTTGGCATTTCTATGAAATCTCCAATCTTCGAAAAAGTCTTCCTTGTGCATTTTTCATGTTTGATATCTTTTACCACTTATACCACCTCTAAAATAAATTTAGCAGTTTTTTGTTCCACTTTTATGTTAGAAAGAACAATATAGGACAAAATTAAAAGAAATATTTTTTCTTGTTTTGTCCACATAACCGTTTGCTCTACAAAATTAAAGACCCTCTTAAAAATAAATTAAATAATAACAACAGAAACACTGCTACCTCTTCCGTCATTATTATTATCCTTATATAATTAATTCCTCTTCATTTTTGTAAGTTTAGAGATTTAATAATAAAAATCTTCTTATTACCTTATCTCTACTTCTTTTTAGTGATTATTTTGTCAATTTTCGCAAGTTTTACTCTACGTAAACCTGCGAAACGCCTAAAATCACCCAATATACATCTATTATACACTAAAAAATCTAGTTTTGTCAATACTTTTTGTCGTTTTTTACTCAAATTGATCTAAATTTTTAAACTCATATCCCATATTTTTAATTTCTTTTATACAATAGTCTAAAATATTGCTATTATCCTTTGATGTACCATGTAATAAAATTATTGCTCCATTATGAATATTCTCTATTATTTTCTCTTTGCCATATTCCTCTCGCCCCTGTTTTTTTTCATCCCAATCATCATAAGCTAAACTCCACATAACGGTTTTATACCCCAAAGAATTTGTTATAGCAGTACTCCTTTGGCTATATTCCCCTTTAGGCGGTCTTATATATTTCATTTCATATCCAAATTTTTCATAAACTAAAGTATGCAAACTCAAAACTTCTTGTTTTATCTGTTGCTCACTAATATCAGGTAAACTTTTATGCTTTGACGTATGATTTCCAATAATATGTCCCTCATCAATCATCCTTTTTACTAAATCCTCTCTTGAATTTATATAATGCTCTGTCAAAAAGAATGTAGCTTTAACATCATTTTGCCCTAATACCTCCAATATCTTTTCTGTATATCCCGCTTCATACCCACTATCAAATGTTAGATATACATTTTTCTTATCCTTATCTCCCAAAAATAATCCATCATATTGCCTTAATATTTTAGAATTTTCACTTCCAACATCTGGTTGCTGATGCTCCAATGCTCTTTTTATGCCCCATCCAATCTTTTTATTATCTATACCCGAAAAATTTGTATCCCCACCTTGTGAAGATGTTTGTATAATATGTTCCCTTTGTCTCATAAATATTAACATTACAGCCATTAAAACAATAGCAATAATGCACATTATTATTTTAAAATATTTATTCATAAAATCATCCCCCTTTTTTATTTTTACATTTTTTTACATTTTCTATTGACATTTTATTCCTTTTTTGTTAGAATATTAATTCGTTGATACATTATATATCAACAACAGATTTTGTGTAGTTAACTATAATTATATTAATATTATAATCTACATTATAATATTACAAAAAAATTATTTAAGAATAGTAAAGAAAGAGGTGAATGATTTTATATCAAATATTTTATGAAGATTTTAAAAACAAACATATTAAATAATATTTTTTATTCAAGAAGTATATCATTAAAAACAAAAAAACTTATTATATCCTTATTTTTTATTAATTTATTTTCTATTTTTATATTACTATATAGTTTTAAAAATATTAAA
>JAUNSP010000055.1 GCA_030539155.1 Clostridia bacterium
GTGCTGAAGATACTTACGGGTTACCCTGTTGGGAAAATAAGTTGTCGCCAGATTTTTTTTTATAATAGAAAGTTTTATCCTTTCTTATTTTGGCTTATAACTTACAGGTTAACAATGAAGATAAACGTATAAAAAATCTGATATAACGAGATTAAGATACACTTGTTCACAAGAAGATATTTCTTGTGTTTTTTTCTGTCTAGTTTAACTTGATTTTAGTCAAAAAAAGTGGTATTATATTTACAGTTATTTGCAAATTATATTTCTAATAATTGCACATAAGGATTTAATATAAAAATAAGGGGAGAATGAATATGTTTGAATTAGAGGAAAATTTAAAAAAAATTAGAGAGATAGAAGAAAAATTAAATTATATAAGAGGTTTACTTTGACTTAGATAATTTGGAAAAGGAATTAAGAGAGTTAGAGAAACAGACAACTTGTCCTAGTTTTTGGGAAAATCAAGTTGATTCAGGAATAATATTAAAGAGGATTACTGAGTTAAAAGGAAAATTAGATAGATTTTTAAAGATTGAAGAAGAATTTAATAGTTTGAAAGAATTAAATTCCTTATTATTAACGGAATTTGATGCTGAATTATCAAAAGAACTTTTCAAAGATACAACAAAATTGGAAAAAAATATAAAAGGTTTGGAAATACCATTACTCTTAAATGGAAAGTATGATGAGAATAATGCAATAGTAACGCTTCACCCAGGAGCGGGAGGAACAGAAGCTTTAGACTGGGTTAAAATGTTGTATAGAATGTACGGTATGTGGGCATCGGATAATGGATACGGATTGAATGAATTAGATTATATTGAAGGGGATGAAGCAGGAATAAAAAGTGTAACCTTTTCAGTAACAGGAAAGTGTGCATATGGATATCTAAAAGGAGAACATGGAGTTCATAGATTAGTAAGAATTTCACCTTTTGATTCAGGAAAGAGAAGACATACAACTTTTGCATCAGTAGAGGTTTTGCCGGAAATTTCTGATGATATAGAATTGTCAATTAATCCTGATGATTTAAAAATTGATACATATAGGGCGTCAGGAGCTGGAGGACAACATATAAACAAAACATCATCAGCAGTTAGAATTACGCATATCCCAACAAATGTAGTTGTGACTTGTCAAACACAGAGGTCACAAATCCAAAATAGGGATACTGCAATGAAAATGTTGAAATCTAAATTATTGAATTTAAAAGAAAAAGAGCATAAAGAAACAATTGATGATTTGAAAGGGTGTCAAATGGAAATTGCATGGGGGAGTCAAATTCGTTCTTATGTTTTTTGTCCATATACTCTTGTAAAAGATCATCGAACAAATTTTGAAGTGGGAAACGTTGAAAGTGTTATGAATGGAAATTTAAATGGATTTATTGAGGAATACTTAAAACAAAACAATAAACAGTGAGTAAAGTTAAAATAATACCCTTTATGAGGTAGAATTGAAAGGAAGAATATAATGAATATAAGGCAGGTATTAGAAAAGGGAAGTAGTATTTTAAAGGAAAATGGAATTGAAAATTATTATATGCAAGCGAGAATATTGCTTTGTAGTGTACTTAATAAGCCCAATAATTATCTAATAATTAACTGTTATCAAGAAATAGAAGTTGTTGAGGAGGACTTGTATTTTGAAAATATTAAAAGTTTAACCGAAGGCAAACCCCTCCAATATATAACAAAGTCGCAGGAATTTATGAATTTAAAGTTTTATGTTGATGAAAATGTTTTAATACCTCAACCAGATACAGAAACTTTAGTAGAAGAGGTTTTAAAGTTTGCACATGGGAGAGAGAGTTTGAAAATTTTAGATTTGTGTACAGGAAGTGGAGCTATTGCTATAACTATTGCCAAGAATTTAGGTAATCAAAACAAGGTATATGCAACAGATATAAGTAACGGGGCTTTAAAAATAGCGCGTAAAAATGCCGAATATCACAATGTAAAAATTAATTTTATGCAGTCAGATATGTTTGAAAATATTAATGAAAGATTTGATATAATTGTTTCAAACCCACCATATATAAGGAATAGCGAGATAAAACAATTATCAAAACAGGTTCAAAATGAACCCCATATTGCTTTAGATGGGGGAAAAGATGGTCTATATTTCTATAAAATAATAATTAATAAAGTAGAACATTATTTACAGAAAAATGGCTTGATATTTTTAGAAATTGGTTATAATCAAAAAGATGATATTAAGAAATTAATTTTAAATAGTAAAAAGTTTAAGTATAATGGCTGTGTAAAGGATTTAGGAGGAAATGATAGGGTGGTATGGTTCAATAAATTAACATAATTTATTGACAATTTTGCAAAAAAATGGTATAATAAATATGTAGTAACTGTAAAAAATATTTTTTTTTCTAATTGAAGAAGGGATGATTAAATGAAAATGTTTAATTTATTTTCAGATTTTATTACTTTTGCAGCAATAATTAGTCTTTTAAAGTATGTAGGTTTCGTAATAATTCTTTATATCATTTTTGGTCTTTTAGTCTATATGATCTATTTCATATATATAAAGGTAATGGGAAATAAAGAAGATGATGTATTGGATAGCCAGAATAAATTAGAGGAGAGTGAAAGAAGAAATCCAGATTATGATGCGAATTTTGCAGGACCGTGGGAAAAGATGATTCATTTAGACTTGGAGAAGAATAATAGTGGAAAAGACACAAAAATAGATAGAGTGAGTATCCAAAATGAGTATTTTGGAAGAGGTGAAAATAAGCAAAATTGGAGAATCTACGATACAAAATTTGACAAAATTTACAATAGGGCAGATGATGATAAACAATAGTTAACGGAATTACAAATTGAAGTAATAGAAAAATTGTAGAAAATAGAGGCCATACAACTTTTTAAGTTGTATGGCCTCTATTTTCTGATAATTTTGGACTGAATACACAACATATTGTTATTTTGGACATGTGTATTAAAAAAACTTAATTATATATTGACTTTTAAAAAAATATATAGTATATTTTATTTATATTTTTTATAAGGAGGAAAAATTTATGGAATTAAAGGGAAGTAAAACAGAAGCAAATTTAAGGGCCGCTTTTTCAGGGGAATCTGAGGCAAGAAATAAATATACTTATTTTGCAAGTGTAGCTAAAAAGGAGGGATATGAGCAGATTGCGGCATTATTTTTAGAAACAGCTGAAAATGAAAAAGAACATGCAAAATTACATTTTAAATATTTAAATGGAATAGGTAATACTGAAACAAACTTGGCAAATGCAGCTGCTGGAGAAAATTATGAATGGACAGATATGTATGCGACATTTGCTAAAGAAGCTGAAGAAGAAGGGTTTACTGAAATAGCAAATACCTTTAGAGGAATTGGCGAAATTGAAAAACATCATGAAGAGAGATATAAAAAACTTTTAGAAAATTTAAAAAATGGAGAAGTATTTAAAAAAGGAAGTATAGTTATTTGGAAATGTAGAAACTGTGGACATATTGTTGTTGGGACTGAGGCACCACTTGTATGTTCAGTTTGTAAGCATCCAAGATCATATTTTGAAGTAAAGGCTGAAAATTATTAATTGAGAAAAGTGGGATGTGAGTGGAGAGAGATGTGGTATAGAATAAGAATTTTCTCTACTATTATACTTAAGAAAAATTTCATTTATATCAATATGATAGATATAATTAAAGGCACTCAAGAATCTTATAACAATAAAAAAATCTTGCGTAATGGCAAGATTTTTTTGCATTGTAGGAATGTGCCCCTGAGCATTTCCTATATAAAAAGGGCTATTTCCTAAAATAATGCAAACAAAAATTTTTAGCATATGAACAAAGATGTGGCATAGAGAAATTTAAAAGTTTAAAGTGTATTAATTATGCCACTTTTGTTCTTATTTATCATCTTGTTTATTAGAAATTATTTCCTTTATTGCTCCAATTGAACTTAGTGCAGATGTCGCTTCAAAAGGGATGAAAACCTTGTTAGCATCTCCATTTGCTACTTCCTTTAAGGCTTCTAATGATTTTAATTGGACTAATTTATCGTCAGGATTTGCTTTCATTATTGCGTCGTATACCATCTTTATTTCTTTAGATTTTGCATCAGCAACCATTTTTATCGCTTCGGCTTCACCAGTTGCTCTTCTGATTTTTGCCTCTCTATCAGCTTCAGCTTCTAAGATTGAAGCCGCTTTTTTACCTTCGGCAAGTGTGATTGCAGATTGTCTTTCTCCTTCTGCTTGGAGAATTAAGGCTCTTTTTGTTCTTTCAGCATTCATCTGTTTTTCCATTGCATCACGAATATCAGCTGGTGGAGTGATGTCTTGAATCTCTACTCTATCGATTTTACATCCCCATTGATCTGTTGCTTCATCTAAAATTGAACGAAGTTCATCATTGATGGCATCCCTTGAACTGAAAGTTTGGTCTAAATCAATTTTTCCAACGATATCACGGATTGTTGTGATTGCTAAATATTCAATGCCTTTTTTTAATGATTGGATTTCATAAACAGCCCTTGCTGGGTCTGTAATTCTATAAAAAACAACTGTGTCAATTGTAATTGTAACATTATCCTTTGTAATAACTCCTTGTGGTGGAATATCCATTGTTTGTTGTTTTAGGCTAACTACACTACGAATGTGGTCAATAAATGGAATTATAAATGTAAGACCAGCGTCAGCAATTTTGTGGAATTTTCCTAACCTTTCTATAATATAAACCTCAGATTGTTTAACAATCTTTATAGATTTAATTGCTATAATTAAAAATATTACTAATAATATAATTAAAATAATCATATTGATTACCTCCTTAAATATAATACTTAATATTATAACACAAATTATGGAAAAAATAAAGATTTTTTGTCAAAAAAAAACAAATAGTTGTTATGCGTTAAAAAAATTATATAAAAAACTTGTTTTTTTACAGATAAAATGATAGAATAGGTACAAATATGTAATAACATAAAAAGGGGGGGGAACATGCTTTTATTAATTGTTAAGGATATTAATAATAGGATTATTTCAAAATATGAGGGATTTAATGGATTTATGAATTTCAAGGATAATGATATGATGCAGTATTTATCTAAGTACAAAAAAATATCTTTAGAAGTGCAAAAGACTAAGGATAAAAAGGAGGACCCTGAAATAGATTTTTAAATTATTTAATAAAAAATAATATATAACAATAAAAAAATTTTAACAAATGTGATACGAAATACACTAGTATGAAAAGGAATGATATAAATGAATAATGTAAAATTGGATTTGCAATATACACAAATAGAAGATTCAGAAATTTTAAAATATGGAAAACAGGTAAAAAAGTTACACGATAAACTTCATAAAAATACGAATGGAAAAATGCCAGTGGGTTGGTTAACCCTACCTTGCAGTATAAATGATGAACTATTAAATGACATAAAAGATTGTAGTGAAAAGATAAAAAAAATGTCAGAAATATTTATTGTAATAGGGATAGGAGGGTCATATTTAGGTGCAAGAGCAGTTATAGATTCTCTTACTTCTAATTATTATAATGAATTAGCAGGAGAAACAAGGAAAACCCCTCAAATTTTTTATGTAGGGAATAATATTAGCCCGGATTACATAAGTGATTTAATAGAATTGATTGGAACAAGGGATGTTTGTGTAAATGTAATATCAAAGTCAGGAACTACAACTGAACCAGCAATTTCGTTTAGAATTTTTAGAGAATTACTGGAAAATAAATATGGAATAGAAGAGGCTAAAAAAAGAATATTTGTTACGACTGATAGCAAAAAAGGGGCATTAAAAATTCTTGCTGAACAACAAGGATATAAAACGTTTATAATACCAGAAGATATAGGAGGAAGATATTCTGTTCTTACCCCTGTAGGTTTATTACCAGTGGCAGTAGCAGGGATAAATATAGATAAGATTATAGAGGGGGCTAGATTTGCTCAAGAAAAATATAATGATGATTCATTAAAGTATAATGATTGTTATAAATATGCGGTTGCCAGGAATATACTATATGAGAGGGAGAAAAATATAGAGATGCTTGTAAATTATGAACCAAAGTTGCATTACATTGGTGAATGGTGGAAGCAACTGTTTGGGGAAAGTGAAGGAAAGGATGATAAAGGTATATTCCCTTCGGCGGCAGATTTTACCACAGACCTACATTCAATGGGACAATATATACAGGAAGGAAGAAAAAATATATTTGAGACTATTGTAAATGTTAAACAAAGTAATTCAGATTTGGAAATAAAACCAGACGAAGATAATTTAGATAAACTTAATTATTTAGTTTCAAAAAAGTTAAGTTATATTAATGCAAAGGCAATGGAAGGAACTATAAAAGCTCATGTAGAGGGGGGAGTTCCTAATATTTTAATTAGTATTGAGAAATTAAATGAAGAAACATTAGGACAATTAATTTATTTTTTTGAGTTGTCGTGTGCAATGTCGGGTAGTATTCTTGGAGTAAACCCATTTGATCAACCGGGAGTAGAAAAATATAAAAAAAACATGTTTGAATTACTTGGTAAAAACAGCTAGGTATAAAACATTATTAATGTGGAAAGGAATTAAATGAATGATAGATAAAATTAATAACAGTGAACAGGTAATTTCCAACCTAAAATATTTAGGTATAGATGAGGGGAACATTCCTAATAATATAAAGGATTTTGAACCCCTAAAATTTAAACCTTTAAAAATGTATGATGAGAGAAAATATATGATATATAAATATTTAAGAATTTCAGATATACAAATTTTGCTAACGCCGACCGATAGAATTACACCTCTAAGTGAAAAATATGCTAAAGCTTCGGCATTATTTACATATTTAGATTCTGAAAATGAAGAAAATATTGAAAAACATGTAACCTTTTTAAAAATGGTTAAAAATATTAATATGTCAAAACTTGAAGAGATAGAAAAGGAACAAAAGGAATTTGAAAATAAAATACCTTTTTCAGTAAAATATAAGAATAATTATCTATGGCAAATATATTGTCAAGAAGGCACTAATAAATATTTTATGTTAGTGCCAACAGAGGAAACGGAGAATGAAGCTTTTTTCTATTTACTAAAAAAGAAATTGGAAGATAGTAAAGATTACATATATGTTCCAATTAGTCATCAAGATTATACCGGAGAATTCTTGACAAGTAGTGAAATTATTGATTTAGAAAATTATTTATGGCTATTTACCAAGGATTGGCCTGCTATATATGAAGTTTATGATAGCGGAGAAAATATGAAGTTGGTTATTGTAGGTAGAACTTTGGTATATGATAAAATAAAAAGTGAATATAAAATAGAATTTAAAAACAAACAAGAGGCAATTACGTTTTTTAAGCTAGTTAAGGCGTTATTTATTATAAAAACAAATATAGAATCGGAATATGATTTTAATGTAAAAATAAATGATGAGGGTGCATTAGATTTCTTTTATAATTATAAAAAAATCGAATATGAGGGTTTGTCTAATTATATCAAGGAAGAGGTAAAAAAGAAAATTACCAAAATAAATGAACTAAATAAGAAAAATTATGAAATAGGCATTATTTTAGAAAAGCAAAAGAGAAATGCCGAAGAACAAAATACGGAATATTTGTATAAACAGAACCAATTGATAATATATCTAGATTGTAAAAAATCATTTTTTGGAAAAGTATCATATTTCTTTAAAAATAAAGGTAAAGGAAAAAAATATGTTGCTAAAAAGAGAAAAAGTAATGATAAGGTAAATAAGGTTGAGCTTGCTATACAGAGGGATGAAGATTTTACATTTGAAAATAAAAAAATGTATACAATTGAGGACTTGATTCAAATCTCAAAGGAATTAAAAAAGAGAGTAACAAAGAATAAAAATTTAGAATTAGACAGAAAAGCAATTGAGACAAAAATAGAGATGATTGAAAATAAACTAATAAATATAGAACAATATATAAAAGAGATAGAGAAACACAAAAAAAATATTTGGGATTTTCTTAAATTTGTAAATAAAGATGATAATAAGGGATTGACAGAAGGAATTTTCAATGAGAAAATTGAAAAGGAAAAAATACAAAAGGTTTTTGAATTCGATGAGGATATAGAGGATTTTGGAAGACAGATGGATGATATTCAAAGACAGAAATTGTCAAGAGAAGAAGCAGATGCAATATTTATTTTAGTAAATGAATTAGCAGAAAATAAAAATCAATTAGATGATTTAAATCAAGATTATGTACAAAAAAGATTAGAAGAATTAAAAAATGAATACCAAGGAGATATTGAAAATATAGAGAAAAAAGATTTTGATATTTTTGGAGCGATGTCTGATGATAGAAGTAAAATAAAGGTTTTAAAAAATAGAAGGCACAGGGAAGTAAAAAAGAATAAATATAAATTATTAAATATTAAGCCAGAAACACAAGAACAAGAGTATATTAATACATTAAATAAATATAAAGCTTTGTTGGATAGTGCTTTTAGAAAAATAGAAACGCCATATAGTATATGTGCTTATAAAGAAGGAATGGTTGAATCAAAAATACAGGTGTTTGACTTAAACCAAAGGGAAATCATAAACAAATTGCATAAGGAAGGTGAAATTGAATTAACCAAAATTAGGATTCCAGAAAACACCAACGTAATTTTTTGCACTAATATCATATATTACGATAATTTAAATAAGACATTGCCATTAGGTGCAAATGTATCTACCGAGATGATAATTGATTTGAGTAAACATAAATTGAATAAGACAAAACAGGTAGAATTTAATATGAATTTTAGGATAGATTTATTTAATTGCGAAACAAGAAAAATTAAGGTTACGGAATATGAAGTAAATGATTAATAATACAAAAAAATCAATAATATTTTTAAATACTATTGATTTTTTTTGATTTTTTTGATATATTAAGGAGGTAGCAAATACATGCCGATGTGGCGAAACGGTATACGCAAACGACTCAAAATCGTTCGGGAAACCATGTGGGTTCGAATCCCACCATCGGCACCAAAAGATATAATCATCGCATCACGGCGAAAATTCAAGAAATCGACTTCATAGGGGTTGATTTTTTATTATTTGGGACTTTTTAAGGATTTCTAACATTTTTCCTTTGAAACCCGTGATTACATAAATAATTTAGATATATTAACATATTTAGTAGATAATTTTTTCTAAAACCCTTAACCTGCAACCATTTTTAGTTAAATAAAATAGTAAATGCACGTTTAACATAAGAAAAGTGCATTTACT
>JAUNSP010000056.1:0-958 GCA_030539155.1 Clostridia bacterium
TAGCATGCTACTATTATTTTGTCAATACTTTTTTGAAATTTTTTTATTTATTTCTAAATTGGAGGATAACTCTCCTATTAAAAAACAGGATGCCCATTTGGACACCCTGTATACTTAAATAATATTTAGTTTTACACTGCATATAGTTTTTTAAATATGTTTCCTTTTTCTTTAATAGACAACATATTACATTCAAAGACCTCTTCCATGATACAATCTTTAGTCTTATCCGGTAAATCTCCAAGACCCTTTGCATTTAAATAATTAAGTACCCTTTTTGCTATATTTACCTTTCTCGCTTTTTCATTAAGAACTTCATATTCCCTTTTCTCGTCATCTGTTAGATTAAAAATAACAAAAGTTTCTCCATCTTTACCAATAAGCATTGTCGTCTTTTTACTTAACTCTCTAAATCTTTCTGTTTCTTCTTTAGACATTAATTCTCTACAATTCTTTAAATTATCCATAATTTTCATCCTTTCAGAATCCATATTCAACAGTTACATCTAAAATATTACTTAAATTCATACCAATTTGATATAAATATATTATACCATTCTTAACATAATATGTCAAGTGTTTCTTAAACCTTTTGTATTTAAAAAGCAAAAAAGGGTTGACAGATTATGTTGATTGTGGTATAATATATTTATATTAAATTTTTAATAAAAAACCTTTTTTGTATTTGATGATAATTTTGAGAATATAAAAAAGAAAACTAAATCATATACCTCTACATAAGTCACAATACGATATAGTATATAGAAACCATTTAATTTTTTAATTCATTTGAAAGGATGATAGCTATGTTAAAAAAGTATGATAGAGTAACGTTGTATATTGAAGGATTTGCAGGTGTAAAACAAAAAGGTAAATATGGATTTATAAATACCTCAAGGGATGAAATTTGTAAGTTTATTTATGATGATGCGGAATTTTTTTGTAATGGATTTGCAAG
>JAUNSP010000056.1:1058-2558 GCA_030539155.1 Clostridia bacterium
TGTAAAACAAAAAGGTAAATGGGGATTTATAAATACCTCGGGGGATGAAATTTGTAAGTTGATTTATGATGATACGAAGTCTTTTTGTAATGGATTTGCAAGTGTAAAACAAAAAGGTAAATGGGGATTTATAAATACCTCGGGGGATGAAATTTGTGAGTTGATTTATGATAAAGTATGTGACTTTTGTGAAGGATTTGCAAGTGTAAAACAAAAAGGTAAATGGGGATTCATCGATATGAATGGTAATGAAATATGCAGTATAAAATACGATTGGATAGGACCTTTCAATGATCGAGGATTTGCTTTAATAAAGTTAAATGAAAAATTCGGATTTATTAATAAATATGGTATAGAACTATGGTATGACAACGTAACACCATTTAATGATGAATTTAGTCAGGTAGAACTAGATGGAAAACATGGATTTATTAATAAATATGGCAAAGTACTATGGGGTTAATAGTTTATTGAAAGAGAAAAGAACTAACTTAAATAAGTTGGTTCTTTTCTCTTTCCTATATTTTTATCTTATAACTTTCCATTAATTAACATAATATGTAAAATATTTCTTAAACCTTTTTAAACAATGCTGCCGGTCTATGACCTTCTCCCGTTTTATATTCTCCTGTACTCATAACTTTATCTTTAATAATTCTTCTAAAAGCCGGTGCCAAAAGTTTTTTATTAAGTATTAGTTCATAAACCTGTTGTAATTCACTCAAAGTAAAGTATCTAGGTAAAAGATTAAATGCAATATCAGTATATTCTATTTTATTCTTCAATCTTTCAATGCCCTTATACAAAATCAAAGAATGGTCAAATGCAATATCGTTATTCTTTGAAACACTTAAATCCCCATTTTTATTTCTTTTTAATACTACTTTTAAAACTTCATCTCCATTTTTTAGGTAAAGTTCTATCTTATTCTTTTCTTCATTCATAGAAATATCAAACCATTTTGCCTGTTTAGTTAATGAACACCCTATCTTATTTTTATCAATTAATGACATATATGCTGTGCTGATTATTCTCATTCTAGGATCTCTATTAACTTCTCCAAAAGTATACAATTGTTCCAAATAAATGTTAGATAAATTTGTTTCCCTCTTTAGAATCCTATTTACACTGTCCTCTAAATTTTCATTAACATCAACAAATCCACCTGGAAGAGACCACATATCTTTAAAAGGATAATCTTCCCTCTTTACTAATAAAACTGTAAAATGCTTTTTATTTGTTTTCCTATAATTGTCTTGACTTTCATTAGATATACTAAAGATAAGTGCATCTGTTGTTAATGATACTTTTTCAAATTCGCTAGAATCATAAGATTCTAAAAACTTTTTTTCATTATTCTCCATTTTTTTACCCCTTATTTTAACTTCTTTTGAGACTTCAAATTCCTAAATGTATTTGAATTTTCTTTTGTTACTACAGATTTTCCTATTTTCTGTTCTATGTTTTTTCTAGTAATTGATGCAATTTCTCCACCATCTT
>JAUNSP010000056.1:2658-9232 GCA_030539155.1 Clostridia bacterium
TAATTCTTTCTTCTGCCAATTCTGCAAACCATAATTTAAATGGTTCAGCATTTGGAGATGGTATTGACTGAATTAATTAGATTTATGATTTACTTTGCTCCTTTAAAATTAATATTTGCAAGTCTTGCTTGTTTGCATAAGTCTTTTGTTTGAAGTGTGTATTTTTTCCCATCTTTTATAAAGTTTGTTCCACATTGTCTAAATTCAAAATCTACATTTTTTCTTATGCACTGCTCTCTTAACGATAATGCCCACTCATAATCAAATGGTCTTGCTAAGTAATCTGATTCACCACCAACAACTACTAATTCTACATCCTCTAAATATTTTTCTATATCAATTTTTCCCAACAACGGTTGAGCTGTAATACATTTATGTTTTATAGGTAAATCTTTAAAAATCGAAAGTCTATAATCTGAATTTTTTTGATTTTCCACTGTACAACATACAATTACATTATCATATCCATCGTTCCAATCTTCGGGAATACAATCCATAAATCTATCAATTCTTTTCGTTAAAAAAAGAAAAGTACAATCCTGTCTTTGCTTTATCATTTTCCATACCTGGCATCTCCACTTGTCTGCTTCCTCTATAAGAAAGTCTGTAGAAAAACATAAGTAAACAAGCCCAGATTTCATTTTATAATTTCCATTTTTTAATTTCTCAACAGGTTTTTGAAAATCCTTTGTTTGAACAATCTTACTTGTATCAACACCCCTTTTATAATCACCTCTATGAATATAGCAATGCAAACATCCTTCACTACATTTTTTACATCCCCTCCAAGGACTCCACATTGACATTTTTATCACTCCTCTTTTACTTTTTAGATTATACCATAAAACAATTATAAAGTAAAACATAATTGGCATAATTTTTATTCTCAAAAGTTATAGATTAATTGTATTATAGAGTGAAAAGGACATCCTAAATCAGGATGCCCCTTCCGCTTTAATATTAAATTATATGTTCTACTATTAATAAATTACTTGTTTTTGATATTTTTGATAAAATTCATTAATAATCGGCTTAAAATATTCTGGTATATATGTGTCCACTTCTTTTATTAGATTTTTTGGAATTCCATAATAAACCTCTGCAAGCCCCCCGCTAATACATGCAATTGTATCTGTGTCTCCTCCAATAGAAAGCGCATTTCTTATGCACGAAACAAAATCATGCGATTCTAAGAAACAGAAAATTGCTTGTGGCACTGTTATCATTGCACGCGAAGAAAAAATGTTATTATGCCTTAATTTCTCTAATGAATAATATGAAAAATCAAAATCAAATCTTTGTTTTAAATATCTTTCTATTTCCCATTTAGTAAACCCATTTCTTAAAAAGTATACGGATAATGCTACTGCCTGACTACAAATAATTGATTCTGGATGATTATGTGAGCAGACAGTTGCTAACCTAGCTTGTTTTATTACATCGTCTGAATCATCAAACAAATTTCCAATTGCACTAATCCTCATTGCACATCCATTTCCATATGAATTGCCACCCACTCCAGTTTTTACCCATTCTTGAAAACCGGCCCCAAACTTATCCTTGAAACCAAAATTTCCTTCTGGATTTGGATTCTGTTTTTGCATTTCACGTTTAGCATACTCAATAATCTTCTCCTTATAATTTCTGCCATGAAGTGCTGCATCTGCGACAGCGACGGTAAGAATACTGTCATCTGTATAAAAACAATTTTCATCAAATAATTTTGTGCTTTCATCAAGAATTTTTACCCTTTCCTGATATATTCTTTTAGTTCCATTTTTTTTAGCCCTTACCTCTAAAATTTCTAAATAAGAACCTGCAACATCTCCTATAATTGCTCCATACATAAAAATTCCCCCTTAAAAAAATTATTTTATTAAGTGTCTTATGCCGTTTAAACTACTGCATATATTACCATATTTAGTTGTTTTTGTCAATGAAATATGTTGTCTTATTCTATTGTTTTTTCACAAATTGCTTATTATTTCACTTTTATATTCATATTTTCAATTCGTTTTTCATATATTTTTAAAGGTGATTTTATGATTGATTTAAAAGCTTTAATTATTAGTATTCTTATTCCAAATCTTTTTGGATTTTTAGGTGGTCTTCTTGGAAATTCCTTTAGCACTCCAACTTTCTCTCAACCTAGTTTTACTCCACCTGCAATAGTTTTCCCAATTGTTTGGACTATTCTATACACTTTAATGGGAATTTCTAGTTACATTATCTATACTTCAAATGAACCTTCAAAGAAATCTAGTTTAATTATTTATGGAATTCAACTAGTTCTTAATTCACTTTGGACTTTATTCTTCTTTAGATTGCAATGGTTTTTATTCTCTTTTATTTGGATTCTTTTAATATTATTCTTTGTAATTCTTATGATTATTAAGTTTTATAAGATTAACAAAACTGCTGGCTTACTTCAAATTCCTTATGCCATTTGGTTAGTATTTGCATGTATTTTAAACTTTAGTGTTTACCTATTAAATAGATAAATATATTTTTGCATTATAAAACTTTCTATAATATTTTGGATAATATATAAACACTAAGTAACCTATTAAGTTCAAAAAGCATCTAGTTAACCAAAAAATAGAATCAGAAATTTCTGATTCTATTTTTTTGGTTATTTAAAATTATTTTTAGTAAAAACATAAAAGTGAACATATCACCACTAAAATTTAGTGTTTCTATATCTCCTTATTATAGGTGTTTGTCTTTCAGATATTCTTCTTTCAATTTCATTTTTCCTAAGCAGTTCAAAATACATTTCTGATTGAACATTTTGATACCCATTTGTTATTATTGGTTGCCAGTACGTTCTTTCTACATTCTCTTGCTGCTTTTCTTCCTCTCTTTTTTTTATATCAAACTCTTTTTCTTCTTGCTTTTTTAGTAATTTTAAGAATTCATTTTCAAATGATAAAAAAATACTATTCATTATTTCCTCAAAATTTTGAACTTTCAATTCATTATCAGAATTTTTAGTTTTCATATTGTTCTCTTCACCTCCTGTTAATATTAAAATCAAAAACTTCTTTTTTATATAATATGAAAGGGTAGCTTTCATATTATATAAATTATTATTATTTTCTTCTAATAATTACACTCTCAGCGGGTCCACATCCAACTCTTAAAACATTTGTCATAATAACTTGATTAATATCACCTTTATCGCTTATTTGCCCATTTCCTAACTGCCCAAATTTATTACTTCCACATCCATACAAATTTCCCTTGATATCAACTATCATAGTATAATTTCCACCACATTCTACAAAAGCAATTTGTTTCCCATTCAACCTTGGTTTAAAAACTCTCTCATTGTTATAAGTTCCATCGCATAATTGTCCTACATCATTTTCACCACATGTGCTTAACTGATAGTTTTTATCTATTATTGCTGAATGATACCCACCACATGACACTGCTATAACTCCACTTGCAACTTTCTGAGGCTGATAAATCTTTTCTTCCATAGATCCACATCCTAATTGTCCATTGTCATTGTCTCCCCATGTATATAAATCACCATTCTTTTCAATTGCTGCTGAATTATAAGGACCACATGCTATATAACTAAATGTTTTATTTTCCATAATTAGAGCTGGTCTTATCACACCTATAACATCGTCGCCCATACCAATTTGTCCATAATAATTTAAACCCAATACAAAGAGTTTCCCATCTTTATCTAATAATAGAAAATGTTTATATCCACACGCAACCATACTGAACTTATGTCCAGGCATTAATGGTTTAAACGAAGCAATTAAATGCTGATCACATTCATTCTTTTGGGTTATACAGTAATTACCACCAAATCCATAAACCTCCCCATCCGTTGCTATTGCAACTGTATAATCATATCCCACTGAAACATCCCTAAACCTCCTATTTGGTTTTATTGGAATAAAATTATATATATGATGCTCTTTCACTGTTGCATCTAACTGTCCATCATAATTATTCCCTGCTCCAAACAATCTGCCATCCTCAAGTAACAATATCGTATGATTTCTACTACATACCGCCTTATATACCTTTGCACCTATGTTAGTTATAGCTTGTGGTTTTATAAACCTCTGCTTTGTACCTAAACACAAAGACTCATGGTACCCACATATTATTGGTATCCCTGTTTCATAATTTTTAATACCTACATTTTCTTGATAATTATGGGGATTTGAGTTTATCTTATAATTTTGCTTATTAGATTGTACTTTATTATTATGTATATTTATCTTTGTTTGAGAATTTTGTACACTGGTTCTCCTTAAATTTTCCTGTTTTTTTATTGCTTCCTCTCTTGCATGTTCTATAAGTTTTTTGCTCATTGTAGAAAATAATTGATCTAAAATCAGATTATACTCTCCTTTAGACATATATTCTCTCCTTCCTTTTAATTAAAAAAAATTTATAACTACAGTAAATATACTCCATTATATCATTTTATGTATACTTTGTCAACTTTTTCTGATATTGCAAAATACTTACTCAAAAATGTCTACTCTTTTTGTATTTATCAAAGAAAAACAGAGGTAAGTTCACCTCTGTTTTTCATATCTTTTAGTTAAATAGTAAATTTCCCCGCTTCTTATTTCATGTTGTTTGAAATATCATTCATATATGACATACATTCCCTTTATTCTATTTTTTCTCAAATTCACCAAACAAATATATTTTATCATTATTTATTATTTCAAACTTTCCGTCAATTATATTTATTCTAGAATAAGGTGATACTTCTTTACACTTAAACTTCTTAATTTTCTTTGTTTCTAAATTTACCCCCACAATTTCCTGATAGTCTGGATAATATACAGTATTATTGTAAAAATGAATTCCTTGAAGTGTAATACTGTTGTATTTTAGGTCTGATATAAAATCTGTTGCCACATCTCCTTTGAATCCACCAGTTATGATTTCTTTCTTATCTTTTTGCATATATACCAAGAAAAATTTCTGCATGGTTTCATCATATTGCACTATGTATTCCCCAATATCACCATTTCTTCGTTTACTCTCTAACACCTGTTGCATTATAAGGAGTCTTATCTGAACCTTGTCATTTTTAAACCTTGATAATACTTGATCCATTTTTCCATCTCTAATCTCTTTTAAGTTAAATAAGGTCTGTGTTTCTCCGCTAACAATAGAATATTTCATTATATTGCTTGAATTATAGTCAATATAAATTAACCCATTATCATGAATCTTAAACAATCCTCCTGATATATTTTCTATCTTTGCTATTTGAGTCACATCTTTCGTCTTAAACAAAGAAATAGTATTATTTTGAATTTTTATAGTTATTGTGCCATCATTGATAAATTTAATTTTACTGCTTGCAGAATCTTTTAGCTTTATTCTAGCTTCTTGATTTCTAACATGCACATAAGCATCGTCTGTATTTACATATGTTTCCCTATCTATTATTTGTTTTACATTTGAAGCCTCAAAGAGGACCTTTGTAAGAATTTCAACTGGAGGTTTGTTCAATGTTCCACATATTGGACATTCAAGGGATTTTAATCTAGAAAAATGATTTTTGCACCCCTTGCATTTCATATCCGTTTTTAAATATTCTTGTAATTGAGTTAAAATAGAATTTCTATTTCCTCTTTCAAAAACTTCCAAGAATGCATCTTGTAATTTTTTTGTCATCCAAGTCCACTTTGGAATTATTTTCAATGTTGTAATATTATGATTTCCCAAAACAGATATCCTAGATTTCATTCTAACATCTGTGTTCATTTTCTCATTTTTAGGATAATACCCCCCAAAAGGATGTTGACTTGTTAAAATATAGAAACTAAGAACTGCATAAGCATATAAATCTGTTTGCTTGGAGAAACCTTTTACTATATCGTTTCGTATTTCATCAGGATCAAAAAAATCTTCTGTATATGCATCCGGTGAATACTTTCCCTCTATTCCCCAACTATCTACATCAATAAAGTATACCTTCAATTTAGCAATGTTAATTAATATATTGCAATCACTTAAATCCCCAATTAGAATATTATTTTTATGAAGCATCTCAACAGTCTTTCCTATATTTATTGCTATCTCTATAAGTTGTTTGTTGTTTATTTTTCTTGAAATAATATTTTTGCGTTTGGTTATTTCATGTAAATTTTCTGTATTTGCAGCCATTTTCATAGAATACCCTATAAAATTTCCATTCATGGTTACTATATCTATAGGTGCCATTATATTTGGTGGGAATTTGATTTTTACCAATTCCTTTACTTTATTTTCCTTCTTTTTAATGTCTACTTTTTGTTTGAAAATCTTTAAAAGTTCGCCTGGTTTCCATTTATAGATAAGTGCTTCAGCACCCTCATCAGTCAATAATTCAAGTTTTTTGTACTCCTTTTTGGATAATTCAATAGCCATTCCTTCACCTCCAAATTAAAACAAGCTTGATATATTCAAAGCACCTTTGGTTTCTATTTTTTTCTTTATGTCTCCTGCAATTTGTTTATCCTTATTCTCCAACATCATTATCTCGTATAATCAATTATATAGAAATATTAATCTATTTAATTGATTAATCCCTTTC
>JAUNSP010000094.1 GCA_030539155.1 Clostridia bacterium
CACTAAAAATTGTCTCTTTAGAAACTCTTGAAACACCTGTAAGTACTGCTTTTTCTATATATGCATTCCCCTTAAAACTATTTGCATAAAATATTTTTAAATATTCTATTGCTTCTCCGTAAAATCCTGACACATAGGCATTTTGTAAAGGAACATCATATTCATCAAGTAACAGTAAAACTTTTTTGCCATACACACTTTCTAAAAGTTCAGCCAATTCGTTTATTGATGATAATAGCTCCTCTTTTTCCATTTCTTTATCTATGTATTTTCTTACTCTTTCTCTTTGTTGTGTTCTTAATTTCTTATTATCTAATAAATTATTATGCTGCTTATACATATTACTAATACAGGTTTTTAATAAAGCTATCATTGTTTCAAAACTTCCACCCATAACATCTTTTAGAGTTAAATATATTACTGGCATAGAATTTAAATAATTTGTATAATTTTCACCTTGCTCCATTATTTTTAATCCCTTAAATATTTCTCTCGAATCTTCTTCTATGTTAAAGAAACATTTTAACATATCCATATTTAAAGTTTTTCCAAATCTTCGTGGCCTTGTAATTAAAATAACTTTACTTGCATCATCAATAATATTTTTTATATACAAACTTTTATCAATATAAAAATAATTTTTTTCTCTTATTTCTCTAAAAAATTCATTTCCAATTGAAACTGGTCTTGGTCCTGGTCTTTCCAAATAATACTTTTTCTCCTCTTCTCCTATAGTATAAGTGGATTTTGATTTCCCAAAATAACCGTAAAAATTTTTTCTTTTTTTGTTTTCCAAACATCATGTACCTCCCTTCTGCAACTTTTAAGATGCGATTCCCCTATAATCCATATTTTACCATACAGCTATAAAAAAAGCAAGATAAACTTCTTGCTTTTCTTATCCATATTTATTAATAGTTCCTTTTTAATTTACACATCATATTATAATATACCCTCATTTATTTTAATCGATAAATTATTTTACTATAATAGTATTATTTACTTTATAGGGATGTAGCCAATTTGCTACATCCTGATTTGCAACATAAATATTGCAATTTACCCCTACAGAAAACCAATTAGTAATTACTAGATTATTCCTTCTTTCAATACCCAATATACCTAAATCCAACCTTTGTAATTTATCACTATTAAAAAATATAGCATTTACACTATTAATATTTTTTATTGTGAATTTTTGTCCCAACTCTAAATCAGTTAATTCATAAATAGCATAAAACATAGCATCCATACTTTCTGTATTACTTGTATCAAAATCATTTCCTAACTTTAATTCTTCTAATACATGGGTATGTGTAAACAAGTTCCCCATATTTTTTACATTTTCTGTATTAAACATAGCCAAACTTAAATCAAGTTTTTTTAAATTGATAGCATAACCAAACATCATATACATATTTTCTACACTACTTGTATCAAAATTTTTTCCAAAAGTTATGCTTAAACTTCCATTTCCTCTAAACATACTGTCCATATTTACTACATTTTTTGTGTAAAAATTATTATCCATATCAATATATTTTGTGTTTATACTTCTAAATAAACTTTTACAATTAATAGGTGCAATTACACCTCCATTTGCTCCTATCTCAATATCATATAACTCATTATTTTCAGCATTTACTGTCCACTTGCAAAAAACTGGATTTTGATTATTATGCCCTTTTGCAGTAATATCTCTAGAATTAAATTCATTACAATCAGTTGGTTTATTATTTAAAAATGTTATAGAACTAATGCTTTCTCTAAAAATTCCTGTTCCTAACCAACCATATTCACTACTTGCATTAGTATCTCCCATCATTATATTATTGCCTTCCTCTAATACAACTTTAATTTTATTTGTAACTGTACCGTCTAAAATATTATCTAAATATACACAATAAACCTTTCCTCCTACAACTACTGCTGCCTCTGTTGTTTGAGCTGTTACAGCATCACTTTCTGGGTTATATGGATGTCTATTATACATTTCCAATCCATTTAAATCCTCTAATAAATACTCTTCCATTGTAGCTTCAACCGTTCCACCCATTTCACATATTGCTAAATCCATTTCTAATTTTTCCTCTGCTGAAGCAAGTTCATAATTTTGCTTTGCTAATTTTGCTTTTTGAAAAATTCCATTTTCTCCTAATGTTAAATTAATTGTAATCCCTGCTAGGATTAGCATAATTACGATTGTGATAATTAAGGCAATTAAGGTAATTCCTCTTGAGCAATGAGAGGTGGGTGGTGTGTAGTGAGAACTTGTTTCTGCATTTTGTGCCCCGTTATTTTCCACATTTTGTCCGCAACTCATATTTGTACCTTGTCCACAGTTGTGGGAATTTTGCACATCAAAATTAG
>JAUNSP010000095.1 GCA_030539155.1 Clostridia bacterium
AAGAAGGTAGGTAATTTGAAGAAAGTTACTTGCCTTCTTGTTAAATTAACATAAAACTATTGACAAATAAGAAAAAAAGAAGTATAATAGAAAAAGTGATTACCAGATAGTGGTAATATATGAGATTTATATTTATATAGAAAATTAAATGAGATTATAAAAGTTTTTAAATTGAGATAAGAAGGAAAAAAGAGATTAAGTTAAAAAAATATATAATTAAAGTGTAAATACAATGGGAGAATTGTGTTTATGTAGGGAAAAGTTGTAGTAGGAGAGTCATAGTTTACTATTATGTAAAAGAACTTTATTATTAACTAAAATGCATGCTATAGTTGCGTGAAAAAGTATATAGGTATAAACAAAAAAAGAAGGAGAGATATAAAAATGGAATTAAAAAATTCAGAAAACAAAAGGAAGAACTCCGTGCCTAAAAAAGAGGAGTTAAATAGTTTAATTAGGAAATCAAAAGAAAAGAATTTACCAACAGAGGTGAAAAAAGAAACATCATTAAGAAAAAAAGATGAGAAAAGTGCGATTAGTAATACTCAAAAACCTAGAAGTAGGGTTAAAAGAGGAGTATCAAGGGATACGAATTTTACATTTAAAGAGACACCAGTAAAAATAATCCCATTAGGTGGACTAGAGGAAATAGGAAAAAACATGACATTAATAGAATATGAAGATGAGATAATTATAGTTGATAGTGGATTAGAATTTCCGGAGGACGATATGTTAGGGGTGGACATGGTAATACCTGATATGACATATATAGAATGTAATAAACAAAAAATAAAGGGCTTAGTAATAACGCACGGGCATGAGGATCATATAGGTTCTATACCATATTTATTAAAAATAATTAATGTTCCAATATATGCTACAAAGTTAACAATAGGATTGATAAGGAATAAATTAGAAGAACATAAATTAGCAAGTTCTGCAAAATTAAATATAGTTAATCAAGGACAAACTGTTAAGTTTGATAAAATGAAAGTTGAATTCATTAGAAGTTGCCATAGTATACCAGATTCTGTTATGCTTGCAATACATACACCTGCAGGGGTAATAATGCATACGGGAGATTTTAAGGTAGACTATACACCAATTGATGAAGAAAAAATGGATTTAGGAAGAATTGCTGAATTAGGAAATAAGGGTGTTTTAGCTCTTTTATCAGATAGTACAAATTCAGAAAGAAAAGGATTCACTATGTCCGAGAGTTCAGTTGGAGAAGTATTTGAAAAATTATTTGCAAATTGTATGAAAAGGATTGTTGTCGCAACTTTTGCGTCAAATGTACATAGGGTTCAACAAATTGTAAATTCGGCAGTAAATAATAATAGAAAAGTAGCAGTTTGTGGAAGAAGTATGATTAATATGATAAAGACTGCAAGAGAACTTGGTTATATTAAAGTTCCAGAAAATACTTTTATTGATATTGATATGATAAAAAACTATCCAGATGAGAGGTTAGTACTTATTACAACAGGTAGTCAAGGAGAAACTATGTCAGCTTTAACAAGAATGGCTGCGGGGGAACATAAAAAAGTAGAAATAACACCTAATGATTTAGTAATAATTTCTGCTACTGCAATACCTGGAAATGAAAAATTAGTTTCAAAGGTAATAGATGATTTAATGCAAATAGGAGCAGAGGTTGTTTATAGTTCGTTAGAGGATGTTCACGTATCAGGTCATGCTTGTCAAGAAGAACAAAAATTAATATTATCATTGGTAAAACCAAAATATTTTATTCCAGTTCATGGTGAATATAGACAGCTTCAGGCACATAGCCAAACAGCTAGAAAAGTGGGAATACCAGCAGAAAATATATTTATGTTAAGAAATGGTAGGGTTCTTGAATTAACTGATTCAGAATCGAGGACGGTAGTAGTGGTTCAATCAGGAAAAATTTTAGTTGATGGATTGGGCGTTGGAGATGTTGGAACAATTGTATTGAGAGACAGACAACATTTATCACAAGATGGTTTAATAATTGTTGTTATGACCATGGAATCTGCGACAGGTCAAATCGTTGCTGGTCCAGATGTGATTACAAGAGGTTTTGTTTATGTTAGGGAGTCTGAAAATCTAATGGATGATGTTAAAAAGGTAATAAGACAAGAGATAATGAGAATAGAAAGAGAAGGTATAACTGATTGGGGAGCAATAAAAGCAGCAACGAGGGATGTTTTGAGGGAATATATATTCCAAAAGACTAAGAGGAATCCGATGATACTACCTATTTTGATGGAAATCTAAAAATTTGAACAATAAGCGGTCACTTACGTCGTTATTTAAAACATAAATAAACCTCGACGTACCAACGTAC
>JAUNSP010000057.1 GCA_030539155.1 Clostridia bacterium
CATACTGTTGAAAAGGTTATGAGAAGTTTCCTCTAAGTGAAAAGTTCGTTTTTTTGTTATGATTGGAAACTTCAATGAGAAAGTTTCCCAAATGTCTATTCTATTATAGAAAAGTTTAGATTTAAAAACTTTGGAATAAAAGGTTTTTACATCACTTGTGTTAAAGAAGTCATAGACTAGACTCTCATATGTATAAGTCGATAATTCACCTGATTTTAGAGTTAAGTTTGATATAATCTTATTAAAAAATGATGATGCATGAAGATAAAGATTTATCAGATTACCAGGTTCTGGAACATAATTAAAGTTTATAATTAGTTCATTTGTTTCAAGATTTAAGGTATTATATTCATTATAATTAATCATTGTCCAGAATAATAATAAAAACTTATTATAAGAATACTTGTCTTTACTTATTAGTTTGAGGGTATTATATGTTTCTATAAAGAAGTCATCAGAAATTATTTTAGTAATAGGACTTTTTTTTGAGTTATTATATAAATGTATGAGAGGTTTTGCTAACTTATAATAAGCTAAAATCTCTTCCGTAATAATTAACCTTTTAAAAGCAAAAGTTGCAAAGTCTACATTTTCCTCAAGTGTAAAATCAAATAAACTTTCTATATAAGTATTATCCATTTTTAATTCTTCCTTTGAAATTAAAAAGAAAAAAGAAAAAAATATTTTCTTATGATTTATACGTTTCTAATAGAACCTATTATACCACAAATCACATAAAAAGTCAACATTTGTAGCGAATTTAATTAGGGAGTTTTTATGATGGATAACACATTTGTTTTACATAAAGTATTGACAAACAAAGAAAAAGGTAGTATAATGTAAATATGTTGAATCGTAAAAGTAATTTACTTGTAAGTAAATAGAAAGTTTTTTGTAACTATAGTTATATAGGAAAAAGTTAAGCTTTATTTTCTATAAGTGTTCTTTATTAAGATTAAAGGAGAGATAATTTATGAGAAAAGAAACTTTAAAAAAATGGGATGAGATAAGAAGAAAAATTTCAAAACCATATGCAGGGTGGAATAATCCTAGTATTTTATGCAACAATGAATTGTGGTTTACACCATATAAAGAGTATTTCAAAACAGAGGATATAGTTCAGTATATAGAAACAAATCAATTGAGCGAGAATGTAAAGAATAGCATAAGGAAAAGACATGATGAATATCCTGCAATTAGGGCATTAATAGAGATTAAAGAATATTTTTTCAAGGAAATAGAATCATATTTAAAAACTGTAGAGTTACTTTATCCTGACGGACAATCTTCAGATTTCTACACTGAAATGTTTGAATTCTATAAGAAATACAAAAAGTAAAAAAAAGAGAGATGTAGAAAAATACAAAAAACCAGTTTGAATTCAAACTGGTTTTTTGTTGCTTAAATATTTTTTGAGAAATTTTTCCATAGAAACTTGATTTTGGAGAATAGAAGTAGTATAATAAGTATGAAAAGTATAACTTAAAAAGGGAGGGGAAGATGGAAAAGAATAGGTATGTTGGAATAAGCAAGGTGGGTGAAAAAGGTCAGATAGTAATTCCAAAGGAAGCAAGGGATATGTTCGGGATAAAACCAGGTGATTCAATAATTGTATTATGTGACAAGAAAAAGGGAATGGCTCTTGTAAAAACAGATGTTATAGAGGATTTAACAGGGAAAATTATGGAAGGAGATAAATAAAATGATTTCAATAAAAACAAATAATCTAACAAAGAAGTATAAAGAAAAGACGGTTGTAAACAAATTGAATTTAGAAGTAAATAAGGGAGAATTGTTTTCTCTTTTAGGAACAAATGGGGCTGGAAAAACTACAACAATAAAAATGCTTACAACTCTAATTTTACCAACAGATGGTGAAATAACAATCCAAGATAAGGATATAAAAAAACAAAGGATGCAAATAAAGGAGATAATTAATATTTCACCACAGGAAACTGCAATAGCACCAAATTTAACAGTACAAGAAAATTTAGAATTTATGGCAGGAGTATATCAAATAAAAGACAAGAAAGAAAAAATTAGAGAGCTAATAAAATTATTTAAATTAGAGGAAGTTTTAAAACAAAAAGCTAAAACTTTATCTGGAGGATGGCAGAGAAAGCTATCAATTGCAATTTCACTAATAAATAATCCGGAGATTTTATTTTTAGATGAGCCTACACTTGGATTGGATGTTATTGCTAGAAGAGAATTATGGAATGTAATAGAAGAACTAAAAGGTAAAATTACTATTATACTAACGACTCATTACATGGAGGAAGCTGAAAGTTTATCTGATAGAGTAGGAGTAATGGTTAAGGGAAAGTTAATTACAATAGGAACACCAAAAGAGTTAATTGATAAGGTAGATGCCAAGAATTTTGAAGAGGCTTTTGTTAAAATAGTTACAGGAGGTGAAGAATAATATGAGAACACTAAATTTTGCAAATAGAAATTTTAAAGAAATAATAAGGGATCCGTTAAGTTTAATTTTTGCAATCCTTTTACCACTATTTTTATTGTTTATATTTCAGCAATTTAAAATACCAAGTGAGGTATATCAGTTAGAAAATTTTACACCAGGAATAATAATATTTGGATTTTCATTTATAACATTGTTTACTGCAACATTGATTGCCAAAGATAGAAGTACATCATTATTAATTCGTTTGGGAACAAGTCCAATGAAACCAATAGAGTACATTTTAGGGTATACTTTAGCTGTTATTCCAATGGTAATTATTCAAAATATATTATTCTTTATAGTAGCAATTTTATTGGGATTAACTTTTAGTATTAATGTTATTTATACAATTTTAATTACAATACCAATTTCAGTTTTGTTTATAGCGTTAGGAATTTTTATCGGATGTATTACAAATGAAAAATCTGCTTCAGGGGTTTCAAGTGTAGTAGTACAATTAGTTGCTTTCACAAGTGGAATGTATTTTTCGGCAGATATGGTTGGAGATTTTTTTGCAAAACTATGTAATATACTTCCTTTTTCAAGATGTGTTGACATCACAAAGGGAATCTTGAATAATAATTATGATAAATTAGGTGAGAATTGTCTAATACTAATTGTATATATTGCAGTTGTAGTATTTATTTCAATGTTAATATTTAGAAAGAAAATGGTAAGTGATAATAAGTAATATAAAGATCAAAAAAAGGTAACGCTAATTTGTGTTACCTTTTTGGTATGAATAAGAAATTTGGAGCTTCCAGTCGGAATCGAACCGACGACCTCAGCCTTACCATGGCTGCGCTCTACCTACTGAGCTATGAAAGCGTGTTAATTTATAAGAAAATGTAAAGTTTTAGTAAATTGTATGGAAATATACTTTGTAATAGGAAAGCAAAACTTTCCTATTACATAATAATAGTTGTTGGAAAAAATTTTATATGTATGCACATATAAACATATTTAATTATAAAAACTTTTTCTCTTATTTGTCAAGAAAAAATATTTAAATTTAAAGAAGAAATCCGTTTATTATATGTTCCTCAGCTTGCTTTTCAGTTAAACCCAAGGACATTAATTTTATTAATTGGTCATTGGCAATTTTTCCAATAGCAGCTTCATGAATAAGATTTGCATTTATATTGTTAGCTACGATTTTTGGAATTGCAGTAACCTTTGAATTATCCATAATAATGGCATCACATTCAACGTGACCAAAACATTTTGAATTTCCTTCTATATTCGAGATAAACTCTTGAGATGAATCATTCTGTGCAATAGAACGTGAGGTGACTTTTGTACTAGAATTTTCACCGTTTAAGCTAACGTTAAAAATAGTTTTTGCCATTTGATTATCATGGGTAAGTATTTTTTCTTTAACTATAAAATTTGTATTATTATCTAAAAATCCCGTAGTTTCACGGATAGAAGAATCAACACCTCTTATTTGGAGAGTTTCCATTTCAAGAGAAGCTCCATCTTTTAGGTATACAATGGTTTGCGGATTTAAAACATTTTTTCCCGTACCTTCGCCTTCACCATAGTGTTTTTCAATATATTTAACCTTTGAATTTTCTTCTAAATAAAAAGTATGAATTCCATCATGTCTTGATGTTTTGCAAGAGGAGTTATGAATTCCACAACCTGCAACGATTATAACATCTGAGTTTTTACCAATATGAAAATCATTATATACCATATCGCTCAAACCACTTTCGGTAAGTATAACAGGTATATGGACGCTTTCATTTTTTGTGTTTTCTTTTACGAAAATGTCAATTCCAGGTTTGTCATTTTTTGTAACTATATCGATATTGGATGTTGTATTACGTCCAACACTTTTTCCGTTTTCACGGATATTATAAGCGCCAAGAGGAGTTTCCTCAATATCTGCAATAGTTCTAAGTAAATTCTTTTTTAAAATATCCATATTATTTAATTACCTCCTTTTTAAACTTACAAGAAGGGGAGATACCTAAAATATTTGGAAGAACCTCATCCTTGGATCCGATTTTTGAAACTTTTCCATCAGAAAGAAGAATAATTGTATCTGCTATATTTAGAATTCTTTCTTGATGTGATATTATTAGAAGTGAATTGCGATAATTCTCACTAAGTGTTTTAAATACTTGTATTAAACTATTAAAGCTCCACAAATCAATTCCGGCTTCAGGCTCATCAAAAATGGTAAGTTTAGAATTTTTTGCGGTAAGCATTGCAATTTCAATTCGTTTTAGCTCACCACCAGAAAGGTTAGAATCAACTTCTCTATTTATATATTCTTTTGCACATAAGCCTACCTGAGAAAGAAATTCACAAGCGTCACCTAACTTTAAGTCCTTTCCAGCTGCAATATCAATTAGATTTTTCACAGTTAAACCTTTAAATTTTACAGGTTGTTGGAAGGCAAATCCTAAACCTATTTGTGCTCTTTGAGTAATGGTGAAGTTTGTAATGTCTTGACCATTAAATAAAATCTTTCCTGAATCAGGTTTTTCAATTCCCATTATTATTTTCGCAAGAGTTGACTTGCCAGAACCATTTGGACCTGTTATTGCAACAAATTGATTGTTATCAATTTGTAAATTTATATTATCTAATATTTGTTTATTATCTCTATTAAATGAAATATTTTTTAATTGTAATAGCATATTTATATGAAATCTCCTTTTTGATTTATATTTTACTGTGTAGTATAAGAAAAGTTATTTTTTTATACTTGTTTAGTTTATCATAAAAATAAAAAAATTTCAATAAAAAACTTGATTTTTTTGTAAAATTATGTTAATATACATATATGTAATGTAAGTGGAGGTGAATTTCTTAAATTTTTGAATAAATTTAAGAAGATAAAAATGGTAAAAGAAAATTTATTTTTAAAATTTTTAAAAGAAAATTTTAATGCAATAAAGATTTCTATTTCAAATAGTAATACCGAAGAAATTATTATTGAGGATGAAAATTTAAATAAATCGTTAGGTGAAATTGAAAAAATGGAATTAAGACATGAAAAAAGTGTTAAATTACCCACAAGGCAAAAATCTACAACATCAGGTACTTCAAAGAAGTCGTTAGTACAAAAATGCAAAGTGGAATCAGTTCCAAAGAAAGAGAATGCAGCCAAAAAGGTAAAGAAAAATGAGATAGAAAGATAAATTGCAAAAAGGCAAGAAATTGTGATAGATTTCTTGCTTTTTTTGTAAATAAATGTTAAAATAGATGTAGTGTAAAAATAGGGGGAAAGATTTATGGCAATTAGAAAAGTTAGAGAAGAAGGCGACGAAATATTAAGAAAAAAATCAAAAGAAGTGGAAATAATTGACGATAAAATAAGGGATATTCTAAATGATATGGTTGAAACACTTCATAAATATAACGGGGTAGGTTTGGCAGGTCCCCAAGTAGGAATGTTAAAAAGAATTATTGTTATAGATTTGTATGAAGAAGGAACTCAAATTTATAAGTTAGTTAATCCTCGAATAGTGAAAACAAAAGGTTCTGTAGAATTAGAGGAAGGATGTCTAAGTTTTCCAGATCAATATGCAAAAATTATTAGACCAGAAGAAGTTGAAGTTGAGGCCCAAGATGAGAATGGTAAAAAAGTAAGAATAGTGGGAAAAGGATTATTGGCTCAGGCATTAGCACATGAGATAGATCATTTGGATGGTATTTTATTTGTTGATAAAATTATTCCAGGCACACTTGAAAAAGTTACACCAGAAGAATAGATTTATAATCAGAACTAAAAGGGGGAGAATTTGAATTTGAAAATATTATTTATGGGTACTCCAGATATTGCAAGAGATTCACTAAAAGCAATATATGAAACAAAAAATGAGATAATTGGGGTTGTAACAAATCCCGACAAGCAAAAAGGGAGGGGAATGAAATTTATTTATTCTCCTGTAAAAGAATTTGCTATTGAAAATAATTTAAAACTTTTTCAACCTGAAAAGGTAAAAAATAATATAGAATTTATTGGAATGATAAAAAGGATGAATCCAGATTTAATTTGTGTAGTAGCTTATGGAAAGATTCTTCCAAGTGAGATTTTAAATATCCCGAGGCTTGGTTGTATTAATTTACATGCTTCACTACTTCCTAAATATAGGGGTGCAGCGCCAATTCAGTGGGCTGTGATAAATGGCGATAGAAAAACGGGCGTAACAACAATGTATATGGATGTTGGAATGGATACAGGCGATATAATTTTCTCCAAAGAAATTCAGATTGGAGAATATGAAACCACGGGGGAATTGTGGGATAGGATTTCTAATGATGGAGCGGAGCTTTTAATAGAAACAATAGATAGAATTGAAAGAGGAGATGCCCCAAGGGTAAAACAGCCAAGTAATTTTACTATGGCACCAATGATTGATAAAAGTTTATCTAAAATTGATTGGAAAAATAAAAATGTTATGCAAATTAAGAATCTAATAAGGGGTTTAAATCCAATAATGGGTGCTTATACTGTCATTAATGATAATAAAATAAAAATCTGGAGAGCAAAGATTATAGAAAATGGGGAGTTTTTAAAAAATGAGAAAGTCCTAAAGGAAAAGGGAATATTAAAACATGACTTTAGTTTAGAGAAGATAGAGGTAGGTAATATTGTAATTGCTGATTCTAAATATGGATTACTAATAAAGGCTAAAGATGGGATTATAGAGGCTCAGGAAGTCCAAGGAGAAAATGCAAAAAAAATGTCTGCTAGTGAGTTCTTAAGAGGCAAGGGAAGTCTGCTTTGTAAAAAATAATATATATAAGTGAGGACGTGGCATGAAGAGAAATTTAAAATGTTTGAATGTATTAATCATGCCAATTTTGTTCTGCTCTAGTTTATAAAAAATTAAAACTTAGTTACAGGTTAATGGTTTTATTAGACATATTTAGTGGATAATTTTTTTCTAAAACCTTAACTTATAACAAAACTTTACAATAAATTTACATAAACGCTTGACAACGTACTCTAAATATTGTATAATATAGTTGTGTTTCAAATGTAGCAAAAAACTTTAAATCAAAATTTTAATTAAAATTTTAGGGAGGTTTTTGGAAATGAGTATAAGAACAAAAAAGGTCATTAGAGAAAGTCAAGTAAAACATATTGTTTTAGGATTATTTATTGAAGCTAGAACAACAAAGGATTCCAAAAGAAAACTAGACATATATAATAAGATGCTATTAATATATGGAAAGGAAAAGAGGGATGAACTAATAAAGTATATTCAATCATTATTAGATAATAAGGAAGATATAAAGTCTAGAGATGTAGCAATAATGAAAAATATATTACCAAGTTTAGACAATAGATTAGAGTCTGTATATGAGAAATACCTTGAAAACGAGAAAAATCTATACGGAGAGAGTTCTAACAATAATCTTTTACAAGAATTGATTAAATATAGAGAAAAGGGAATAAAATTTAATCAATTTCCAAGTTTATATGCAGAATATATTGCAGGAAATATTAGAAGAAAAAAACAGACAGAGATTACTTGTGAAAGAGATTATAACTATCTTGTAAAATTAAATAAAGAGGAAATAATCAAAAATTTAAAATTTGTAAATTAAAAAAATGATAGTTTCTTTATTGGATAAGAAGGGGATTGAGTGCGAATGCACTTAATCCTCTTTTGAATAAAAAGTATATTATTGTAAAAACTAAATTTAGAAAAAGGAGAATGATTAAATAGATGGTAGAGGTTATATTTGGATTTATTTCAGGAATTATAAGTGGAACTGGGATGGGAGGTGGAGCAATTTTAATAATTCTTTTATCACTGTTTAGAGGTGTGTCGCAACATGTAGCACAAGCTACGAATCTTATTTTCTTTATTCCAACCTCTATTGCTGCTATAATAGTAAATGTAAGAAATAAAAAAGTTAATTTTAGGATAGGTTGGCAGATTATAATATTTGGATTAATAGGGGTATTTATAGGTTTTAATTTAGGAAAGAGAATTGAGGTTAATATGCTTAGGAGATATTTTGGGATTTTTCTATTGTTAATTGCCCTATATGAGGTGTATATGATTATAAAAAAAGAGAAAGTATTTAAAAAAATTTTTGATTGTTAAATAAAATAGTAAATGTACGTTTAACATATCTATTTGGTAAATATTGAAAATATGGAATCAAATAGGTTAGCTAAATCACTTGGGTTTGAAGAATAAGCAGTTAAACTGATTGTAAAAGTTACTTAAGAATTATAGACACTAGTTAAATATAAGTTTAGCAAACTTTTACAAGGAGTAATTTATTACAATTATATGACAAAAATATAACAATTATATGACATTTCAAATTAGTGTTGAAATGTCTTTTTTTTTATGGTATCATTTAATTATATAGGGAAACAATTGAGTAATAGGCAAGATGAAAAGACAAAATGGTAAAGTAAAAAACGAAAATTACAAAAGAGAGGATGGTGGAAAAAAGTGAGAAAAAATATGG
>JAUNSP010000096.1 GCA_030539155.1 Clostridia bacterium
ATTAAATATAAATTATTTAATTAAGTTTTATTTTATAAATAATTTTTATTTTCTTCTAAAATTATTTTTTATTTTCTTTTTTAAACTGTTCCTTTTTATTTTTTAATTAATTATTTTATTTATCAATTTATTGTAATAAATAACAATAAATGATTTTTAATATTACTCTATAATTTAAAAATTTTTCTACTTTTTCTTGTATAATATATTTTAAAAGATAAATACTAAAATAGGTGATGAAGAATGAAATCATATTGGACAGAAAGTTCATGCAAAACTAATTATCCAAGTTTAGATAAAAATATAAATGTTGATATATGCATCATAGGTGGAGGATTAACAGGAATTGCAACCGCATATATGTTGTCAGAAAATAGAAAATTTAATATATTAATATTAGAAGCAGATAGATTTGGAATGGGTATTACCGCTAATACAACTGCTAAAATAACTAGTCAACATGGACTAATATATAATTACTTGGAAAACTCTTTTGATAAAAGTACTGCAAGTGCTTATCTAAAGTCAAACGAAGAAGCAATAAAATTAATTGAAAATATTATAAAAAAAGAAAATATAGATTGTGATTTTATAAAACAGGATTCTTTTGTTTATACTTGTCAAGAAAATAACATTATTAAAATAAAGGATGAGCAAGAAACTCTTAAAAATTTAGATTTTCCATCAGAATACTTAACTGAAATTTCTCTACCTTTCAAGATTAGAGCAGCAATAAAATTTCCAAATCAAGCACAATTTCATCCTAGAAAATATTTATTATCGTTATTATCTATTATAGAAAAAAGAAATATAAAAATATATGAAAATACAAGAGTTGTTGACATTAAATATTCCCAAAACAATTATAAACTATATGCAAATAACTACACTGTAAATTGTAAGTACTTAATAATGACTACACATTACCCTATAAAAAACTTTCCTGGAATGTATTTTTTAAAAATGTATCAAGATTCATCATATGCTATTGCTATCGACCAAAAAAGTAATTATAAAAACTTTGATGGTATGTATATTTCTTGTGATACACCTGTAACCTCTTTTAGAAATATATTTATAAATGATGAAAAAAAATTTATAATTATTGGTGGATCAGGTCATAAAACTGGTGCCACAAATATTAACATAGAAAGTGCCTACAAAAATTTAGAAAACTATGCTAACAAAATTTTCCCTAAATCTAAAGTAAAGTACAGATGGATGACAGAAGACTGTGTAACCTTAGATAAAATTCCATATATAGGTGATTTTTCTAAATTACTACCAAATATGTTTGTAGCAACGGGTTTTAAAAAATGGGGGATGACTACTTCTCATGTCGCAGCAAAAATAATTTCTGATAAAATTTTAAATATTGATAACCCTTATGCAAAAATTTATGACTCTACAAGATTCTCTCCAATTAAAAATCATAAGGAATTTGGAAACATGTTAAAACAAAGTGTTTATTCTCTAGCAATTAATAAATTTTCAAAACCAAATATTAATTTCAATGAAATAGAAAAAGATTGTGGTGGTGTTGTAAATTATAAAGGTGAAAAAATTGGTGTTTATAGGGATATATCCGGAGAAACTTTCACTATTGTTCCTTATTGTAAACATTTAGGTTGTGAACTATCCTGGAATAACCTAGAAAAAATTTGGGAATGTCCTTGCCATGGTTCAAGGTATGACTATAAAGGAAATATTATCACAGAACCATCTGTTTTTAATTTAGAAAGAAAATTTATCCCTGATAAAAAAGATGATAATAGTTAATACTGGAAATTATATCTTATGTAATAATTAATAAAAAAAATTCCCACCATCCAGTTAATCTTTAATAAAAAAAATGGCATGAGAAGTTATTTAGAATTTCTAAACAACCTCTCACGCCACTTTTTTATTCATTTGCAAAAATTTTCATGTATTAAACATACCAAGTTTTTATAATCAAGTTATAGAAGCCGCAATAATTTGATTAAATATTGTCATTGTAATTGAAATTATATTACTATCTCTTGTTACAATGATTGTATACCCTATTCCCTTGTATATACTTCTGGAAGGATATGACTCTTCAGTAAATTTAAGTTGTGCAAATATAGGTTCCCTCAAACTTAGTGTTCTATCTCTATCTATTAAAAAAATAGTACCCCAACATATTAATAATATTAAAAAAATTATACTACATATTTTCATAATTAACACCTCTTAATAAATTTAACTATTTATACAATTATTATAGCACACACTGATTCTTGTTTCAATATTTATCATTTTATTATTTTATTATTTTGTTTTT
>JAUNSP010000097.1 GCA_030539155.1 Clostridia bacterium
TATTTAATGCATTTCATTATGGAGCACCACCACATGCTGGAATGGCACCAGGTGTAGATAGAATGATAATGTTAATTGCAGAAGAAGCAAACATAAGGGAAGTAATAGCATTTCCAATGAATAGTAAGGCACAAGACTTGTTAATGGGAGCTCCCGGAACAGTTACAGAAAAGCAATTAAAAGAAGTTAATATAAAACTAGATAAAAAAGAAAAATAAAAAAATATTTAGTTTCATCATTTTGTTTTGCCATAGTACACGGAGTTTCTTTGGGAATACCTCAAATCATATACACTTTTATATTAGGTATGATATGGTCATATTTAGTAGTTAAAACAGGAAACATTAAATTATCTATAATACTTCACTCGTTATCTAATTTGTTTGGAAGTATAATTACCCAACTATTGTTCACCTTTGTTCAAAAACGTTCTAAAACAATGCTTTAAATATTGCAAAAATGTTCTAAATTTGTATTGATTTTTAGCAAAAATGTGTTAAAATCTTTAAAAAAGGTGAAAAGATGAGAAGAAATGCATTATCAGAATTATTAGAATGGAAAGATTCAGATAGAAGGAAACCATTGATAATTAAGGGAGCAAGGCAAGTTGGTAAAAGTTGGCTTATGGAAGAATTTGCGAAAAATTATTATGATGACTATATTTATATAAGTTTTGACAAGGAATCACAAGCAAAAAAGATTTTTACAGAAACAAAAGATCCTAAAATCTTACTTGAAAGAATAAGTTTATATAAAAATAAGCCTATATTACCAGAAAAAACTTTAGTGATATTTGATGAAATACAAGATTGCCCTCAAGCCATTGGTAGTTTAAAGTATTTTAACGAAGAAGCAAATGAGTATCATATTATTTCTGCAGGTAGTTTGATTGGAACGTATCTTGCAAAAGATACTTCTTTTCCAGTAGGAAAAGTTAATTTAATAGATTTATATCCTTTAACTTTTGACGAGTTTTTAGAGGAAGTTGATGAGGGAATGTATAAATACTATAAAACTATTAATTCTCCAGAGAATTATGCAGAAGCATTTCATAATAGAATGTTGGAATTGTTTAGACAGTATCTAATTATAGGTGGTATGCCAGAATGTGTAAAATCTTGGGTAAACAATAAAAATCCACAAGAGGTTTTAGAAATACAAAAGGAACTTGTAAGAATATATGAATCTGATTTTCTAAAACATAATAAAAAAATTAGTGGTGGCAAGATATTGCAAGTATTTCGCAATATTATTCCTCAACTTGCGAAAGAGAATAATGAGAAATTTGTATATTCTGTAATGAGAACTGGAGCAAGAGGAAAAGATTATGAAGATGCAATAGAATGGTTAATTACGAGTGGACTTAGCTTTAAAGTAAATAACATTACGACACCAGAATATCCATTAAAAACTTATGAACAGCATAATATATTTAAATTATTCTTATTAGATGTTGGATTATTAAAATATATGGCAGGACTTGACAACAGTTCTATTTTACTAGATGAACCTTTTAAATTTAAAAGTCAATTAATGGAAAACTATGTGCTAGAACAATTAGCACCACAAATGGACTTTACCCCTAATTATTATGCAATGGGAAGAAATTTTGAAATAAACTTTATTATCCAAAAAGATTCCCTAGTTGTTCCTATTGAAGTAAAGTCAGGATTAAATAAGAAGGCAAATAGTTTTAAAAGGTATATAGAGAAAAACAACACTAGAATTGCTGTTAGATTTAGTAGTAATGGTTATGTCAAAAACGGTGAAATTACCAATATTCCATTATATTTAGCAAGTAAAACTATGGAACTTCTAAAATAAAGGAGTTGAACAAAAAGCCCGTCCCTTTGTTCACATTTTTTGCAAAAAAGTATTTACAAAAACAAAATCTTCATATAAAATAAAAACAGAAAAAAGCAAGAAACACATTGCAAAAAAATAAATGCAATGCAAAATCATAGGGGCGATACTTGAGTTCGCCCGAGAACATTCCATATTATTTGATTTGCGGGCGAACACAGTTCGCCCCTACAATCAAAATAAATAATTACAACAAAAACATTGCAAAAAAACGTAGGGTGTCGCCGCCCTCGGCGACCCGCAAACCATAATCACAGCAATTGCAAAAACCAAAGAAAAGGAGAGAAAAAAATGGAAAAAAATCATGGAATTACGCTAGTGGCGCTAGTAATAACAATAATAGTAATGTTAATACTAGTAGGAGTAAGCATAACAGTAGCAATAAACGGAGGACTATT
>JAUNSP010000058.1 GCA_030539155.1 Clostridia bacterium
AATGGCTTATAGTTTCAAGGGAAAAGATTGTAAAATGGCAATAAGGTAAAAAAATTGGTATAAATGTATTAATTAGCCACGCGTTGGAGTATATATACATACTCCGACGTGTGGCTATTGTTTACTTTATTTAGCGAGTAATTTTTTATAAAAATCTTAACCCGTAACATACAAAAGCAAGAATTTTACAAAAATTCTTGCTTTTTTTGTTAATATGTGGTAGAATATAAGAGTTAGTAAAAAAAGGGGGAATTATAATGGCAGAAGTATATATGGCAGGAGATTTTAGAAACGGAACAACATTTGAAATGGAAGGAAACGTATTTAAAGTAGTTGAATTTCAACACGTAAAACCAGGAAAAGGGGCAGCATTCGTTAGAACAAAATTAAAAAATGTAATATCAGGAGCAGTTTTAGAAAAAACTTTTAATCCATCAGAAAAATATCCATCAGCAGAAATAGAAAAAATGGATATGCAATATTTATATCAAGATGGAGATTTATATTATTTTATGGACAACCAAACTTATGAGCAAATGCCTTTAAATAAGGAACAAATAGGAGATGCTTTTAAGTATATAAAAGAAAATATGAATGTAAAGATGTTATCGTTTAAAGGAAAAGTGTTTGCTGTTGAACCACCAATGTTTGTTGAATTAGAAGTAACATATACAGAACCAGGATTTGCTGGAAATACAACAACAACGTCTGGAAAACCAGCAACATTAGAAAATGGAACAACAATTACTGTACCATTATTCGTAAATATTGGGGATATAATAAAAATTGATACAAGAACAGGCGAATATATGGAAAGGATTTAAAGAGTTTTTCTATGTATAAATTTGAAAAGGAGAATAAAAATAATGGCTGACTTTAATAAAAAGTATAAAAAAATTGTAAAAGAGATTGAAGAAAAAATTAAGGATAAAGAGCAATTAGAGTTTGTAAATAAAAAACTTGATGAGGTTTTAAATTCATTTGCAGAATTAGTACTTGATTTAACTGATACTATTGAAGAAAAAATAGATGATGTTGACTGTAAATTATACCAAATATCAAAAAGGGTCCAAGAGATTGAGGACGATATATACGAGGACGAAGATGGAGAAGTAGGTATTTTATGTCCATATTGTAATAATGAATTTTCAATAGAATTATTAGAAGAGAATAAGGAAATTAGGTGTCCAGAATGTAATAATGAAATAGAATTAAATTGGGGATACGATGATGATTGTGGATGTGATTGTTGCAATTGTGGAGAATTTGAGTGTGACGAAAGTTGTGAATGTGGATGTCAAGATGGTAAGGATTGCACTTGCGGTGATAATAACTGTGATTGCGATTGTCATGATGAATCTGATGAAGAAAAAGAATAAAAAGTTAGGAATTAGAGATTAGGATTTAGAAAACAAAAAAATTCTAATTATCTAACTTTCTAACCTTTAATTTATATAAAAAAGGGGTGAAAAGATGTTTTCAGATTACGTAAAAATAGTAATTAAATCAGGAAATGGGGGAAATGGTGCGATTTCTTTTAGAAGGGAAAAATATGTAGCAGCCGGAGGCCCAGATGGAGGAGATGGAGGAAAAGGTGGAAATATATATTTCTATGTAGATCCAAACTCAAATACATTGATTAATTTTAGATATAATAAAAGATATAGAGCAGAGGATGGAAAGAATGGAGAAGGAAATCATCGATATGGAAGAAGTGGAGATGATTTAAGGGTAGGTGTACCATTAGGAACAATAGTAAAAGACCTTGAAACAGGGAAAATGATAGCGGATTTATCTGAACCAGGAAAAGAAGAATTAATACTACCAGGGGGAAGAGGAGGCAAAGGTAATTCACATTTTGCAACGTCAACTAGACAGGCGCCAAGATTTTCTCAGGATGGAGAAAAAGGCATTGAAAAAGAGATAATTTTAGAACTTAAAGTTTTAGCAGATGTAGGATTATTAGGATTCCCAAACGTTGGAAAATCAACATTTTTATCTGTTGTAACCTCGGCGACGCCTAAGATAGCGGATTACCATTTTACCACACTTGAACCAAATTTAGGGGTAGTGAAATCAGAATATGGACAGAGCTTTGTAATTGCAGATATACCAGGAATAATAGAGGGTGCAAGTGAAGGAACAGGTTTAGGATTGAAATTTTTAAGGCATATTGAAAGAACAAGATTATTATTACATTTTGTGGATGTTTCAGGTTCGGAAGGAAGAAATCCAGTGGAAGATTTTAAAATAATAAATTCTGAATTAAAGAAGTATAGCGAAAAATTAAGTAAGAGAAAACAAGTAATAGTTGCGAATAAGGCTGATATAATTCAGGATGAATCACAATTTAGAGAGTTACAGGAAATGGCAAAACAGGAGAATATACAAATTTTTAAGATTTCAGCAGTAACAGGTGAAGGAGTACAGGAATTATTAAATGAGGTTGCAAGTATGTTAAAGAAACTTCCAAAAGAAGATTTAATAGAAAGTGGAATGGAAGACAGAAAGTTATATACATTGAAAGATGAAAATGAATTTATTATTAGGAAAGAAAAGGATATGTATGTTGTTGAAGGAGCTGCTGTAGAGAAGATAATGAGAAGAGTAAATATGGAAGATAATGAATCATTATACTATTTCCAAAGGTGTTTAGAGGAACTTGGTGTATATGAAAAACTTAAGGCAGCAGGTGTTCAAGAGGGGGATACAGTCAAGGTTGTAGATTGGGAACTAGAATGGTTTGATTAAAATAAATATAGAATTAAAGTTAGAATAGAGGTAAAAAATGAAAGTTTCGGAATTTGATTATGAATTGCCAAAGGAGTTGATTGCACAAACACCATTAAAAAATAGAGATGAGTCAAGATTAATGGTATTAAATAAAGAGGAGCGAACAATTGAGGATAGGGTTTTTAAAGATATTTTAGATTATTTAAGACCAGGGGATTGTTTAGTCAGAAATAACACAAAGGTGTTACCTGCAAGACTATATGGAAAAAAAGAAGTTACTGGGGCAAATATTGAATTTTTGCTATTAAAACAGATTGAGGGTGATGTTTGGGAAGTGATGGTCAAGCCAGGAAGAAGATTACAAGAAGGTACGAAGGTTATTTTTGGAGCTGGTATATTAAAAGCAGAAATATTAGAAAAAATGGAAAATGGAAATAGAAAAGTGAAATTTTGGTATGAGGGAATTTTTAATGAAATTTTAGATAAAATAGGATTGATGCCGCTACCACCGTATATAAAAGAAAAATTGAGAGAAAAGGATAGATATCAGACTGTATATGCAAAGTACGAAGGGTCAAGTGCGGCTCCAACAGCAGGGCTACATTTTACATCAGAATTATTAGATAAAATAAAGAACAAAGGTGTAGAAATTGCAAATGTAACACTTCATGTGGGCATAGGAACTTTCAGACCAGTGAAGGTGAAAACAATAGAGGAACATGATATGCATACAGAACATTATTATATAAAAAAAGAAGATGCTGATAAAATAAATAAAACGAAGATAAATGGTGGAAGGGTAATCGCCGTGGGAACCACATCATGTAGAGTTTTAGAATCTATCGCAGATAGTGATGGAAAAGTTAGTCAGACGGAGGGTGATACAAGTATATTCATATACCCAGGGTATAATTTTAAATGTATAGATGGACTAATAACGAATTTTCATTTACCTGAATCAACATTAATAATGCTTGTATCGGCACTTGCCGGTAAAGAATATATAATGAATGCATATGATTATGCTGTGAGAGAGAAATATAGATTTTTCAGTTTTGGGGATGCAATGTTTATTTTTTAAATTTTACTTATAAAGAGTATTATATTTTTAGAGATATGTGTAAATTTTTACAAATTTAAAGGTAGGGAGAAGATATTGTTTTCTCTCTATTTTTTGCGTAAAAACTTTCAAAAGGGTTGATTTTTTAAATTACTTGTAGTAGAATAAACGTAGATAAAATAAACCTTGGAATAAAATGATTTATTAGGACTTAGAAAGGGATTGAGAGATAATGAATAAAAAACCAATAATGCTTATGATTTTAGATGGATTCGGAATCAATGAAAATGAGAAGGGGAATGCAGTAAAACTAGCAAACACACCCAATATTGATAAATTAACAAAAATATGTCCAACATCAAAATTAAAGGCTAGTGGATTAAGTGTAGGTTTGCCAGAAGATCAAATGGGAAATTCTGAGGTAGGGCATACAAATATAGGAGCAGGGAGAGTTGTCTATCAGGAATTGACTAGGATTACAAAGGCAATCGAAGAAGGCGATTTTTTTAGTATGCCTGAGATAGTAAAGGCGATAGAAAATTGTAAGAAAAACAATTCACAATTACATATAATGGGGCTTTTGTCTGATGGTGGAGTTCATAGTCATAATAGGCATCTTTATGCATTATTAGAGCTTGCAAAAAGAAAAGATTTTGAGAATGTACATATACATTGTTTTTTAGATGGGAGAGATACACCACCCGCATCTGCAGAAATTTACATAAATGAGTTACAACAAAAAATAAAAGAAAAGGGTGTTGGAAAAATTGCAAGTATATCAGGAAGATTCTACTCAATGGATAGAGATAAGAGATGGGATAGAATAAAGAAAAGTTACGATGCACTAGTTTATGGAATAGGAGAAAAGGTAAGTTCTGCAGAATCAGCAATAGAGGCTTCATATCAACAAGAAACCTTTGACGAATTTGTAGAGCCAACATTAATATGTAATAACCATACTCCAGTATCAACGATAAATAATAATGATTCTGTAATATTTTTTAATTTTAGACCAGATAGGGCTAGGGAATTGACAAGGGCGTTAGTTGATCCAAAGTTTAATGAATTTGATACAAAAAAATTGAAGATATATTTTGTATGTTTTACACAATATGACGAAACAATACCAAAAGTTGAAATTGCGTTTAAACCGGAAAAATTAAGTAATACTTTTGGTGAATATATTAGTAAAAAAGGAATGAAACAATTAAGAATTGCAGAAACAGAAAAGTATGCTCATGTAACATTTTTCTTTAATGGAGGGGAGGAAAAACAATATCAAGGGGAAGATAGGATATTGGTTCCGTCTCCAAAAGTAAGAACGTATGATTTACAACCTGAAATGAGTGCGGAAAAAGTTACGGATGAAGTGCTAAAAGCGATAGATAAAGACGTATATGATAGTATTATATTAAACTATGCTAATCCTGATATGGTGGGACATACTGGAAGTTTAGAAGCGACTATAAAAGCAATAGAAACAATAGATTGTTGTGTTGGGAGAGTTGTAGAAAAAATCCAAGAAAAACAGGGAGTTATATTATTAACGGCAGACCATGGAAACGCAGAACAAATGATAGATTACAAAACAGGAGAACCTCATACAGCACATACAACAAATTTGGTACCATTAATTCTAATAGGTATGGATGATAAGAAAATAAAATCTGGTAAATTGGCGGATTTGGCACCAACGATATTAGATTTGATGGGATTAGATAAGCCGAAGGAAATGACAGGTGAATCACTAATAATTAAATCTGTTTAGAAACTAGAGAATAAGGGGAAAAAATATGGAAAATACTACGGATATAAAATCTATATATAAAAAAATACAGAAAAAATTATTCTATATGATACCAGAAAAATGGGAGAGCATATATTTATATGCAGCAATATCAGAAAAATTGAAAAAAATAGAGATAGGGGAAATGTTTTTTTATTACTATCCAAGGGCGGTAATAAAGAAGAAACCTATAAATGTGTACGAAGTTGCAAATAAATTTAATATTGATGAAGATGAGTATTCTGTTTTAATAAATGAGTTATATAATGAAATAAAAAATTTAAGAACAGAATTTAGAAAGAATAGTTTGAGAGTTTGGACCAATATAACCATTAAGATTGAAAATAATAAGTTTATAGTAGAATATTTCTACAATAATTTGTCTGAATCAAGATATACTGAAAAGGAAAGACATTTAATATGGAAATATAAGAATCTAAATTATCCTCTGGAAAAGTTTAATAAAAGGGAGAGGAAGGCTTTGATGCAATATTTAAAAGAGGATGTAATAGAAAATGAGGGAGATAACATTTATCAGGAAATGTTATACAAAATTCCAAAATCAAATATTATAGAGTATAATAGGGAAATAAGCAAAGTAGAAGTACCAAATTTAAAAGAGACAAAAATAAAAAAACAAGAAATATATAAGAAGATTGACAATAAAAAAAGCGAAAGTCCGGAGGAAAGAGTAATAACTAAGAGTCAGATCTTAAAAATATAATGAGGGAGGAATGAAAATGATAGTATCAAAAGAAGTACAAGAAATGTGTAGAGTTGCGAAAGGTGTTGACCATGGGCCTGCACCGATACCGGAAGAAGGAAAGTGGGTTAAATCAAAACAAATAAAGGACATTTCAGGATTGACACATGGGATAGGTTGGTGTGCACCACAACAGGGTGCATGTAAATTAACATTAAACGTTAAAGAGGGAATTATTGAGGAAGCTTTAATTGAAACAATAGGGTGTTCAGGTATGACACATTCAGCAGCTATGGCTGGTGAAATTTTAACAGGAAAAACATTACTTGAGGCACTAAACACAGATTTAGTCTGCGATGCAATAAATACGGCAATGAGGGAATTATTTTTGCAAATTGTATATGGAAGAACACAATCTGCTTTTTCAGAAGGTGGACTTCCAATTGGAGCAGGTTTAGAGGATTTAGGAAAGGGGCATAGGAGCCAAGTTGGTACAATTTATTCTACCCTTGAAAAGGGACCAAGATATCTAGAGTTAGCAGAGGGATATATTGTTGAAATCGGATTGGATGAGCGTGATGAGATTATAGGATACAAATATGTTAATATAGGTAAAATGATGGAAAATATAAAAAAAGGAATTGAAGTGAATGAGGCTATTGAGAAAGCTAGTGGAGTTTATGGGAGGTTTAAGGAGGCTTATAAGGTCATAGACCCTAGGAACGAATGAAAAGCAGCATCTTACGTCGTTACTTAAGTTATAAAATTTCCTCGATGTACCATCGTACACCTTCGGAAAATTTTAAACTTAAGTGCCTAGTAATATACTACTTTTGCTTCGTTCCGGCAAGGCGAAAGGAATAAGGGTTTAGAGCTGAATGAAAAGCAGCATCTTACGTCGTTACTTAAGTTATAAAATTTCCTCGATGTACCATCGTACACCTTCGGAAAATTTTAAACTTAAGTGTCTAGTAATATACTACTTTTGCTTCGTTCCGGCAAGGCGAAAGGAATGAGTTTGAGAACGAATGAAAAGCAGCATCAATTTTGAGATGTGAGTGGTGAGCCGTGAGATGGTTAGGGATGAAATAAAAAAAGATAGAAGAAGTGTTTTATAAAAAAAGGAGGAATAAATAATGTTTGAAAGTTATGAGAGAAGAATTGAACAAATAGTGCCAGTATTAAATAAATATGGGATAAAGAGTTTGGAAGAGGCTAAGGAAATATGTGATGAAAAAGGGGTCAATGTTTTTAGGATAGTTAGAGAAATACAACCAATTTGTTTCGATAACGCTTGTTGGGCGTATACTGTCGGTGCCGCGATTGCAATTAAGAAGAATTGTAAAAATGCGGCTGAATGTGCAGAGGCTATTGGGGAAGGACTACAGTCATTCTGTATTCCAGGTTCTGTTGCTGATGATAGAAAAGTTGGATTGGGGCATGGTAATTTGGCAGCAATGCTTTTAAGGGAAGAAACAAAATGTTTTGCTTTTTTGGCAGGACACGAAAGTTTCGCAGCTGCTGAGGGTGCAATTGGTATTGCTAAATCAGCTAATAAAGTTAGAAGAGAACCTTTAAGAGTAATCTTAAATGGATTAGGAAAAGATGCTGCTCAAGTTATTTCAAGAATAAATGGTTTTACTTATGTTAAAACGGAATTTGATTTTTACACAGGAAAGGTTTCTGTTGTTGAGGAAATTTCATATTCTAATGGAGAAAGAAGTAAAGTAAGATGTTATGGCTCAAATGATGTTAGGGAAGGTGTGGCAATAATGCATTTGGAAGGTGTAGATGTTTCTATAACGGGAAATTCTACAAATCCAACTAGATTCCAACATCCTGTGGCAGGTACATATAAAAAAGAGTGCACTATGCAGGGGAAAAAATATTTTTCAGTAGCTTCAGGTGGTGGTACAGGAAGGACACTTCATCCAGATAATATGGGGTCAGGACCTGCTTCTTATGGAATGACGGATACAATGGGAAGGATGCATTCTGATGCACAGTTTGCAGGGTCATCTTCTGTTCCTGCTCATGTTGAAATGATGGGATTAATTCGGCATGCGGAAATAATCCTATGGTTGGGGCGACTGTGGCTGTTGCTGTTGAGTTGGCAACTAAAAACGGATGAAAAGCAGCATCTTACGTCGTTAACTAGAATTAAAAAAACTTCGACGTACCCACGTACGCCATCATCTTTTTTAATTCTAGTTGCCTAGTAATATACTACTTTTGCTCCGTTTTGGTAAAGAAAAGAGTAAAAAAAGGAGACGGATGAAAAGCAGCATCTTACGTCGTTAACTAGAATTAAAAAAACTTCGACGT
>JAUNSP010000098.1 GCA_030539155.1 Clostridia bacterium
CCTTTATTCCGTTAAACTTTTTCTAAAAAAGTTTATTTAAAAAACAAAAAAATTGCAAAATTTTTGATTGTTTTTAGCCCCAATTTTTTTCAAATTTTTTTGAGTTAAATTTTGTTCTAAAATTCTATAAAATTTCTACATACAAATTATTATTTTTTATAGAATTGAGAAAAAATAGCGAATTACAAAAATTTATTTTCTAATTCACTATTTTTATTTCCTACTTTTTCAGTAGCCTCCTTTTTTACAGTCTCATTTTTTTCAAAGATTTTTTACAACCACTTTATTGAAATCTTTAAATTTAAAACTCTATAAAAAATATATCTTCTAACTTATCTTTAAATTTCTAAAAAATTATCATAATATTCTTCAAAAGTTATATTTGAAGCTTCCGCTTTTCCATTAATAATTCCCCATCTATAGTTTTTTATATCTGCCGATACATCTAAATTTTTAAAGAAAGATATAGCTCTAGAATCCACTGTTAACCTTACCTGTTCCTTCAAATAATAAAACATATCACTTACATATATCTCCCCCAAATCTCTAGACTTTACCCCAAAAGCCCCTAAATTTAATTCTTCTAATGATCCTAGCCCAGAAAAAGTTTGACTCATTGAAGTTACATTTTCTGTAACAAACATATCTCCTAATACTAATTGTTTTAAACTTGAACAGCTATTGAACATACGAGTTATATTATCCACCTTAGCCATATTAAAATTACTTACATCTAAAGTTTCCAATTTTGAACATGCCTCAAACATACCATTTGCTTTTGTAACTTTACTTGTATCAAAATTACTAACATCTATATTTTCTAAATTATTACAATAAACAAACATATTATCCATATACCTTACATTAACTGTATTAAAACTACTTAAATCAATATTTTTTAATTGATTACTATTGCAAAACATATGAGACATTGTCTCTACCTGCCTCGTATCAAATTTGGAACTAAAAATAATTTGCGTTATCTTAACGCAATCCTGAAACATTTTGTCCATTCTATAAACTTGTCTTGTATCAAAAGAACTAAGATCTAATTCGGTTAACTCGTTACAGCCAAAAAACATTGCCCTCATATTTGTTACATTACTTGTCTCGAAATTCCCCATATCTATTAGATTATTAACTCCCTCTTTTTGTATACCAAGCTTTGTGCACCCATTAAAAAATGATTCCATATTAGTAATCTTAGAAGTATCAAGATTACTAAAATCTATTGTTTCTAAATTATTCAACCCTAAAAAGAAGTGTTTGCTACATCTTGGTGCTATAATTTTTCCTTCTGCTCCAACTTTTACACTAAACATTCCTTTTTGATCTTCATCCCACCAACATTTTACACTATTTTCTTGACCAATAGCCGAAACTTCAAATAACTCCTTCTCATCTAAATTCTCATTAGTACTATCTACAAATTTTATTTCTTTTATTTTAGTTTTATCCAATCCTTCAATACCTAACCAATTTGATGTTATGTTGACATTTGATTTCATTACATTTTCCTTTGGTTCATATTCCACTTTTATTTTAGAGCCTGATAAATATATAGAATATATTTTATTATTAATTTGTAATATTACTTCTTGCAACTCCCCATAACTTGCCCTTACTCCAAAATCCTCTAATGCTATAGTTTTTCCGTTTATATTTTTTCCACTTAAAAATTCCTCAAATTCTTCAATTGTTAAATCACTATCCTCCATTTGTATTGCTGCTAATTCTAATTCTAATTTTTCTTGCACACTTGCAGTTTCGTACTGACCTTTTGCTAATTTTGCCTTTTGAAAAATTCCATTTTCTCCTAATGTTAAATTAATTGTAATCCCCGCTAGGATTAGCATAATCACAATAGTAATAATTAGTGTAATTAAGGTGATACCTGAGCTATGAGATGTGAGTGATAAGAAATGAGAGTTTGTATCCATCTTTTGACCCCCGTTATTTTCCATATTTTGTACGAAATTTATATTTGTACTTTGTCCACAGTTGTGGGAATTTTGCACACCAAAATTAGAGCCCGAAAAAAATTCCGCACCTCTACCATTATTAAATATCTCTTTTTCTCTTCCTCTAAAATTAACCGTGTGTGTGTGTGTGTGTGTACAGCCGCAAGGGATGTAGCGTTTACGTTCCTAGAATCCATATTTTTCATACTGTTTTTCATTTTAAAATTTCCTCCTTGTTTTAAATTTTTT
>JAUNSP010000099.1 GCA_030539155.1 Clostridia bacterium
AACTCACACACAAAACAACCCACTTCACCCAATAAGTAGGCATTCTGTCTATTATTGCTTGTACCTCTTCAGATTTATCAGTATTATTATCTTTTATGTCCATTAAAAATATTTATATTTAAAATATCTATTCATAATAGGGTAAATTTTTCTCTATTTTATAGAAAGAAAGATTTAATGTTATTCTTGCAATAACAACTAATGATTTAATTACGATTCTATATTTTAACTATTTCTTTTTCTTTTCAATAATCTTTCCATTTTTGATTACTATCTTAAAAACAACCGCATCTTTAGGATTCCATGACTTAGAATCCTGAGTCTGGATATAATAGTCTCCATTTATCCAATCTGCAAACAAAATATTAGGCTCAACTATATTTTGAGACAATTCATCAACTTTGTAAGAGGTGTTAAACTTACGTTTGGTCATGTTCTCTATTACTTTATTAGTTTTAAGAATATGTAATCTATTGTTGTTTATATCTGAAATTCCTTCAACTTTTGCTAAGTATATTAAAGAGTCTATTACAATCCAATTGATAGAATAATTTTTATCACTATACTGAGGTGTGAAATAGCTTACTTCATTAAAATCCAATGAAGGGAAAATATCCTTATATCCAACAAAATCTTTTATAAAGGATTTACTTATAGAAAATTGTCTTAAGTTTCCATTTATATCTTTTTCGTTATTAAAATATAAATTTTCATTATTATCTGGTGGAAATCTATATTTACTATTTTGAGCTGCAACTACATCAAAAAAGGATGATATTATTATTAACAAGTATATTAATGTCTTTTTCATAATAGATTATATTTTATAATTAATTTTTCAGATTCAGATTTTTTCATAATTATTATTTCCTAATAATAGTTAACTTTCAACTAATACACTTAACTGCGTTTCAAAAAGCAATTCATTATTATTCTTTCTCTAATAGTTTTTTATAGTATGCTAATCTATCAGCTATTTCCTTCTGTCTTTCAGTAGAATATGATTTGAAATATGGACTATCATACTGGGCTTTAGTCGCTGTATATTCAGACATTAAAGAACCAGATTCATTTATTGTATTACTATGTTCTACTTCATGAATAAGAACACTCAATAAATCGAAATAATGAGAACTCTTAAATATAGAACTTGTATTACTTATTGTTATATAAGATTTTCCTGAACAAGAGCCATTGTTATTAGCACCATTAATGGTTATATTGCCATCATAACCTATTTTATTTGCCATAAATTTTAATATATTTAATTGTATAGAGTTATTAGCATCAGAAAATGCTGTACTGTGACTTTTAAAAAGAGTCTTATCATTAGCTGTATAATTTCCACAGTCTAACTTCAAATTATCAAAGTTATTTCTTGTGATTATTCTTATCTCATCTTCGTCACCTATCTTCTCTATAAACATTCCACTTTCATCATAATACCTATATCCACCCGTACAGTTTCTTTGTTCATTTTCACTTAACACAGGCATTGTTTTTTCAAGTTCGTCAAGTGTTGCTCTTGTAATTTTTTCTTTTTTCATGATGTTGATTTTTAAGTTATTATTCAGACCAATATTAGTCATGCTTTATTCTTCGAAATATATTTTGAAAGAAAACCAATAAGTCATTAAACGTCATCAATTTCTTTTCCACAAGAAGAGAAAGCGATTTGTAGGATTCATAAAGCGTCTGTCACGCCACCTTTTTCTATAGGCCAGCAAACATGTTCTAAATTCTCATTTTTATTTTTCATAAGCTTTTTTATTGTTTTTATCGGCATAAAACATGGTAAAATATAACAATCTCCTGATGTAGTATACATTTTATAAAAATAATTCAGTGATACTCGTAGAAATGGGAAACAAATATTTATTTTATATATAGATTCAATATCAATTACAGATTTACGAGCTTTATGAATGTAGATTAAACTATGTGTATCATAATCTATGAATAAAGCTATATTTTTTAATATCAAACAAGATGCCATAAAAAACAACAATGGATATAATGTTGTAATAATATATAATAATATTACTATCAAGTACTTTAATATAATATTGATATAAAAATTCCACCTTAATATTAATATTAAATATAACATAAAAGAAAAAAATATTGTATTTAGAATATTATAAAATATCATTGCTGTCCACTTAAAAAAAGTTGAGTGACAGCTGGTTATTATTTTGAT
>JAUNSP010000003.1 GCA_030539155.1 Clostridia bacterium
TAATAAAAAAATATATAAACTCCAAGCAAGATGTGGCGGATTAATACATATATAGATGATTTCTCACATTTTAGACATAAAAAACATTAACCTGTAACAAAATTTTTTATTTTTTCAAAAAAACTATTGACATATGCTAAAAAAGATTGTATAATGTGTTTTGTAAGTGAGTAATGCACCCTTAGCTCAGTTGGTCAGAGCAACCGGCTCATAACCGGTGGGTCCAAGGTTCAAATCCTTGAGGGTGCACCATTTTTTTTTACAAAAAAGTTTTTACTCTACATACACGGGTAGGTGGCCGAGTGGCTAAAGGCGGCAGACTGTAAATCTGTTCTCGTAAGGGTACGATGGTTCGAATCCATCCCTGCCCACCAAAATGTAAAATCGTCGCACCAATGTGACGTTGTTGATTAAATCAATCTGAAAAGGTTGATTTTTTCGTGCCGTGCGTTATTGCAAAAAGAGTAGATAAAGACAATGCCAATTAAGCATTGTCTTATGAACATCAATTTATGTTTTACTTTATAAATTTTTCTATAGATAAATTATTTATGTATAACTTCTACTTTTTCATTTTCATTATATGAAGCATTTTCTTTTAATAATTCTAAAAATTCCTTGCTATTTGCAGCAATATGAGAACCATTAGAATTATATATTACGCCACCTGCTTTTTCAACTATAAATTGACCAGGGACATAATCCCAATATGAATCTTGGGTGAAAATTGTCCCACTTAGTCTTCCACTTGCTACCCAAACAAAATTTAGACAAGTACAATAAAAATCACGACATTGTTTATTAATTTGTTTCATTTTAGCTTGACCTGGCAGTCTATTTGGCCCTTCTATTGTATATACACCTTTTGTTAAACTACAATTATTAATTTGAATTTTTTTATTATTCAAGAATGCGCCATTTTCATCAGCATAATATAATTCATTTAATCTTGGTAAATAGATAACTGATGCACACGTTTTACTATTTTTTATGCATGCAACTTGAATACCCCATAGAGGGATATTATGTGCAAAATTAATTGTGCCATCGATGGGATCAATCGTAAAACAATTATCTGATAATTCGTTATGACTATTATATTCTTCACTAACAATTTTAAAATCCGGATATTTTTCCTTTATTCTTTCAATAATATATTTTTCAACCTCAAAATCAAAATTTGTTACTAAATCGCCATCCTCACCCTTTGCTTTTACTTCAAAATCTTCATTAATTAACAAACTTGCATTTTTCACAACATCAATTAAAAATTCTAATTCTTTAATCATATTTTCCTCCTTATATTATATTTCAATTCATTAAATAATGGTAATGTTTTCACTATTATATAAACAGCATTTCGCCTTTTTATTCTTCTGATATATTTTGAATTGCTTTCAATACCCCTATCTTTCCATATTGATAGGTTAAGGCTCCTTGCATAAATGCTATAAATGGCGGTCTTATTGGTGCATCACAGGATAATTCAATAGATGAACCTTGTGTAAACGTACCCGCAGCCATTATCACCTGATTTGTATATCCGGGCATATCCCACGGTTCAGGAATAGATTTAGAGTCTATTGGAGATGCCTTTTGGATTCCTTGACAATATTTTATTAACTTCTCCCTTTCCCCAAATTCTATTAATTGCACAATATCTGCTCTCTCCTCGCTATATTTAGGACTAACTTTATAACCTAAATTTTCAAGTATATAACTTGCTAATGTCGCCGTTTTTAAACTATTTAATACAACATTAGGTGCATAAAATATTCCCTGCAAAATACTTTTATTTATTCCTAAACTTGGACCAACTTCTTTGCCTAGTCCTGGTGCAGTTAATCTTTCTGCAACTAATTCAATTAACTTTTTTTTACCAACAACATATGCACCGTTAGGTGCTATTCCCCCTCCAGCGTTTTTTATAAGTGACCCTACTGCAATATCTGCCCCCAATTCTATTGGTTCCTTTTTTGTGACAAACTCACAATAACAATTATCCACCATTATTATAACATTCTCATTTATATTTTTTATAAACCTTATCACCTTTTCAAGTTTGTATATATCTATACTTTTTCTTAACTCATATCCTCTCGAACGTTGAATTGCAATAACCTTTATTTTTTTATTATTTAATACTTCTTCTATTTTTTTATAATCGAAATCATCATTTAATAAATCTACCTGTTCATATTCTATCCCAAAAGAATTTAACGAACTAGAGTTTTCTTTTATTCCAATTACTTCATCCAACGTATCATATGGTTTACCGTTAATACTAAGAAGAAAATCTCCTGGCCTTAATAATCCAAATAAAGTAACCGTTAATGCATGCGTTCCTGAAATAAACTGATTTCTAACTAATGCATCCTCTGCTTTAAATACCTGCGCAAATACTTTTTCTATTGTATCCCTTCCAATATCTCCATATCCATACCCTGTAGTACTATTAAAATGTATATCCGAAATATTATTATTTTGGAATGCCTCTAAAACCTTAAGACTATTATACTCGCAAATATTTTCCATATTTTGAAATATCTGTGTTAGTTCCAATTCTGCTTTTTGTGACAATTCTATTAATTTATCTTCTATTCCAAATTTCTTATACATATCGTTTCTCCCCTCAAAATAAAAAATTACAAACTTTTTTAAAAATAACACATACAAATATATATTAAAATTACACAAAAATTTCACCAAATTTTTGTGTACGGACAAATATGCGGACAAATATTAAAAACTTTTAGATTATTAATTCTTGTCCGCTTTGTTCCTATTTAACTTCTATTGTACTAGTATAATAAGGTTGCCCATATCCATAATAAACTTTATAATATTTACCAATGAATTCTGGCTCCAATGTATTTAACTCATATACTGGTTCTACTACTACTTTTCCATTTTTATCTATTATTCCCCATTTGCCCATTAGCTTTATTCCTGCATATCCATACTCATTCAGCTCTGTTACCATATCATACTTGCATTCCACCACTGTTGTTTTACCATCCGAAAAACCCCATTTTCCATCTTGATTAATAGCATATAAAGGATTTTTTGAGAATAAATCCGAACTATTTATCTCAATTCCTTGCAATGAAAAATATTTAGCCTGTGTATCTGAATATATTTTTATATATTCCTCTTCTTCATAAGTATATGCATCCTTCATGTTAGCCACTAATTCCATATTTGAATTGTAGAGATCTATATATCCCTCTTGTGTTGATACAGCTTTTATAAGGTCTCCATTTTCAAACTTTTCTATTATATCATACTTTATATCAACTATTGATTTTCCCTCTTTATTTATTACGCCTACTTTTGCATCTTTTGATACTATAAAATAATCTTCGAAAGCATATTGTATAAAGTCATAATTATTTGCAATTACCTGCTTCCATTCTTGATCCATAACTCCATATAAATTATTACTATCTAATGTAATAAAATATTTCTTATCCTCAGTTTCAAGCAAACTAATATATCGAGGGTCCTTTACTAACTCTCCACTTTGTTCAAATAATAGTATCTCTCCATCCTTTTGAGCATTTATGTATATTCCTGAAAAGTTTATATCCTCATATTCTATTTGTAAAATAGTCTTCCCCTTTGGATTAACTACCCCCACCTTTTTATTTTTTTCTATTGAATATACATTATTTATATAATTATATTCAATGGTATCATATTCAAAAGGAATTACTACTTTCTTATTTTTAATCAAACCCTCTTTTGCATTCTTGCTTGCAATAATATAAATATTTTTTTCGTCAACTGCATCTGTAACTCTGCTTAATTCACTATACTCAACTTCTAACACTACTTTTCCGTTTTTATCCATATACCCATATCTATAACCTTCATCCGTCTTTTTACTCACAATAAAACCTGCTTTTTTATAATTCGATTTATTATTATAATATTTATCGGCGGTTATGCTTGAATACTCTGTGGAAATTATCTGTTTTCCATTAGCTTTTATTACTCCATATTTTGAATCTTCTACAACTAATAACTCTTCATCTTTATATTCTAAATTTGTTATTAAATCATACTTACTTTCTGTTAATTTTTTTCCTTTTAAATCAATAATTCCATATTTACCATTTTCCTTATATTTTAAAATTGATGTTTTATATAAATATGGTGTTGTCATATCTTTCACCTCTATGGCAGCTACTTGTTCATATTGCTTTAAAATTTCCTCTGCATTTTCATTTAACACCTTTGAATTATATTCGGCTGTTTCGGGATTGTACTCATCTAGACATATAAAAACTCCCTGTGATGGATTTGGAATTTGTATTGCATCATACTCTGGATTTATTATTATATTTCCATTCCTATCTATTACACCGTATTTTTCTTTCTCATTTATAATAAAATAATTTTCCTCTATTTTCTCTTTTTTATACCCACCGTTCTTCTTATTTATATACATTACTGTCATAATTATAGCAATTAATACTATTACTATCAATACCGTTAATCTCAATTTCTTTTTCATCATCTTTTTCCTTTCATTTTTTATCTAATCATCTTTGTTACTTATTATTTGTTCATTATTTTTGCACGCTTTTACCCAAACAATTCTCTTGTCTTCATAGTCCTCAATTTTATATGTTACCTTCTCTGTTTCTATTATTGGTTTTTCTTCGTCCCTTGGAACTCTACCTAATTTTTCAAGTAAATATCCTGATAATGTATCATAGTCTCCATCGGGAATTGAAATATTTAAAATTTTCTTTATGTCATACATATTAGCACTTCCACTTATTAAATACGTATTTTCATCTATTTTTTCATATTCATTTTGAACTTCATCATACTCATCAAAAATATTACCTACAATTTCCTCTAATAAGTCTTCCATTGTAACTAATCCAGCTGTTCCACCATACTCATCTATTACTATAGCCATCTGTTTTTTATTTTTTTGAAGTTCCCTAAATAATTCATTTATTGGTTTATTTTCAGCAACAAAATATGCATCTTTCATAATTTTCTTTATATTGACATCTTTTCCTTCACTTAGAGCCTTCAACGTATCTTTTACAAATAGTATTCCTCTTATTTCATCTATAGTTTTCTCATATACGGGTATTCTACTGTATTTATATTCATCTAATTCCCTTAAAACTTCATTGAAATCTGAATTTATATCTATTGCAAATATATCTGTTCTATGGATCATAACCTCTGATGTAACTGTATCGTTAAACTCAAAGATATTGTTTATCATTTCCTTTTCTTCTAAATCGATTGTTCCTTTTTCCTCACCTTCATCCACCATCATCTTTATTTCTTCTTCGGTGACCGTTGTCTCATCCTCTTCTGTTACCCCGAAAATCTTTGAAACAACATTTGTAGAAATGGTAAGTAATTTCACAAACGGCGCAGATATAACTGCAATTCCTCTTATTACACCTATTGTTCGATATGCAATTTTCTCATAATTTTTCATGGCAATTCTCTTTGGCACAAGCTCTCCTATTACCAATGTAAAATAAGATAATATCACCGTTATTACTAATATTGATATTGTTTTCCATAAAGGTAACCCTATTGGCATTAGATTATTTAAGATTGGCGCTAAATTATCAGCAAATGCTTCTGATGCAAATGCACTCGATAAGAATCCTGCAAGTGTTATCCCTATCTGTATAGTTGCTAAAAACTTGCTTGGATTTTTTAACATCTTTACTATTTGTTTTGATTTTTTATCTCCTTCCTTTGCTTTTTTCTCTACCTTTGCATCATTTAGTGATATAAATGCTATTTCTGATGCAGCAAAATATGCATTCATTAAAATTAATATTAATAGAATTAATAATTGCGAAACCATTATTATATTTCACTCTTCCTCTCATTTAATTAAAATATAAATTTTTTATATATTTACTTTTTTTTACTTGTTTATTATATATTTTTTTTAATAATATGTCAATATATTTTTAAAAAAATTATATAAAAGGTTGACTTTTTATGTTTATTATGTTATAATTAAGTGTGTGCGAAACTAAGAATATAGTTTTTATAGTAAAAGGAGGGACTGAAAGTTGAATAACTTTTATAACCAATCACTTATTAATGAATTTGCTAATAAGTACAAATTTAATATTTCTCATTTTGATAAGCTATTAAGTTTAATCAAGAGAAGTAAATTAGAAGAAGCACTAGGTGAATCACTAGATTTGTATTATCGCATGAACAAAGATGCTATGAGGAAATCATTTTCGGAGATTATTAAAACTCTTATCCTAAATCGTTATGTTGAAAAGTTTTTCTGTAAGGGTAACAGTTTCAAGAATCAAGATAAAATACTTCGTATGTATAATAATGCTGTTTCATGTTTCTTTGAGAATAGTGCTGAATGTGTAAGACTTCTAAATTGTGTAATTCAGGAAACCAAAAAAAATGTTGAATTTACACGAAAAATAAAAAAATTAATTGGTCTTCAATCAAAAATTGAAGAACCACAAAAACTTCAATTAACATCCTAGTTATTTAAAAAAGGGGCAATTTAAAAAAATTGCCTCTTTTTATATAATGAGAAAGTCTTTCTTCCCTATTAATATAAAAAGGGCTATGCTCTAAACTAATTTGGTTTTATCCTTAAGTCAATATATTAACATTATAATTAATAAATAATCCTGTTTCAATTACACCCACAATTTTTTTCAACTCTTTTTCCAAATTTTCGGTAATCTCTTTAAACTTAACATCTAAAATATAATTTCCATTATCAGTTGATATGATTTTCGTATCTTTTTCTCTCAATGTAACTTCTTTTATATTAAATTTTTCCAATTCTCTTTTTACGTAATTAACTGCGGCTGGAAAAACCTCAATCGGTACAGATTCCTTTTCACCTAAAACACGTACCTTTTTGGAATCATCCACTAAAACATAAATTTCTTCACAATTCACAAAGTTTATTTTTTCCCTAAACATCGCAGCACCCTTACCTTTTATTAACCAATTATTAGGGTCTACTTCATCAGCCCCATCAAAGCACCAATCCAACTTCTCTTCTGTTAATGTTGTAAGTGGTATTTTAAGTTTTTTACATAATCCTTCTATCTCAATAGATGTTGGAACCGCCTTAATTTTTATACCTCTTTTTTCAATCTCCTTTGCGATTTCTATTACAGTTAAGTACGATGTAGATCCTGAACCAAATCCAATTACATCACCGTCTTTCACTCTTTTAGACATTCTTCTTGCTAAATCTATTTTTTTATCTCTATTTTTTATGGTATCTAAATTCATATCTTCTCCTTTTATATTAGAAAGTTAGAAATTAGAAGGAAATCTCTTTCTTTCTAATATTCTAACTCTCGATCTTTAATATTCAATTATACAATTTATATAAATTTATGGTTAACTGTCAAATATCTCTTCAAATTCATCACCATCTATTTTTTCCTTTTCAAGTAATACCTTGGCAACTGAGTGAAGTTTGTCAATATTTTCAGTTAATATTTGAGCTGCTGCATTAAACGCCCTGTCAATAATAATTTTTACTTCTTTATCTATAATTGATGCCGTCTCCTCAGAATATTCTTTACCATTTGCAAAATCTCTTCCTAGGAAAACTTCTTCTTGTCTTGTTCCTAACATTATTGTTCCTATTTTCTCACTCATACCATATTTCGTGACCATATCTTTTGCAATCTTTGTTGCCCTCTCAATATCATTACTTGCTCCCGTTGAAATATCATTTAAAATCAATTTTTCAGCAACTCTACCTCCTAATAGAGATACTATTGATTCTTCCATCTCTGATTTTGACATAAAGGATTTATCTTCGGTAGGCCTATACATAGTATATCCACCTGCCATACCTCTAGGTATGATAGAAATCTGATGTACAGCGTCTTGTGTTGGCAAGTATTTGCTTACAACAGCATGCCCAGCCTCATGATAGGCTACTAATTTTTGTTCTTTCTCGCTTCTCACCCTCGTCCTTTTTTCTGGTCCCATTGTAACTTTTACCATCGCATCTTCTATTTCTTTCATTCCTATCTCTGAAAGATTCCTTCTTGCAGTAAGAAGAGCTGCCTCATTTAAAACATTTTCTAAATCTGCTCCTGAAAAACCTGCTGTATTCCTAGCAATTATTCCTAAGTCAACATCAATTGACAATTTCTTTTTTCTAGCATGAACCTCTAATATTTGTTCCCTTGCTCTAACGTCTGGACTTGACACTACTATTTGTCTATCAAATCTTCCTGGTCTTAAAAGCGCTTTATCTAATACATCGGGTCTATTTGTAGCAGCAAGAACAATAACACCTTCATTGGTTCCAAATCCATCCATTTCAACAAGTAGCTGGTTTAAAGTTTGCTCTCTCTCATCATGTCCACCACCAAGGCCCGCTCCTCTTTGACGTCCAACAGCATCTATTTCATCTATAAAAATTATACATGGTGCTCTTTTTTTTGCCTCTTCAAACAAATCTCTTACACGAGATGCTCCTACACCAACAAACATTTCAACAAAATCGGATCCACTTATTATGAAAAATGGTACCCCCGCTTCGCCAGCCACTGCTTTTGCAAGAAGTGTCTTTCCTGTTCCTGGATGTCCTACAAGTAAAACACCTTTTGGTATTCTTGCTCCCATTTCAATATATTTTTTTGGATTTTTTAAAAATTCAACTATTTCTTGTAATTCCTCTTTTTCCTCGTCAACACCTGCAACATCTTTAAATGTAACTTTTGTTCTATCAGTAACATTTAACATCTTTGCCTTGCTCTTTCCAAAATTCATTGTTTTGTTTCCGCCTTGATTACTTGCCGTAAGTAAAAACCAAAATACAAAAAATAAAATTAGTAATCCAAATGGTGTTAACAAACTAAGTATTACAACTAAAATTGATTCTGATTCTTCTGTTAAGATAATAGTTCCTGCCTTCATTTGTTCATCTATACTACTCATAAAACTCTCAATATTTGGTATATTAACGGTCCTCTGGAATGTTTCATTTTTCAGTGTAATTGCTGCAGATTCTCCTCCTGAAGCTATTTTAACTTCTGATACTTCACCATTTTCTATTTTTTCCAATAACTCTGAATATGAAATTTTTGCAACACTATTTTGTATTATTGAACTAATAAGCACAACAAATATTAACCCTAATATTAACCACATAAATAACGTTTTTATTTTTCCCTTCAAAACTTTTTCCTCCTTATCATTTTAGATATTAGGATTATTATTTTCAGTTAAAAATCCCTTTATATCCTTGTTATCTTTTTTATTTTTCTTTTATAATCATATACTACAAATTAACTATACCATATGTAAATATTTATTTCAAGTATTTTATATAACCTTTTCAAAAAATATTTTTTTCGATTTTATTGTAACTTTTATATGTTTTTTTGGTGTCAAAAATTTATTGCCAATATTATTTCCACATAATTTTATAATATCATTCACATGTATTTTTTCTATATCTTTTGCGCTTCCCACTAGTTTACTAATAGTATATAGCACTAACCTTTTTTTTATTACATTATCTAATACATTAAATTTTTTTAAATTCAAACTAATACTATAATTATTTTCTTCAACTAATACTTCATTAAAAGCTTTTACAACCTGCCTATCAACATAATCATTGTCGTCAGTTGCTAAATCTGAAAGCTTATTTATAGCCTCCATTATATTTGGATTAAATTCTTTTTCTAAAAATGGTATTAATAAGTTTCTTACCTTATTTCTAGTATAAACATTTTCATTATTAGTTTTATCAAACTTAGGTTCTAATTTATTATCCTCACAATATTTTTCAATTTTACTCCTTTTAATATTAATTAGTGGCCTAATTATTTTGCCATTTCTGATAGGTCCAATCCCCTTTAATCCTGAAACCCCACTTCCCCTAATTATATTCATTAAAACAGTTTCTACATTATCATTTTGATTATGAGCAGTGGCTATCCTTTTTGCGTCCTCTTTATAAAAAATTTCCTCAAAGAATTTATATCTCTCTACTCTACCTGCCTCTTCATCACTAATTTTATATTTCTGAGCAATCTTTTTCACATCAATATATTTAATATAACACTTTATTCCCTTTTTATCGCAGAATTCTTTAACATATGAGGTCTCTTTTTCTGCTTCCTCCCTAATCATATGATTAACATGGGCAACCACTATATTTATACCTAATCTGTTCCTTAAATTATATAAAATATTTAATAAACACATCGAATCTGGTCCCCCAGAAACACCTACAATTATAGTATCTTCATTAAAAATCAAATCATACCTTTTTATTACATCTAATACTTCATCTTCTAAAATACAGCATCACCCATCTTTCTTAATTTTGTAAATTCACAAATTTTGTGTAATTAGCAAGCCATAGCAATTCCACAGTTCCAATCGAACCAGACCTATTTTTTGCCATAATCACCTCTGCGATATTTTTCTTTTCACTATCTTTGTCGTAATAATCGTCTCTATATAAAAACATTACAACATCTGCATCTTGCTCTATTGAACCAGACTCACGAAGATCCGAAAGCATAGGTCTATGGTCTGGTCTTTGTTCTGGTGCTCTTGACAATTGTGCCAACGCTACAACTGGAATAGATAATTCCTTTGCCAATATTTTAAGAGACCTACTTATTTCTGCTATCTCTTGTTCACGGTTTCCCATAACTCTTCTGCTACTACCTTGTACTAATTGAAGGTAGTCAATAATAATCATTCCAATATTTTTTTCTAATTTTAACTTTCTACTTTTTGCCCTAATTTCATTTATAGTTATTCCTGGTGTATCATCAATATAAATATTATTTACCTCTGACAATTCACCAGATGCGTTTGTTAGTTTTATCCAATCCTCATCTTCAACTCTTCCGGTTCGAATTTTATTGCTATCTACCATAGATTCGCTACTCCAAATTCTATTAACCATTTGTGATTTTGACATTTCTAAGCTGAATATTAATATAGGTACTTGTTCTTTTAGAGCTGCATTTGTAGCAATATTAAGTGCAAATGCAGTTTTTCCCATAGAGGGTCTGGCTGCAACAAGTATTAATTCAGACTCATGAAATCCTGATGTTTTGTTATCCAAATCTATAAAACCTGTAGACACACCAGTTATAGTTTTCTTTTGATTATATAAAGCCTCTAGTTCTACGAAAGATTCTACTAAAATATCTTTTATTGGAGAATACCCTTGCTGATTTCTTCCTTGCATTATATTGAAAATCTTTTTTTCAGCATTTTCTAAAGTATCTTCTATACTCTGTGTTTCATCGTACCCTAAACTAATTAATTCGTTTGACGTTTTTATTAAATTTCTAACAACTGATTTTTCTTCTACTATTTTTATATATCTCAACACATTAGTTGTTGTAGGAACCCTATCTTGTAGTTGTACTAAATATTCTAATCCTCCAACAGATTCAAATTTTCCAAGCGAAACTAATTCCGCTTTTAATGTTATAATGTCTATCGGTTCAGCCCTATTATATAAATTCATTATAGCTATATATATATTCTTATTGTCTTCTCGATAAAAGTCATCTGGTTCGATTTTTCCAATAGCTGAAATTACTGCATCTTTATCTGTTAACATACTACCTAATACTGCTTGTTCCGCTTCTATATCATGTGGTGGTACTCTTCCCTCCATTACATTTTGCCCTCCTCTTTTTATACTTAGAGTTTCTATTTTTAAATTTCTATTATATGCTTGAAATTTTAACTTTAAGTGTTCCTACCACACCTTCATATAATTTTACTTTTACATCGACAACTCCTAAATTTTTTATTGAATTATCAAGCATAATCTTTTTCTTATCTATGTGCATAGAATACTGTTTCTCTAAATTTTCTGCAATTTGACTGGATGTAACTCCTCCAAATATTCTACCATTTTGTCCACTCTTAACTTTTATTTCTAAATTTATTTCCTTAAATCTCTTTGCTATTTCTTTCGCTTCTTCTTTTTCCTTATCCTTTTTTCTTTGTATAACTTCCTTTTTTGCATTTAATTTGCCCATATTACCAGCATTTGCTTCTAATGCCATTTTTCTAGGAAATAAAAAATTCCTAGCATAACCATCGGCTGCCTCTATAACTTGATCTTTCTTACCTACTCCCTTGATATCTTGTAATAGAATTACTTTCAAATCATCCACCTCTTTCTAATTATTATGCCTCTTTTATTCTTTATTTTTTTCTTATTAAAATAATTGGAGTTAATTGTTTTGATTGCCCTGCTGGATTATCCTTAATAACCTTCCTTAAGAATTCTATATCCTCGTCTAATTCTCTTGATTTACCGTATATTTCCACATTTAGGTCATTTGCATCTACTATCATTGCCTTAATTCCTAATTTATCGTATATTTCTTGGCAAACTTCGTCGGTTTTCTCTGGAATTCTTATTCCAAATTCTCCATAATCTTCAAATACCTTATTATAAAAACCATCTAACCCTGATACCTCTTGACCAACAATCCTATAAAAAGTTCCTCTTATACCAAATAACTTTGTAATTCCAGAAGCTATTGCCGCATAAATTACTTTTAATTTTCCACAAATATTTATTGCAAATTGCATCTTATATGGAGAATCCACTCCTACCCCTGCATCTGTTCTCATAGCAAATTTTGATAAAAAATTTGCTAACTTTGATACCTTTATATCCTTTTTGTACACTACTCTCTCTTGACAAAGGGATACTATCTTCTCACTAATAGATATAAAATCTCCTTCTTGATAGACTGGTGATACATACTTTTCTATTATATCTAAAAAATTCTCTCCAATTTGAACAAAGTGAGTCTTTATTGCATATCTATCATATTTATTCCCATCAACTTCTATTTCCACTTTTTTATTTTCATTCGCTTTTAATTCCATAAAGCATACCTTCTTTCTTTTTTTATTACTTTCTAATTATATATTATTTCTCTAAAAAAATAAATAGTTTTATTACTTTTTTTCTTAAAAAGATTACGCTCAAAAATCATTTATTTTAAATAATTTAAATAGTTCTACAACGACAATTGGTGCAAATATTAACCCTATCATCTCATAGATATGACGAATAGACAATTTTGCAACACTAAATATACTTCTAAACTGAGGAACTATCGTTACAACTAATAATAGAGTAGCTGACCCTAATACCGCAAAAAGTAATTTTTTATTATTAAATATAGGTGTTTTAAATATAGATATCTTATTGTTCCTAATATTATAAACATGTACAAGTTCTGACAATGCAAGTACTATAAAAGCCATAGATTGTCCAATATTTATATGATTCACCTCTGATAAATTCTCTTCTCCAGAAAGCCCAACTAAAAATGCAACAAGCGTTATTATTCCTATCATTACTCCTTGATACACTATTCTCCAAGACATCGCCTTAGTAAATACTCCGACCTTTTTGCTCTAAAGGTTTTCTCTTCATTATATCTTTCTCTGGCGGGTCAACAGCAAGCGCTAATGCTGGAAGTGAATCAGTTACAAGATTTACCCATAAAATATGGATTGCAAGCAACGGTGTTATTAAATTTATATCTATACCAAACTTTGTATTTATCCACGGTGCAATTAACATAGCTATAAATAGTACTATAATCTCACCTACATTACTTGATAATAAAAATTGAATTGCCTTTAATATGTTGTCATATATTCTTCTTCCCTCTTCTACTGCCGATACAATAGTTGCAAAATTGTCGTCCGTTAAAATTACATCTGCAGCCTCCTTTGATACGTCCGTTCCAACAATCCCCATTGCACATCCTATATCCGCTGTTTTTAATGCAGGTGCATCATTTACACCATCTCCAGTCATTGCAACAATTTCTCCGTTAGCCTGCCATGCCTTAACTATTCTAACTTTGTGCTCAGGCGAAACTCTCGCATATACTGAGTACTTTCTAACATTCTTAATTAACTCCTCATCCGTTATATTTTCTAAATCTGAACCAGTTATTGCCTCCTTTTCATCTACCAAAATACCTAACTGTTTAGCAATCGCAATTGCAGTTATTTTATGATCCCCAGTTATCATAACAGTTTTTATTCCTGCCGTTTTACATTTTTCTACTGCAAGTTTTACTTCCTCTCTCGGAGGATCTATCATTCCCACCATTCCGATATATGTAATATCTTCCTCTAAATTTTGCATTTCATCTTTTGATGGTATATGATCCATTTTTTTATAACCCATAGCAAGTACTCTTAATGCATTTTGTGCCATCTCACTATTAACTTCCTCTATTTTTTTCTTATAATCAGTAATATCTTTTTTTACTTCTCCGTTAATCAAATACGAATCACATTTTCTCAATAATTCATCTACTCCGCCTTTCGTATAAACAATATACTCATCTCCAACTTTATTTACCGTAGTCATAAGCTTTCTTTCTGAATCGAAAGGAATTTCTTCTACTCTTGGGTACATAGTTAATTTTTCTGATTCAAATCCTAAAGTAAATCCCATATCAATTAAAGCGGTTTCTGTAGGGTCCCCTGTTAATTCTTGATTTTTTCCTATTTTTGTATCATTACACATCATACTCGCATCTACTAATTTTATCAATTCTAAATTTTTACTTTCGGATATATCACCTATATTAGATAGGTTATTATTATAAAAAAGTTTCTCAACGGCCATCTTATTTTGAGTTAAAGTCCCTGTCTTATCTGAACATATTACAGTTGTGCTACCAAGTGTCTCAACTGCTGGTAACTTTTTCACAATAGCATTTTTCTTTACCATTCTTTGAACCCCTATAGCTAGAACTATAGTCGATACTGCTGCTAATCCTTCTGGGATTGCTGCAACGGCTAAGCTCACGGAAATCATAAACATATCAAATACACTTTTCCCATATGATACTCCTATAAAGAAAATAAAAATGCAAATTGCAAGTGCCACTATTCCTAGTGTCTTTCCTAATTTATTTAATTTTTTTTGTAATGGAGCTTGCAATTCCTCTGTCTCGTCTATTATTTTTGCAATCTTACCAACTTCTGTGTTCATTCCTGTTCCAATTACAATGCCTTTTCCTCTACCATATGTTACTAAGCTAGATAGAAAAGCCATATTATGCCTATCGCCAATTCCCACTTTTTCCGTAATTGTTTCTATACTTTTTTCAACAGGTAGTGACTCACCCGTAAGGGAAGCTTCCTGGATTTTTAAATTCACAGTTTCGAATAGTCTCAAATCAGCAGGTACATAATCGCCAGTTTCAAGGACTACTATGTCACCTGGTACAATCTGCTTTGAATCTAATATTTCGATTTTACCATTACGTATAACCTTTGCCTTGTGGCTACTTAATTTTTTAAGGGCCTCCAAAGATTTTTCTGCCTTACTTTCCTGTGACACACCTATTATGGCATTTAAAACAACTACTACTAATATTATAATAGCATCTGTAAATCCTTCTCCCTCCATTACTCCAACTACTCCTGAAATAATTGCTGCAACTATTAAAACAATTATCATAAAATCTTTAAATTGTTCTAAAAATCTAATTAATAAACTCTTTTTCTTTTTCCCTTTTAGTTCATTAAATCCAAATTTCTCTACTTTCTCTTTAACCTGCTCATCATTTAATCCATTCTCTGAATCACTGCAAAATTCTTCTTTAACCTCTTCAACTGACTTTAAAAAATAATCTATTTCCATATAATCCTCCTTTAATCTACCTACTAAACTTTACTTGTCCTTAAATATTCATATAGAATAACACTTGTAGCTACTGCAACATTTAAGCTCTCGGTTTTTCCTAACATTGGTATTTTTATATTTTGCTCCGACACATCCAAAATCTCTTTTGAAACACCTTTTGATTCATTCCCCATCACAATTGCAACCTTTTTATACTCTACATCATAGATACTTTTTGATTCTTCAAGTGAAGTTGCACATATTTTAAACTTATGCCTTTTTATTTCCTTCAAAATCTCTATTATATTTTGACTTTGAATAACATTAACCCTAAATATTGCGCCCATCGTTGAACGTACTACCTTAGGATTGTAACAATCTACTGTTGTATTTGAAATTATTACTTGGGACAAACCTACACTATCGATTGTTCTTAATATTGTACCTATATTGCCTGGATCTTGAACGTTATCAAGTATGACAATCACATCTTCGCTATAGTCTATTTGTTGTGTATTTCTCTTTTCTATTATTGCTAATAATCCCTGTGGATTTTCAACACTTGATATAGATTTAAATACCTCTTTTGTAACATATAGACAATTAAATTTTGCAATCTCATATAACAAACTTTTATCTAAAGTTCCATCAGTTGTGCAATCCTCACAAACAATAATATTTTTAACGCTAACTCCTTCTGTTATAGCCTCTTTTACTAACTTTATTCCTTCAATAATGTACTTCTTTTCTTGGTTTCTATATTTCTTTTCCCTTAACTTTCTTATCTGCCTTATTTGTTCATTATCCTTACTTGAAATAACCATATTTAACCGTCCCTTTCTTTTATTGTAATTCCTTTAAAAAATCTTTAATATCCTTAACAACACATCTATCCTTTGCACTCTCAATCTTATATACAATCCTAGCAGGCTCTTCATTGATAAAACTAATATTATTTCTATATTTCTTTAATAACTTCTCTATAAATTCTGCTTTAAAATTTTCCTTTAACATATAAAAGTTTATATTGTTGCGTTTTTGTATAATTCTTAATATATTTGCATTTTTACCCAATTGTTTTATTCTTGCTATTTCTATCAAATTCTCCGCTTCTTCTGGAATTTTTCCATATCGGTCAATCATCTCATCAATTACATTTTTTATATCATCTTCATTTTTACATAATGCTATATTTTGATACATCTCAATTTTTTGCCCACTATTTGATATGTAACTATCGGGGATATAACTTGAAACATTTAAGTCTATTTGGATTTCTTTCTCCGGTTCAATCTCTATTCCCTGCATTTCTTTTATAACTTCATCTAAAAGTTCACAATACGTATCATACCCAACTTCTTCCATATGACCTGATTGAATTTCTCCAAGTAAACTTCCAGCCCCTCTTATCTCTAAATCTCTCATAGCAATCTTATATCCTGAGCCAAATTCTGTAAATTCTTTTATTGCCTTTAATCTTTTTTCAGCGACCTCTGTTATCATCTTGTCCCTTTTATAAGTAACATACGCATAAGCCTGTTTGTCAGATCTACCAACCCTACCCCTTATTTGGTATAATTGAGCTAGACCCAATCTATCTGCATTTTCAACTATAATTGTATTTGCATTTGGAATATCTATACCAGATTCCAAAATTGTTGTGCACACAAGAACATCTATTTCCTTCAAAATAAATCTCTCCATAATATCTTCAATTTCTCTACCCGTCATTCTTCCGTGTGCAAATGAAACCTTTGCTTCTGGAACTAATTTCTTTATTTCATTTCTCTTCTGTTCAATATTTTCTACATTATTAAATAAATAAAATACTTGACCCCTTCTTTCTAACTCTTTTACTATTGCCTCTCTTATTACTTCCTCATCGTATTCTAATACATAAGTTTGAACTGGTAACCTATTATTAGGTGGTTCATATATTACAGACATATCCCTAATACCAACTATTGACATATGCATTGTTCTAGGTATTGGAGTTGCAGACATTGATAAAACATCTATATTACTCCTTAATTGTTTTATTTTTTCCTTATCCCTTACCCCAAATCTATGCTCCTCATCAATTATAAGTAATCCTAAATTTTTGAAGGTAACATTTTTACCAAGTAGACTATGTGTTCCAACCACTACATCAACCTGTCCTAATGTCATCCTTTTTAATGTTTCCCTCTTTTGTTTTTCTGTTCTAAATCTATTTAATAACTCAACCTTTATTCCGTATTTTTCCATTCTTGATTTAAAGAACTCATATTGTTGATTTGCAAGAATTGTTGTAGGAACTAGATATGCAACCTGCTTTCCATCCATAACCGTTTTAAATGCTGCCCTTATTGCAACTTCTGTTTTTCCATACCCAACATCTCCACATAATAATCTATCCATAGGTTTTTGATTTTCCATATCACTTTTAACCTCTTGTATACACCTCAATTGATCATCTGTTTCTTGATAAATAAAATCATCCTCAAATTGTTTTTGCCACTCTGTATCCTTTGAAAACATATAACCTTTCATTTTCTTTCTTTTTGCATACAATTCTATAAGTTCCTTTGCAACCTCTTGTAAGTTTCTTTTTACCCTAGCTTTAGTTTTTGTCCATTCCTTCCCACCTAACTTATTTAATTTTAACTCTATATCTCCTCCACTAGAATATTTTCTTATATTATCCAAATCATTTGTAGGTATATATAAGATATCGTCATTTTTATACTTTATTTTAATATAATCCTTAGTGACGTTATCAGCTCTTAACGTGTTTACACCAATAAATTGACCTATCCCATAATTTTTATGAACTACAAAATCCCCAACCTCTAAATCTGCAAAAACGATTTTTTCTCCTTTTTTAAATAGAGGACTAAGTTTTTTTCTTGCATTTACTTTTCCAAATATTTCTTCACTAGAAATAACCAATAAATCTGTTTCATTCGATTCAAAACCAGAAGATAGAGCCCCTATTGTTAACACAACTTCGCCTTTTTTTATTTTAAAATCTAAGCTATCCTCAAAATGACTTTGTATTTCTCTCTCGTCTAATAATTTTGAAAATTTTTCCGCTTCTATTTTACTACCTACGAGTATTATAATCCTCTTTTTTAGCTCGACCAACTCTCGGATTTCCCCTAATAATCTATCCAATTCACTTCTATAATATGTAAGTTCTTTAAAATTAAGGTTAAACATATTTGCACTTTTTACTATTTTTTCTTTCTTATACTCCCATAAACCTGTATCTCTATTTTCTTCTGGATTATCTTGCCTTTCTAAATATATAGTCTGCTTCGTTGTATAATCATAATCAAAATTACTCAAATTTTTAACTACATCCGGTATAATTCTTTGCCTATCAATAAGATTTTGTATTAGATTAGTACTATCCCTTTTTATATTTTCTTCTCTATGGAATACCTTCGACTTTTCATCTATAATGATAATATAATTATCATCCAAATAATCTAGAAAGTTATCTTGTATATTATAAAAGCTATTAAAATACTTATCTATCTTATTTAAGTATTCCCCTTGCCTTATTTTTTCAATATCCATAGCAATTTTTTCATCAATAGTCTTTTTATAGTCCCCTGGCAATTTTATCCCTTTAGGAACATTCAAATTAAATCTATTTTTTTCTATTTTTTCTGAAACTTTAATTAAACTTTCGTCTAAGATATATTCATGAGCAGGAAATATCGTTATTTCATTTATCATTTCATCTGAACGTTGGCTACCCATGTTAAAAGTTCTTATAGAATCAATTTCATCTCCCCAAAATTCAATTCTTAAGCCCTTTTCATTTTGCACTGAAACATCTATTATTCCGCCCCTTACACTAAACTGACCCCTAGCTTCAATTATATCCTTTCTGCCATAGCCTAGATTTATTAAATCTTGTTTCAATTCATTTAAATTTTTTGTATTCCCAACTTTCAATCTTATTTTATTTCTGTATAATGCATCTTTAGGAATCATATTTTGCATTATAGCCTCTATTGTAGTTATTATTAATTTACATTTACCATCATATATCTGATTTAATACATCAATTCTCGCAAACGCAATTTCCCTACTCTCTGACACATAATCATAAGAAACAATTTCCTTCTTTGGAAAGAAGATGAAGTTATCTGTAAAATTTTTCAAGTCTGAGATTATCTTTCTTGCCTGTATTTCATTATATGTTATTATACAGATAGGCTTACTCGTCTCCTCCTTTATTGCTTGTATGATTATATTCTTCACCACATCGTTTAAGCCCGATATAATTATCGGACTTAATTTTTCCTTTATTCCTTTTATTATTTCTTTAACTTTTTGTTGTTCTAAAAAATCATTTATAATTGTATTCATGTTTACCCTTCTTTTCTTATTATATACTTTTACCAGATTTATCAACGTATATTTCCCAAGGAAATCTTTATACTAATCTATATGGAGGTTGCTATGAAAGCTATTGTTAATTTGTATAGTGAAGATTATAATGAAATTGAAAAATTTTTAGAAAATTTTTACGAAAAACAATATACTCAAAATAAAAACTCAAAATCTGCAAAGTGGGAAAAAACTTTTGATAATCCCATTGAACTTGCTGATATTATTGGAGTTTTTATTGATAATAATGATAAATATAAGATCAATATGTGGGTTAGTATAGATAAAGGTACATTTATCAATGTATCTGAATATAACGCCAATAGCATCATAAAATATCTATACGAAAGATTCCCTTATTGATTTTAATCTAATATTTAGAATTATTCCCCAAATCCCAATTAACTCTATTTTATAATTTTTCAAGTTCCACTTCTTCATCCATTTTTTGCCCACACTTTGGACAATAACTGTATTCTAAATCTAATTCATATGCACACTTTTTACATTGCTTTAAATCCTTCAATTTTAAGATTTCTTGCCTTAAGTCCTCTATTTCTTTTGCTAAGGCATCTATCTTACTACATTCCTCTTTTATTATCTCTTCTACGTTTATTTCTTCCTCTCTTATATGCGCCTCATATATATTTTTCCCTATTTCTTCATAAATATCTTCTATTTTCCCCTTATTTTCGCTTATTACCATTTTTAATTTTGCTTCTTTTGCAAATTTACTGGCCGTATGTGTTGTATTTTTATATGTTTCAGTAGCTTTTTGAGTTATCTTATTTATTAAATCCATAATCTCTCAAATCCTTCCTTTTATATAATAAGAAAGGAGTACTTTCCTATTTTATAAATATATTTTTAACATATTTTACAAATTTTATTCACTTTTTTTTGTTCTAGTCATTAAGGTTAAAATTGCCTTTTTAGGTTCCAAATTTGAGTGTAATATTTTATACGCTACCTCTACTATTGGCATTTCCACATTATATTTTTTTGATAATTGATATGCAACTTCAATATTGTCTACACTCTCAATTACCATTCCTACTTCTTCTTTCACTTTTTCTAATGGCAAACCTCTTCCAATTAATCTTCCTGCTTTTCTATTTCTACTGTGCTCACTCAAACAAGTTACTAATAAATCTCCCAATCCTGTAAGTCCATAAAATGTTGATTTTTTTGCTCCCATTGCCACACCTAAATTTGATATTTCACACAATCCTCTAGTTGCAAGTGCTGCAAAAGTGTTATCTCCTAATTTCAATTCCGCCACTATACCTGCACAAAATGCAATAATATTTTTAAGAGCACCACCAAGTTCTACCCCTAAAACATCATTAGATGTGTATACCCTTAAATTCTCGTTCATTATCGCCTTTTGAACCTCATTACATAATTCTTCATCAAGTGATGCAATAACTATGGCTGTAGGAACACACATTGACACTTCCTCAGCATGACTTGGTCCAGAAAGTACACCAATTCTAGCACTTGGTATTTCATCTGCCACAACATCTGCTAAACTTTTTAGAGTATTTACTTCCATTCCCTTTCCACATAATATTATTGGCTGATTTTTTACATATTCCTTATACTGCCTTACTATATTCCTTGTGAATTTTGACGGTGTTACATGAAAAATAATATCTGAATCTTCTACTACGGTTTTATATTCTGTATAACACTTTATATTTTCAGGTATATCAGCCTCAAGTAGAAATTTACATTTCCTTTGTATATTAATTAAATCTGCTTCTTCCTTTAAAAAAGACCAAATTTTTACATTATACCCCATTCTTCCTAAATGAATTGCTAAAGCTACTCCCCAACTTCCACTTCCGATTATTGCTATATTTTTCATTTCTATACACTCCTCCTAATCTATCTTTTGTCCTATTTTTCTTTCTGTTCCATTTAATATTCTTTTAATGTTTTTTCTATGATTAAAAGCAATTATTATTGCTAAAATCACACTATATATAAAATAATTACCTTCTACTAGATAATTTTCGCTTATAAATATTGTTAATACAGGAAATAAAATTGCAGCAGCAACTGACCCGCAAGATACCATCCTCGTACAAATCATAAGTACAAGTGCAAAAACTAAACATATTAAACCAATTTGCCAATTACTAATTAACAAAACACCTAGTGCTGTTGCTACACCCTTTCCCCCTTTAAATTTAAATAAAATTGGAAAAGTGTGTCCTAAAATTACTGACACCCCTGCTATTTGTACTAACAAAGCCGGATTAATATTCTTAAATACACTACCTGTCCATAATGCTATCAATATGGCAATAATACCTTTTAATATATCTCCTATTAACGTAATTACTGCGGCCTTTGTTCCTATTGTTCTTAGCACATTTGTACTCCCCGCATTTCCACTACCCTTTTCTCTTATATCAAATCCTGCAATCTTCTTACAAATTATTACGGAAAATGATATACTTCCTATAAAATATGATAATAATGCTGTTACTATATATACATATATTTGTGTTCCCATTTTAATTCCTCCTATCTATCTTTGTTTTCGTTTCTTTCCCTTACAATCATCCTTACTGGTGTCCCTGTTAATCCAAACTCTTTTCTTATTTGATTTACCAAATACCTTTCATAAGAAAAATGAAATAAACTCTTATCATTTACAAAAGTAACAAATGTTGGTGGTTTTGTACTGGCTTGTGTCATATAATAAATTTTCAATCTCTTTCCTTTATCTGTTGGTGGCTGAACTATCGCTATTGCCTCATTAAGAACTTGATTTATCATTGCTGTTGATACCCTCATAGCATTTTGGCTAGCAACATTATTAATCAATTCAAATAGCTTGTTTACCCTTTGTCCAGTCTTAGCAGAAATAAAGATAATAGGTGCATATGATGCATATTTTAAATCATTATAAACTTGTTTTTTATATTGTTCCGTAGAGTTCGTATCCTTCTCGTATTCGTCCCATTTATTAACAACAATAATTATTCCCTTACCAGCTTCATGTGCCTCTCCTACTATTTTTGTATCTTGCTCTGTAATCCCTTCATTTGCATCTATCATAAATAAACACACGTCCGCTCTATCTACTGCAAAAACACTTCTCATTACACTAAACTTTTCTATTCTTTCTTTAACCTTACTCTTCCTTCTAATACCAGCTGTATCAATAAAGGTATATTTTCCATACTCATTTTCAAAATCAGAATCTATTGCATCTCTTGTTGTTCCTGCTATATCACTAACAATAACCCTATTCTCTCCCAATATTTTATTTACAAGTGATGATTTTCCAACATTAGGTTTTCCTATTATTGCAACCCTAATAACATCATCTTCCTCAACCTTTTCACTTTCCTTTGGAAGATTCTCATATATTTCATCTAATATATCTCCAATTCCTATTGCATTTGTTGCTGATACTGGATGGGGTTCTCCTATGCCTAGATTATAAAATTCATAAATATCATTTGAAACTTGTCCATAATTATCTGCCTTATTACATACTAATATAATTGGTTTTTTAGATTTTTTTAACATCAGTGCTATTTCTTTATCCTCAGCAGTTACACCTTGTTTTATGTCTGTTAGAAAAATTATTACATCTGCCAACTCTATTGCTATATTTGCCTGATCTCTCATCTGCGACAAAATCACATCTTCTGAATCTGGTTCTATTCCTCCAGTATCAATAAAAGTAAAAGTTCTACCTCTCCAAGTAGCATCTGCATACACTCTGTCCCTTGTAACTCCTGGTGTATCTTCTACTATTGAGATTCTTTTTCCTACTATATAATTAAAAAATGTTGATTTCCCTACATTTGGTCTTCCTACAATAGCCACCGTTGATTTATTCATACTTTATCCTCCCTTCCTCTCTTGCATTTTATTTGAGATTATTTATTTTTTCCCATAACTTGCCAAAATTCAGATTTTAATAAATTTAAGTTTTTTCTCCCTTTAATCTCTATGGTATATTTTACTATAAAATAAAAAAAAAAGCAAGCAAACAGGTGAAAAATTATTTTTTTACCTGTTTACCTACCAATATAAACTTCTTTGTTTAGTTAGCCATTAATTCTTAGATATTTTTGTATTCTTTAATTTTCTTGTAAGCATACGCAGCCATTATTAAGAATGCTACTATTAATATAGAAACCACATAATTATCTACTATACCTGTTTGTGGTAAAGTAGTTGTATCTGTATATGAACTTGTTTCATTATTAACCACATTACTTGACAACACTAATGATGATGGTGTGTTCTCTACATTTTGTGTGTTTTCCGTATTTTGTGTATTTTCTTGTGCAGTATTACCACTACCTGCTAAATCTTGAATTGTTAAAGTCTCTGCAAAAGTATTTATTGATACAAATACTATTGCTAATACCATTATTGCTACTAAAGCTACTTTTTTTAATATTTCTCTTTTCATTTTACATTCTCCCTTTCTTCTTTTGAACTGTTTGTATATCAATCACTATAATTATTTTACAACATTAAAATTTAGTAGTCAAGTGTTTTTTATAAAATTTTTTTATTTTTTCATTTTAAATATAATTATGAGTTACATTCCATAATTTTTTAACATCTAAGATTGATAATCAAACGATTCCATTGTTTGTGGAATTCCATAGTCTATTCCAAAAGTATCGACTGTCACACTTTTTATTACTATCGGATTTTTTGGAGTATCCGATGATACTTCAGTTCCATCCTCTTTTGTTGGTGCTGTCTCTCCTTCTTTCAATTCACTATCCCTAAAAATAACTTCAGCATTTGCAATCTTATCAATCACATCAAAACCTTCTGTCACTTTTCCAAAAGCTGCATATAGTCCATCTAAAGATGTTGTATCCTCATCCATTATAAAAAATTGAGAACCCGCTGAATTATATCCTTCATCTAATAGGCTTGGAGAAATATTACTATAATCAGATCTTGCCATTGCTATAGTTCCTTTTTCATGTTTTATAGTATTTTTAACTCCATTTGCCATAAATTCGCCTTTTATAGAATACGGAGTTTCCCCTCCTCCATCTTTCAAATCTGCAAGTGTTGGAGTTCCTCTTCCTGTACCCGTTTTGTCTCCGCCTTGAATCATAAATTCTGGTATTGTTCTATGAAATGTTAGACCATTATAGAACCCCCTGCTGGCTAATGCAATAAAATTTGATACTGTATTTGGTGCCTGTTCTGGATAAAGTTCTATTTTTAAAGTTCCATAATTCTCAACCTCCATTGTAACTAATGGATTTTTAACTTCATAGTTTTGTTTTTTTATATATCCATATAAAACATCTAATATTAATAATACTACTATAACTATTAATGTTAAGAGAATTATATTTTGCCAATTTATAAATTTTTTCATTATTATTTCACATTCCTTTCATAATTTACATTATTATTCAAATTTTCCTAAATAATATTTCTTTTTACCTCTCCTTATAACTAAAATTTTATTATCAATTGCATCATTAATGGTAAAACAAATATCTTGATTTTTTACTACATCACCATTTACTGTAATAGCTCCTGAAGCTAAAAATTCTTTTGCCTCCCTCTTAGATGAACAAATTTCATTATTCACCAAAACATCTACAATATTTTCACCCTCATGCAGGTTAAAACTTGGGACATCTTTTAATCCAACTAACAAATCCTTAGCACTAACCTCTTTTATATTTCCATTAAAGAGATTCTTACTTATCTGTACAGCTTTTTCATATTCTTCTTTTCCATGGATATCTGTTATTATTTCTTCTGCTAACCTTTTTTGAGCAATTCTTAAATGAGGTGCCTCTTTATGTTCATTTGCAATTAATTCAATTTCTTCCTTAGATAAAAATGTCAGCCTTTTAAGATATTCCATTATAACTTCATCTTCAGCATTAATTAAAAATTGATACAACTCATATACACTTGTTTTTTCTTTATCTAACCATATTGCATTACCTTCACTTTTACCAAACTTTGTACCTTTAGAATCTGTTACTAATGGCATAGTAAACGCAAAAGCCTCACTACCTAATATTTTACGAATTAATTCTATTCCTGTTGTAATATTACCCCATTGATCTGAACCTGCTACCTGAAGTTCTATTCCTTTTGTTTGATATAAATGTTTAAAATCTAGACCTTGTATTAGCATATACGAAAACTCTGCAAAGGAAATTCCTGTTTCCATTTGTCTTTTTACTAAATCCTTATTTATCATATAATTAACATTTATATATTTGCCATAATTTCTTAAGAAATCTAAAATTGTTATATCTTTTACCCAATCGTAATTATTTACTACTTCATAGGGAAAAATTCTTTGAATTTGTTGTTTCATTTTTTCAAAATTATTGTTTATCAAATCCTTATCTGATAATTCCCTTTCCACAGTTCCCCTAGGGTCCCCTACTAACGCTGTCGCTCCACCAACTAAAATATATGGTATATGCCCCGCTCTTTCTAATCTTTTTGTAATCAAGAAAGATGAATAATGACCTAAATGTAAACTATCGGCTGTTGGATCCGTTCCAATATAAAATTTCATTCCACCTTTATTCAATTTTTCTTCAAGTTCTGGACTTGTTATGTCTTGGATAAGCCCCCTCCATTTTAAATCTTCAAATACCGTCATATTATCATGCTCCTTAATTCTTTATTTATTCCCCTTTTATAAATGCCCTTTGCGAAGTATTATCTCCTAAAATTATAGTATAATCTGTACATCCTTTTGGGAGTTGCATACTATATCTTCCCGTTGCTATTTTATCATTTATATATTCATCCTTGTTTAAATCAAAAACCGTTATATTATATATTTTATTATCATATTTAATTGATGTATTATTGCCTAACCCTTCTATATTTAACGCTAATCCTACAGTATTTCCCTTTTCGCTCATCTTTATATTCGATAGATCTATTTCATATTCAATTAAAACCCACTCCATTTTATTTAGTGCCTCAGTGAAAATAAATCTATCACTATTACTTTCACTCCAACTCTTTATAATCCTCTCAGCCGATGTGCCCCTCTGTATGTTTGAGACTCTAACATTTACGGATTTATAGTCATTAGATTCTAATTTTGATGCAATCCCCCATTCACCTACTTTTAAAGTTTCCATTTTTGAAGAGTTTTTTGGTTGATCAATATTAATATTAGTATCCGTATCTGTATTTGTGTTGCTATCATTGGTAGTTTCCTGTTCTGCTCCTTCTATCTGATGCTTATTTTCTCTTTCAACATTAATTTTTATTATGAAATACATTGATAGTAATATTATTATAAATATAAAAATTAGTAGCATTAAATTTATACTTATCCTTTTCTTTTGCATTCCTTCCTCACTCCTTTTTATTATCTCTAATTATTAACTTAAGTGATGTTATCCTTTGATTTTATTTAATAAATATTCCTCTAATTCTATTATTCTAACTCTTTGTTGTTCCATAGTATCTCTATCTCTTACAGTAATTGATTCGTCTTCTAATGTATCAAAATCAATTGTAACACAATAAGGCGTTCCTATCTCATCTTGTCTCCTATATCTTTTACCTATACTTCCTGCCTCATCATAATCACTCATAAATTTTTTTGATATTAAATCGTACACTTCTTCGGCCTTTTGACTTAATTTTTTTGATAGTGGTAGTACAGCAACTTTGTATGGTGCTATCTTTGGATTTAAGTGTAAAACACATCTTACATCGCCTTCCGCAATCTCTTCCTCATCGTAAGCATCACATAATACTGTAAGTACCGCTCTATCTAATCCGCATGTTGATTCCACTACATATGGTATAAATCTTTCATTTGTATCTGGATCTAAATATTCTTGTTTAACCCCACTAATCTCCTGATGTCTTGACAAATCATAGTTAGTTCTATTATGTGTTCCATTTATCTCTCCCCACCCAAAAGGAAATCTATATTCTATGTCGCACGCTGCTTTTGCATAAAAAGCTAATTTATCATGGTCATGAAATCTTAGGTTATCCTCTCTTATTCCTAAAGACAAATAAAATTCCTTTGCATATGATTTAAAAAATTCATAAAGTTCGCTATCTGTTCCCTCTTTACAAAAGGTTTGATATTCCATTTGCTCGAATTCAACTGTTCTAAATATAAAATTTCCTGGTGTTATTTCATTCCTAAACGCCTTACCAATTTGCCCTATACTAAAAGGTAATTTTGCTCTCATTGTCCTTTGTACATTAAGAAAATTTACATATTCACCTTGTGCATTTTCTGGCCTTAAATAAATAACGTTTTTCTTATCATTTGTAATTCCTCTATATGTTTCAAATAGCAAATTAAATTCACGAATATCAGTAAAATTACTTTTACCACAATTAGGACATTTTATTTCATTTTTTCTTATATATTCTATCATTTCGTCATTTTTCATAAGGTCTACTTGAATCTCATTATTAAATGTCTCTATTAAATTATCTGCCCTATGTCTTATTTTACACTCTTTGCAATCAATTAGAGGATCAGAAAAGTTTGATATGTGGCCACTGGCTTCCCACACTTTTGGATGCATTAAGATGTCTGCATCTAACTCATAACTATTCTTTCTTTCTTGAATAAACTTCTTTCTCCACTCATCCTTTATATTATTTTTTAATCTTGCTCCAAGGGGACCATAATCCCAAGTGTTTGCCAACCCCCCATAAATCTCCGAGCCAGGGAATATGAATCCTCTTGTCTTGCATAAATTAACTATCTTATCCATTGCCTTTTCTATCATAATCTTTTTTTGCTCCTTATTATTTAAATTTCTTTTCCAGTCTAGATATTACCCAATATACACTCACTCCATACACAAACAAAACTGTTGGCACGGTTAGTCTATTTACGGGTAACCTAGTTATAGCAATAATACTAAGTAATAAAAATTGAATTTCTACTATTTTAACTGATGATTTAGTTATTATATCAATAACATTATTTTTTCTATATCTTATTGCAATATATATCATTACCAATATAAAAGATATTGCTAACGTTGATATACATTCTTCTAATACACTTCTTAGTCTAACATTTGAATTGTTCTCAACAGTTACGTCTTCTTCTATACTTTTTTCTAATCCATAAAATGCGTTAACTTTATTTAATAACTCCTGCTTTTGTTCATCAGTAGTATGCTGCACAGTTACTGCTACCATGTCTTCATATATTTCTACTTTTTGAACTAATACTTTTTGATCTTGATAAACTTCTTTCGCGATATTCTTTATATCGCTATTTTCAAAACTAGTATCTAATTTAATATTTATAGTCGTATTTTTCATATATATTAAACTTACATTTAGTCCTATCGTTGCTGTTATGACTAATCCTACAACTATAATCACTATCAATATTAATTGTAGTATTTTGTTATTACATATTTTTGCCTTTTTCATTTTCTCCCTCTTTTCTTTTTATTTAATCATTTTGATTTTTTAGAAAAACTTTTGTTACAATAAAATGGTATATTATAATTAACACTATTCCCCAAAATATTGACATTCCAAAGCTCTCTAATGGTGACCAACCTGAAAATGCCGCTACTATTGCTATTATAAATATTGGTATATATTTATAAATTTCTTTCAATGCCACTTTATTTAATGATTCAGATGTTATTTGTTTTTGCCTTAAAATATTTATACTAAGTATAAATTGTAGTATAATTATGAATGCAATTGCAAATAGACCTTCAATTGTTAACACTACATTTGTATATCTTATTAATAATAAATATAATGCCACAAATCCAATAAATAATATGCTAAGTGCCAAACCATTTTCCTTATATTTTATAACCATATAAATAGTCATTAATGTAAATATAACTATTTCTACACAAATCATTATGTCCAATTCATTACTTGTTATATCAGATAAAATATATCTATTTTCCCCAAGCTCAAATTTTATTGGTAAATTCCCTGAATTAAGTCTTGATGCTATTTGAGTACCCTGTTCAAAATAATCTTGTATATCTGATTGATTATTTGATGATGTACCTATTGATAATTGTAATAACCCTGAATTGTTTTCTGCATCAAAAGCTGTTGACATTATCTCCTCATCATCAATATACATAGTTATTGTTTTCGCCTCTTCAGTTTGGTTTTCTGTATTAGCATTCTCTGGACTTTCTTGTTCGTCCTGTTTTTGAACATAAGCTGTTGTAATATTTCTTAATTTTTCCTTGCCTTCCTTATTAAACTCTATATTTAGATACACTGAAACTCCCTGTTCTTGATTTGCATACCCAACTGATACCTTTTTTAAATCACTATTATTCATTAAAATCTCTCCTGTTTGGGTATCTTTTATTTCAAATTTTCCTAAAGATTGTATTAAAGAAACCGCTGTATCAGTTTTATCATCCTCAGGAATCTGAATTGTCATTTTTCCAGTTTCTAAATCTTGCTTTATAATATAGTTATTAACCTTTAAATCCTTTAATCTCGATATAATAATTCTTTTTGATTTTTCATAATTCTGTGTTGTACGTTCTTGTATAGGGTTAATTAATTCTGATTTTTCTTCTGTTTCATTAGTTTCGATTTCAGAATCAGTTTTGTCTTGTGTTTGTCCCCCTTTTGTTGATTCATCAACCTTAAGTTCTATACCTCTGTATCCTTCTAAATCCATTCCTAATTTATATTTAGAAATTAAATTTTTCATTGTACCTGTTCTTTCTACATTTATACCTACAAAAGAAACTAGGCATATTAATGTAATCATTAGTGTTATAAAAATTATTTTTAATTCTTTATTTAATTTCATTTTCTCCTCCTTATATTTTATAATGATAGTAAATACTTCTATTTTAACATTCTACATTATTTTTCTAAAATTTTCAACCATTTTGATAATATTTCTTAACTTTTGACTAATTTACACAAGCTTGCTTCTAATCCAACCTGAATATCAATTAATCCCTGTTTAGAATTATTATCAAGTTCTATTAAATTTTCTAAAAATTCCCTTAATTCCTGCTTTGTAAAGTAGCTGGCTTGTGATATAAATTTACTCGTCAAAAAGGTTTGATTTGGTTTTAGATCTAAACTTTGGGTTATGTCTTTTTTATATTCCTGACACATCTTGACTATATAAATTTTTTTAAAATGATTATATATCATTATTAATATTCTTTGAATTGGTTCTTTTGAACTTATTAAATTTCTTAAAATATCTATAGATCTTTTTATGTCTCTTTTTCCTAAACAATCTGTTAATTCAAATATTATACTTTCTGTCTGTTTTACTGCTAAAGTTTCAATATTTTGCTTAGTTATAGTTCCATTTTCCCCAACATATTCAATAAGTTTTCGTATTTCATTTATTAAATTTTGCATATCTGTTCCGCTTAATTCACATAAGTATTGTAAGGTTTTTTCATCAGCATTTACATGATAACACTTACATATTTCCTTTAACCTATTTATTATTTCAAACAATTTTAAAACTTCAAAATTTTGCACTATTCCGTTTTCCTCTATAGTTTTATATAAACTATATTTTGCCACGGACTTTTCTATAAAAATAAGTACAACACCCTTATTAATTAAGGAAATGTTCTCTTTAAAATACTTTGTTAATATTTCAACATAATTAGACTGTTTTTTAGAATCTTTTTTAAATAATCCACTTTCCCTAACAATTATAAGTTTCTTATCATACCCAAATGCTGGTGTTTCTATATTTTCTATTATTTGACCTAAATTAGTATCATCTATCTGTACATAATTTATTCCCCTTTGAAGTTCCCCAAATATTTTCTTTATTCTCTTTAGTATAATTTCTATACTATATTGGTCTTCTCCATAAAATAAATATAACCCCTCTAAATTATTATGTTTCAATTTACTTTCTAAACTTTTTTGTTCCATATCCCTCTCCCTATATGTCTATAATTTTACTGAAAATTTTGCCGAATGTGCATGACATATCGCCGCTGCCATGCTATCCGTTGTATCATCTAATTTTGGAAGGGTTTCAACTTTTAATATTGTTTTAACCATTTTCTGAACTTGTATTTTATCAGCTCTTCCATAACCTACAACTGCTTGTTTTATTTGTAGAGGTGTATATTCAAATGTAGGAATCCCTTTTTTACATCCTACCACCAATATTACACCCCTTGCCTGCGCAACGTTAATTGCAGTTTTTGCATTATTGTTAAAAAATAATTCTTCTACTGATATTGCATCTGGCTTATATTGGTCTATTATTTCCTCTAGCTCATTGTTTAATTTTAACAAACGCAGAGGAAATGATTCCCCTGCTTTAGTTAAAACTGCTCCCGATGCAATTAACTTAAATCTATTCCCTATATAATCTATTATACTATATCCTGTTATCGCAAAACCTGGATCTATTCCCAATACCCTCATTTAATCTCAAACCTCTTTTTTATAAAACTCTCACCTAACTAAATATTATTCTAAGTACCTCAGCTACGCTCCATGCTTGAGAAATAGTGCCTCTTGCCCTATATGGTTTCTTAGAGTCGTATATCTCATGAATACTACCTACCGTGGTACTATCAACCATTTCTGTACTAAAAACTTTTTCGACATTATCTTTAAATTCCTTTAATTTATCATTTAGTTCCTGTTTTTTTATTTTATCCTTTTCTGCATTCATAATATTTCTCAAACTATCATAATATAACCCAAGTAACCATGGCCATGTTATACCTTGATGATAACTCATATCCCTCTTAAAGGAATCCCCCTCATACACCGCTATATAATTCTTTTCTCCCTTTGCAAGTGTTTTTAATCCGTAATTATTAAGTAACTTTTCTTCAACAACATTTATTATATCCTTCGCAATTTCAGAACTTGGTTCTATTACAGGATACGACAAACTAAGTGCAAATAATTGATTTGGTCTTACCTTTTCATCTCCTAAAACATCATACAAGCATTTTTTATTTTTATTATAAAATTTATTTTCAAAAGACTCCTTACATTTCTTTGAAAGTTCTCTATATAATTCTGCCTGTTCTCTCTTTTTAAATAATATCGATAATTCCTCCATTATCTTTAAAGCATTGTACCAAAGTGCATTTATTTCAACCGCCTTACCATTTCTAGGTGTTATTGCAATATTTTTAAACTTCGCATCCATCCAAGTATTTTGCGTGTTTTCAGAACCCGATGATATTAAGAAATCTTCATCCAAAAATATATTATTATCGTATACATTTATTCCCCTTACATACGAATCTATTATTTTTACTAAGCAATCATAAATCTTACTTTTGATAAAAGTTTTATCTTCTGTATAATTTAAGTATTTTTTAACCTGCTCAAACAGTAAAAGTGAACTATCTACACTATTATAAAGTGGGCTGTTATCATATTCAGAATAGCCATTAGGTACTAAACCATATTTCACATCCTTAATAGTTAACTGCAAAATCTGCCTTGCTATTTCATACCTTTTCGGTACTAATAATAATCCTTCGAAAGATATTAAAGAATCTCTTCCCCAATCAAGGAACCATGGATAACCCGCAATTATTGTATGCAAACCAAAAGAAGGTCTATACACGATAAAACTATCTGCTGCGGTGATAAAATTTTTCACCATATCTTGGTGTCTTTCATCCACTATTTCTTTCTTTCCATCAAAGTTTAATCTTGAATCGTATATTATTTCATTTATTCTCGTAATTTCCTTACTAATTAATTCAGCAACATTTACCTCATCTATATTTTCCTCTAAAGAACATACAAATGTAATATCCTTTTGTTCATTTGGTGCAATTTCGATCTCATATCTTCCAGTAACCACATGGTTCTCTTCTGGAAAGAAACCCCTTTTCTCTTCTTCTACATAATACATATTTTTAAATATATCATTATTATGTTTAATATAATTTCCCTCTGATGTTTTCATATAGATAGGGGTATCATACTTATTATCTACTATAATTTTAGTTTTTGTCCCATTTATCTCTTGCTCTATATCAAAATTATGATCAGTCATCATCCCATGAAAGTCTCTAAAATTAACCACTGGTGCCAATGTTATTTTAGCTTGATTTTCAGCATTTTTTATTCTATACATAACCGCTACCGTATTTTTTCCATACTCCATGCATATTACTTTTTTGATAATTACATTTTCTACTGTATATGTATAAATAGGTATAAATTCCTTTTCGAAACTCTGTAAGTTTTTATATCCCTCTGTTATATAATCTTTTCCAATATTCGTAAACAGCATATGGTTTTTACCATTTATTTGAATACTCTCATCTAATTTTGATAATATCAGATGCCTTCTTGCAGGGGGAACTAAGGGTGCTACTAACAATCCATGATATCTTCTTGTATTCGCCCCTATTATAGTACTTGATGCATAACCGCCTATTCCGTTAGTTATTATCCATTCTTTTTTTAAACCGTTTTCTAAATTAACTTTTGTGTATTTCATCTTTTTCCTCCTTATGCTCAATTATTGAACTAAACCTAGTAAGTTCATTTTTTCTCCGAAAACTTCTATTATTTTCGCTGATAATAATTCAGTTAATTGTGTTATTTCACTTGATGAGCAGTCGTTTACTATTAAGTATTGTTCATTTTCCAATTCTGGTACAACTAAGTCACTCCTAAATGTTGTTGACTCTTTTGATGAAATTTGATAATCTGTATCCCCTTCAAGATATTCTACTAAAAATTCCCTCACTATATTTTCAGAATCAACTTTCCCTGTCGTAATATTAGATATACTTATTTGAGCCCCCTCTAGGTAATTGACATTTAACCTAAATATAGTTTCATTTATAGTTTTTTCCTTAGTAAAAATGTATTTAACACTCTCTTCAGGCATTCTACTGTATAGATTAATTCTCTGCACTGTTCCAGTAATCTTGTTTTCTAACTCGTACAATGTGCTACTTGAACCTATCTCAAGTGCTGTTCTCATTAATTCCCCTTTATAAGTATATACCGTTAAGGTAATTTTCTCATTTTGCATGTCAATATCTCTTAATTTATTAATTGCCTGTTGGATTTTTTCATTTACATACTCTACATTTATACTTTCATCTTCAAAAACTAATTTCATTTTTGAAACAATTAAATTTAAAGTAACACTATCCTGTTTTAATGTTTCTAATAGAGTAATAACTAGATTCGTAGACTCCGCATTATTAAGGGTTAATTTATATGCTGTTGTTAAATAATTTACACCATCAATCTGAATCTCAACCTTCTTCTCTTTTGAAAAACTATCTTTTCCAATATTATTTTTTATAATTTCACCATACGTATCATATATCAATTCTTTATCATCATCAGAAATATTGATAATTGATGAATAATTAGTTTTTGTAATTGCATTAGGAACATTGTTTATATCAATATCCTCATCAATTTTTTTTGCTAAATCCTTTAAATTCTCATTTTTTACTGCTATATAAGCAGATACAATTTCACTCGATGTTAATGCATGTAGTTTATCCTGTTTTTTATAACTTACGTCAAATAAATTTAAATCGTTATATTTCAAAATGATGTCTGATGCTTGTTTTTTCATATCTTCATCAACTTTTGTGTTTGCCACTATTTTAAATTTATTTACCATGCTTTGGTCATCGTTCATATCTTGAACAGTTATATCCGTTTGTTTCTCATATGGTACAACTTTTTTCTTTCCGGAAATTCCTTCTAAATCCTCATCCTCCACAACCTGCATTATAGCCATATTCTTTCCCATAAATTTATAGAATAATTGTTCTGTTGTTTTCAATAAATCTGTAGTAAAATATAAAGAAATTACCGCCGCTGCAACTAAAATCACACCTATCACTATTATTAATATTAAAGTACTTTTTTTTCTTGCTATCATATTTTTTCCTCCTTTTTTTATATCCTTTGTTTTACAACTTCGTATATTACTATACCTGCTGAAACAGACGCATTAAGCGATGTTATCTTACCTTTCATAGGTATTTTAACCAAAAAATCACAACTTTCTTTTACAAGTCTATTCATCCCGAATCCCTCGCTTCCAATCACTATAGCGATTGAATCTTTGAAATCTTGCTCATAATACATAGTACTAGTATCCATATCCGTTCCACAAATCCAAACCCCTTGCTGTTTTAATTTATTAATTGCATCTTTTATATTTGTAACTCTTGCTACCAGCATATGTTCAACAGCTCCTGCTGACACTTTGCTCACTGTACTATTTACCCCTACTGCCCTTCTTTTGGGAATTATAATCCCATGTACACCAGCCGTTTCTGCTGACCTAATTATAGAACCTAAATTATGCGGATCTTCTATTCCGTCTAAAACTAGTATAAATGGTTTCTCGTTTCTCTCTCTAGCGCATTTTATTATATCATCTATTTGGCAATACTCAAAGGGTGGAACTATTGCAATTACTCCTTGATGTTTACCTGTTTGAGACATCTGATTCATTTTTTGTCGTTCAATTTGAGTTATTACTACTTTCCTCTGTTTTGCTATCGACATTATCTTTGATATTGACCCATGTTGCTCCTGTTTAGATATATATATTTTATTTATATCCCTGCCTGACTCTAGGAGTTCTATTACAGAATTCCTACCTTCAACCTGGTCTTGATAATCATTTTTTTCATTCACTTTACTTTTTTCACCCCTTTTTCAACTTAAAAAATTCCTACTATATCTTGATTATTATCTAAGCCTATTGTCTCTGCCGCTGGTACTTTAGGTAACCCTGGCATAGTCATTATTTTTCCTGTAATAATTACTATAAATTCAGCTCCTGCCCTTAAAATAACATCCTCAACATGTATACTAAATTTCTCATCTCCAACCAATTTTTTTTCATCATCTGAAAATGAATATTGTGTTTTAGCAATACATATAGGAAGTTTTCCATAATTCAAACATTCTATTTTTTTTATGCTTTCATCCGCTAATTCGCTATATAAAACGTCTTCTGCCCCATATATTTGTTTTGAGACTTTCTTTATTTTTTCTTTTATTGTTTCATTTCCATCATAAATAAATTTAAAATTATTTTCTTTTTTACTTAATCTCACGACACTTCGCGCAAGCTCTTCAGCTCCTTTTCCACCTTTTTCCCAACTTTCAACTAGACAAACCTCTATATTAAGCTCTTTCATTTTTTTCTTTAAAAATTCAATCTCATCTTCTGTATCTGTACTAAATTTATTTATAGCCACAATTACATTTAACCCAAACTTGTTCTTTAAGTTATCAACATGTTTTAATAGGTTTGCAAGCCCCTTTTCTAATAAACTAATATTCTCCTTTTGTACATCCTCTTTTTCCGCACCACCGTGATACTTTAATGCCTTAAGAGTTGCAACACAAACTACTACATCTGGCTTAATATTTGCCTTTCTACACTTAATGTTTAGAAATTTTTCTGCCCCTAAATCTGCTCCAAATCCAGCCTCTGTAATAGTATAATCTGCTAATTTAAGTGCCATCTTCGTCGCAATTATACTATTACATCCATGAGCTATATTCGCAAATGGTCCACCATGAATAAGAGCGGGCGTTTGTTCTAATGTTTGTACTATGTTAGGATTTAGTGCATCTTTTAGTAATACAGCTAGACTCCCCTCTGCCTTTAAATCTCTAGCAGTAATTGGTTTAGACTCTTTATTATATCCAACTATTATATTGCCTAATCGTCTCTTCAAATCCATTAAATCAGTTGATAGACAAAAGACTGCCATAATTTCTGAAGCAACAGATATATCAAATCCATCATATCTAGAAACCATCTTTTTTTCCCCTGATAATCCTGTTTCAACCTTTCTTAATTGTCTATCATTTAAATCTACACATCTTTTCCATGTAACAGTTTTAAAACCTAGTTCATTTCCATGAAATATATGATTATCTATCATTGCCGCTAATAAATTATTCGCTGTAGTTATAGCATGCAAATCTCCTGTAAAATGTAAATTTATATCTTCCATTGGAGCTACTTGAGAGTATCCTCCACCTGTTGCTCCACCTTTTATTCCAAAAACTGGTCCTAAAGAAGGTTCCCTTAATGCTAAAATGGCCATTTCTCCAATTTTGCTTAATCCATCGGCTAATCCAATTGACACTGTTGTTTTTCCCTCCCCTAAAGGGGTTGGATTTATTGATGTCACTAACACAAGCTTCCCATCTTTTTTGTTTTTTATCTTATTATATAAATTCAAATTTACTTTTGCCTTATAATTACCGTATGGTTCTATGTAATCATTGTCTATTCCTAATTTTTCAGTGATCTTTTCAATCTTTTCTAATTTAATTTTTTTGGCTATCTCAATATCATTCATGTACTTTCACCCTCTTTTTTAAATAACTAAACCTACTAGGACCCCTATTACCGCCCCTACTATAACTTCAACTGGTGTATGGCCCAAAACTTCAACTAACCTTTCCGAAATTTGCAAACCTGTTAGCCCCGGCGTTTGAATAATAGTATTTAATAATTTTGCTTGTTTTCCTGCAGCCCTTCTTACTCCAGCTGCATCATACATAACTATTAGTGAAAATACTAATGATACTGCAAAAATTGGAGAACTAATTCCTTCCTGTTTTCCTATCATTGTAGTTATTGTTGATACTATAGCAGTGTGAGAACTAGGCATCCCACCAGCACCTATAACCCTTTTAAAATCTAATTCTCCTGTCCTTATATATTCATAAATCCATTTAAAATTTTGTATTGCAAACCATACAACCAATGGAATTACAATATATTTATATTCTTGTATAAAACTCATTTTGTCTCCTACTCTATATTAAATTTTTCTTCTTTTATTTCATCCTCATTTTTTACTAGTATGGTGATTTTCTTCTCTGCATCTTCTAAAAATTTACTACATTTCTTCGATAATTCCATACCTTCCTCAAATTTTTTTATCGTATCATCTAAATCTAAATTGCCTGTCTCTATTTCACTCACAATCTCTTCTATTTTTTTTAAATTCTCTTCGAAATTCATTATTTTACTCCTTTTTCTCTTTTTCGTTAATAAAACCTTCTACATTTTCTAATTGAACTTTTTCGTTTTGATCTGTTCCCATTGAAGTATACATCATTCTTAAACCTATTGCAAATAATGTAATAAATATTATTATTGCAATAATTAATATTACTATTGGTTTATTATCATTTTGCATATTTCATCTCTCCTTTTTTAATCATCAATAATCTCCGCATTTACCTGTCCATCATTAAATATAATATTTACAATATCCCCCTTATTTAGCATATCTTTCGATTTTATAATTTTTCCGCCTTTTTGAGTTATGCTATATCCCCTTATCAAAGTTTTTAATGGACTTAAAGTATCTAATTTTGAAACAATCTCTCCCATCTTCAATTTTTCATAATTAACTTTGTTTTTTACTAATAGTATCATTTTTTTAATCTGAGTATCCGTTAAAATAAATTTTTCATTTATCTTGAACAATGGTTCTTTAAAAAATCTACTTTCCATGCATCTATCAAATTTATACTTCATCATCTCTATTTTCTTTTTTAATGCTAATTTGTATCTAGTATTACAAGTTTCTAATTTCAGTAATATATCTGAAATGTTTGGTACAGCAAGTTCTGCTGCAGCTGATGGGGTAGGAGCTCTCAAATCTGCAACAAAATCAGATATAGTAAAATCTGTTTCATGACCTACCGCTGATATTATTGGCAATTCAGAATTAAATATTGCCCTTGCTACAATTTCCTCATTAAATGGCCACAAATCCTCTAAAGATCCTCCTCCTCTAGCAAGTATAATCACATCCACTAATTTTTTTTCATTCATTATCTTTATTGCCTCTACTATCTTTTCTGCCGCTCCCTCTCCTTGCACTGGAACCGATAAGAGTTTTATATTTACTTTCGGGTTCCTTCTAGTTGAAACATTTATTATATCCTTAATTACAGATCCCGTATTTGAGGTAAGTACTCCTATACTATTAGGCATAAAAGGAATTTTTTTCTTTTTACTTAAATCAAAAAGTCCCTCTTGCTCCAAATCTTTTTTTAGTTTTTCATATCTTTTATATAATGTTCCAATTCCTTGTTCTTCCATCGCTTTACAATATATTTGATATACGCCATCCCTTTCATAGACTGATACGGTTCCTAAAATAATTACTCGCATACCATCTTTCGGATTAAAAGATAAATTTGTAGTATAGCCCTTAAACATTATACATTTTATTAATGAATTTTCATCCTTTAAAGTAAAATACATATGTCCTGTATAGTGATGCTTAAAATTTGATATTTCACCCTTCACTAAAACATTATTCAAAAACTCATCAGTTGCAATTTTATTTTTTATATATAAATTTAAATCTGCAACTGTCATCGCTTCTTGTTTCATTTTTAAGAATCCTCCATTTTATCTTCTGCAAACTTTTTTTCTCTTACGATACTTGCAAATATCCCATTTATAAAATTTCCTGAAGTATCCTCTCCATATTTTTTTGCAAGTTCCACTGTTTCATTTATAACAACCTTATAAGGAACTTCTCTATATATCATTTCATATATTCCCAACTTAAGTATTGCTAAATCTATCTTTGAAATTCTACTCATATTCCAAGATTCTTTTAGATTTTTCTGTATTAATTCATTTATTACATTCTCTTTTTCAATAACACCTTCATTTATATCGTTAATATATTTTTTTACTTCGTCATCATCTATTTCGTTTGCTTGCATAAATAAATCTATTTGTTCCTTTTTATCTTCTTTTTGCATTTCTAAACTATATAACAATTTAAAAGCCAAGACTCTAGCATCTGTCATTTTCATATATTTTTCTACCTTCCTACAACCTATAATTTATCAATAAAATTTTTTATTTTATCTTTTACTTCATGTTTATTGTTTTGCACATAATTGCCTGCAATAATTCCTAAAGTAACTAATATTACTCCTAGTATAAAATGATAAAATCCTGTTCCCCATATTAATATAGCAATTATCGCACCTATTATAGCACCTTTAAACTTTCCCCAAAACTCTTTCAAACTATCCATCTCTATGCCTCCATTTCTAATTATTTTCTATATTTTTTATACTTATATTAACTTCTTTTACATCTAAGTCTGATGAAATTTTTACAGTCTCCTTTACTCTTTGTTGTAAATTGTTTGACAATTCTTTTATTACAGCTCCTTGTTTTACCGTTAATACTGCATTTATAATCAGATTATTTGTACCTTCCTCTAAAACAATTCTATTTGTTGATTTTTCAACATTTTCAAAACCCTTAATAACGTTGTTCACAAGATTTTCTAATGTTTCCTTTGTAATTAAAAGTTTCCCATCTGAATTTTGCAATAAAATTCCATCCTTTACCCTCATCTTGTCCTTTTTATCTATATCGAAAAAGATTCCTCTTATTGATAAAATTATACACACTGCAAATATAATAAGTATCGTACCCGCAGCTGATGGTGTTGCTATCAATGCTGCTAAAAATGTTGCTAGCGTTGCTATACTTATCCATCCAAAAATTATTAAACATCCTATTATTGATGTTATTAATATTAATACTGAAAATATTATTATTGATATTTTATTTATTATTCCCATTTCTTATTTCCCCCTTATATTTCTTCATTTTCTTCGTCATCATTATCACTTATTGCAACTTCTTGTTCTTCATTACTGTTCGTATGAACCCCTTGTATGTGCACATTAATCTCTGTAACTTTTAATCCCGTCATCGCCTCAACAGATTTTTTTACCTTATTCTGAATTTCAAAAGCCACATCAGGTATTCTAACACCATAGTCAACAATAATATTTACATCAATCTTTGCAAGCTTATCCGTTGCCTCAACCTTTATTCCCTTAGAATAATTTTTTTTCCCGCTTAGTGCCTCTGATATTCCACCTGCAAAACTTTTTGCCATTCCATAAACTCCCTGAACCTCTGATACAGCCATTCCTGCAATCACAGATATAACATCATCTGCAATTTTAATTTCGCTATTTGATTCTTCTAAATCTGTAAAATCTTCTACCTTCTCTTCTAATTCATCTTTCTCCATACCTTTTCCTCCTTAAAAATCTATTCCTATATAGTATATCAATTTATTTTATTTTTTACAACCATTTTTTGAAATTTTTTGAATTTTGGTTAATTTAAGTTGCGATGTCCGTTTTTGTTTTTTTCATTTTTACACAAAAACC